>NZ_JAKUFP010000001.1:0-372352 GCF_022663495.1 Bacillus cereus group sp. BfR-BA-01383
TCAATGGTGCGGAACCAGTTGTAGCTCCTCATCGATTAGAACGTCAATTTGAAGCGTCAGCCCCAAATGAAAAGTGGTTTACGGATGTAACGTATTTATTATTTGGAGAACGTACATTGTATTTATCAACGATTATGGATGCCTTTAATCGCGAAATTATTAGTTATGTCATCAGTGAATCACAAACTCTAACATTAGCGATGAAGACATTAAAACAAGCAATGAGAGGGCGAAAAGTAAAAGATGTCATCCTTCACTCAGATCAGGGGAGTATTTATACTGCGAAGGAATTTCAAGCGTATGCCAAAGAAAAAGGCATTATCACCAGCATGTCCCGGAGAGGAAATTGCCATGATAATGCCGTCATGGAAAGCTTCTTTGGTCATTTGAAAAGCGAAGCTTTCTATTCACAAAAGATAACAAAAGTATCCAACACAACTGTGCGAAAGATTGTGCTAGAATACATTCATTACTACAATTGTGTGCGAATTCAAGAGAAATTAAACCACCTATCCCCTAAAGAATATAGGGAACAGATGGTTTCGGTGTTTTGATAGGTGTCCCGTTTTCGGGGTTCACTTCACTTTTTCAGAGAGGTTTATTTTTTACCATCCATTTTTTCCAAATACATTAATGCGTCATCTAGCGTATCAACTGGAACAATTTTCATTTTTGTTTTAATATCTTTCGCAGCCTCAAGTGCATCTTTATAATTCGATTTCTCCGCACCTTTTTCATTTGGTGCAAAGAACACTTCAGCTCCAGCATCGCTAGCAGCTACCACTTTTTGCTGAATACCACCAATTGGACCGATTTCTCCTTTTTCATTGATTGTACCCGTTCCAGCTATTTCATGGCCTTTCGTTAAATCTTCTTCTACAAGTTGATTATATATTTCTAATGTAAACATTAAACCCGCTGATGGGCCCCCTATTTCATGGGAGTCGATTTTCACTTTCGGATCTACTACTAATTCTCTTTCCGTAACGATGGAGACGCCTATACCAACACGCCCATTCCCATTTGGGATTGTCTTAACATTTAAATTTTCTTTCAGTTGTTTTCCGCCTCTTTTGTACTCAATACTTACTGTATCGCCTTCTTTTTTCCCTGTCATATATTCAATAAATTGCTCCGTCTTTTCGAATGTTTTTCCATCTACAGCTATGATGACATCCCCAAGTTTAAGCTTCCCTTCTGACGGCATCCCCTTCGACACTCCGGCTACTAATACACCTTTATTTTCAAAAGAAACAGAACGATTTGCACGTTTATAAGCATTGTAAATCGCTGCATTTTGCGAATCTTTCATTGCATAATTTTGGCGGAATTGATATTCTTCATCACTCTCGCCTCTTTGTAGTATTTCTTCCGCCTTCGATACATGTGTATATTTATTAAACTGCGCTGCTATTAAATTCACAACATTTGCTGGCCCCATCGAAACCGTTACAAGCATAAAATCACCAGATTCTTTTGTTCCACCCTCAACTTGAACATACGGCTCTAATTTTGCAGCCATTCCTGGTTTTGTTACATAATACGGTAAACGCACATAAACAAGTAACATCGCCAATATAACCCCTATTAGAATTGCATATATAAACCGAAAACGCTTAAACATTATGTTTCTCCTTCCACTGCTCAATTAATAAATTAATATTTGAAACATGTTTTTCCGCTTCTACTTCTCCGACTCGAATAATATCTTCAATATTTGTAAAAGCACGCGAACTAAATTGTTCTACAGCTGGTCGCATCATTAAATCCGATGCAATTTGTCGATTCATCACAAGCTCATGTTGCATAATTTCAATACTCTGCATAATTACATCGTAAATAGACGTAACCTCTCCATTCACCTTAATTGGAGATACATCAACAGCGATAACAATATCCGCTCCTAACTCTTTCACAACTGATACTGGAATGCGATCAATAACTCCGCCATCCACTAATAATCGTCCATCTATTTTTTCTGGTACAAACACCCCAGGTACAGATATGCTAGCCCTCACCGCATCTGCAACAGGACCACTTGTAAAAACCACTTTTTCCCCCTTCAAGATGTCAGTAGCCACAACAGCCGTCGGGATATCTAACTCTTCTAAATTTTTATTATATGTAAACATTTTAATCATATCTTTGACACGTTTTCCAGCAATAAACCCCATTTTCGGCACCGTGAAATCTAAATAATATTTCCTCTTAAAAACAGTCGCCAGTTTATACAGTCTTTCAATGTTACAGCTAGCTGCATAAAATGTACCTACTAAAGCCCCCATGCTACTTCCTGCAATCATGTGAATCGGTATACCATTTTCCCTTAAAACTTTTATAACGCCAATATGAGCAAATCCTTTCGCCCCACCAGACCCAAGAGCTAAACCGATTTTAGGTTCTTTCATTTTTCTCACCCTTTAATTTTTTTCATCCCTTTTTCATACTTATGGTCTAAATTCACCACGTATCCACGTATACTGAAATGAACGTTTTTTGGGACAAAGGGGGATTTACTTACATGTATGAAAAATGGAAAACGGCTTTCCTTACCATATCAACACTATTTTTAACCTTTTCTCTTGTACTCCACCCCCAAGCTGCTTTGCAAGCTTCCATTCGAGGGTTAAATATATGGTGGGAAGTTGTATTCCCTTCACTATTACCGTTTTTCATCATTGCGGAACTTCTAATTAGCATTGGTGTTGTAAAATTTATCGGCGTTATATTAGAACCACTAATGCGCCCACTTTTTCGCGTTCCAGGGATAGGTGGATTTGTTTGGGCGATGGGAATGGCTTCAGGATTCCCCGCTGGCGCCAAATTAAGCGCTAGACTACGTAAAAGTAATCAACTCACACAAATTGAAGCAGAGCGCCTCGTATCTTTCACAAACTCTTCTAATCCACTTTTTATTTTCGGAGCTGTTTCTATCGGTTTTTTCAATAATCCGAAATTAGGAATTGTATTAGCTGCTGCACATTATTTAAGTAACTTCGCCGTCGGGCTACTAATGCGTTTTTACGGTAATAACACCATTAACACAAATGATAAACACACTACTAAAAAACGTCCTTTTCAAAATCCTTTTTCAATCCTCCACCAGACACGTATGCAAGAAAAAAGACCAATAGGAAAATTACTTGGGGACGCTATCGTTTCTTCTATTCAAACGTTACTTATGATTGGTGGATTTATTATTTTATTCTCTGTTTTAAATAAAATGATTACTGTATTTCATATTACAACAGCCCTTTCTTTTATTATGCAACATATTTTATCATTCTTCCAACTAACTACCGAATTTAGTATTCCGATATTATCTGGCATTTTTGAAATGACACTCGGAAGCCAAATGATTAGTCAAATAAATGAAACACCCCTTCTGCAACAAGCTATGGTAACAAGTTTCATTTTAGGCTTTAGCGGCCTTTCTATTCAGGCACAAGTTGCTAGCATATTAGCTGAAACAGACATCCGATTTAAGCCATATTTTTTTGCACGAATTATCCAAAGTATTCTCGCTCCTATTTTTACTTTTATATTTTGGAAACCATTTTATGAAAAAGTGAGTTCTTTCTCACCTATGCAAAAAAATATTCCCGTATTTTTATCGAATCATTCTTCAATACTGCATGAAATTTGGACATCTTTCGTACACTACGGACCGATATTCACATTATTTTGTTTATATTTATATGTTATCTTGCTATTTTTCCGTAACAATAAAGTGAAACTTTAATCAGCGGGGGTTTTCTTCATCCCCCACTAATTATTAACCTTCACCAATCGGGTTTTTACGGGCAGCAGGGCTTCCACCTAACCTCTTTGCTTTCGCTGAATTTTGAGGTAGGAGGCTTACTGCCCACAAATAGCGGGATAAAGAAAAACCCCGTTCACTTTGACGGGGTTTGAAACTTTTCTTTTAAAGCACGCTCTACAATAGGAGGCACAAGATCTACTACACTTCCTCCATATCTCGCGACTTCTTTCACAATACTCGAGCTTAAAAATGAATATTGGTTGTTTGTCATAATAAAGAAGGTTTCAATGTTTTCATCTAATTTTCGATTCATAGAAGTAATTTGCATCTCATATTCAAAATCAGATACCGCTCGTAAACCACGTAAAATCGCATTTGCATTACGCATTTTTGCATACTCCACCAATAATCCACTATGTGAATCCACTTTTACATTCGGGATATCTTTTGTTGCTTCTCGAATTAATTCTAAGCGCTCTTCAACTGAAAAAAACGGTTTTTTTGATGAATTGTTTAAGACAACTACGTACACCTCATCAAATACTTTTGCTCCCCTTTTAATAATATCCAGATGCCCAAGGGTAATTGGATCAAAACTTCCTGAAGAAATAGCTATACTTGTCATTCTGTCCCCTCACCTTCATACTTATAAATCGATATTGCTGTAATGCCATAATTCTCAGCTCGTACTTTAGCAAGCCTGCCTATAGAATCAGGTAAAACTACGTCATTACCATGCTCCGCCATAATTAGTCCATCACTATGTAGCAATCCATGTTGATCCATCACACTAATTAAAGATACAATTTTTTGCTCTTTATATGGCGGATCAATTAATATAAGATCGAATGATATTTCACGTTTTATAAGTGCCTTTACCGCACGCTCCGCATCATTCCGATATACTTCCGCTTGTTCCTGTATTCTACAACTTTCTAAATTTTGATGAATTACTTTTATTGCTTTACTATCTCGATCAACAAAGATCGCTTTATCAATCCCTCTACTTATGGCCTCAATTCCAAGACCACCACTACCACCAAATAAATCAAGGGCAATACCACCATCAAAATAAGGACCTATCATATTAAAAATAGATTCTTTCACTTTATCTGTCGTTGGACGTGTTGTATTACCAGGCACCGCTTTAAGTGGGTGCCCTTTACATTTACCTGAAACTACTCTCATCTGTTGTCACTACCTTTATTTCAATCTATCGAGCGATTATAGAAAATCCTTCTCAATTCGGTAACCGCTACCAAACTATACTATTCCATGAAGTGTTTCATTCACCTTTCAACTTACAATAAGGAACTTTGGCTTAAAATAACCGCTCGTCATTTTATATATATTCATCTCACCATTTGCTAATACGAACCCATTACGTATATTAGTTCCACTTTACCTTTTTTATCCTATCATAAAATAAAAAAAAGAAAAATAAAAAGCCTAACATAAATTTTAATTTCATTATGTATATCTTCATTTAGATTGGACATAAATAAATATAACAACATCACCTTCGATGTTGTTGCCAACCGCGGAGAAGACTTACGTTTCCCCATAAGTTCTTCCTCCGGTTTCTCCTCTCCCTTTGCCTTCTTGCTAGTACATACTAGCATAAGAAGGGCCCTGCATTGCAGGGTTTTTTTCTTTGTCTACTTTTCATTTAAAAAGTGAGATGGTACAGTAAAAGAAAGAGGAGGAAAAAATATGATTCAACGCTTTATAGAACTCGGAGAAGGCTACTCTGACTTATATGAATTACTTGAAATTGCCAAAGCAAACCAAGAACGCATAACACATATGTTACAATTTGAAACTGTAAAAAACGAACAAAAAGTATGTTCACTTGTTGTAATACTAAAACCTACAACTACTGGTGATTTCCAGCCATTATACATATGTCGTGAAGGCATTCCTGTACTCGAAAATAAAAAAAGCAAACGTGTCGTTTTATTTGAAGAAATGGCAGAACAAATAGGGAAAAAAGTCACTACCTTTACTGTAAAACCGTCAACAACTTTCCCTGAAAAAGAACTATTTTTTAATCATCTAATTGGTATTTTGCGAATGAACAACTTCATTCCTCCAATGAAGTAACACGTTATTTCAAGCGAAAAAACCCCCGCTAAATTTAGCAGGGGTTTTTTCACTTAACTATAATCGTATTCCTTTGCCCGATCAGGACGGGAATTTTCAAATTCCGTTTTTAAAAACGGACGGTACGACTGTTCTATCTTTTTCACAAAAGGAAGCTTGTTCAACTTATGCATCATATGCTCAATTTGTTCCATATCACAATACACAACGGCATATTTTAATCGTTTTGATATGTAATGTATGTTTCCATATTTCCTTAAAATCTTGGCATGTTTCAATGAATGTAAATAAACAATCATACTTTGTCGTTGCCCGAACATAATCTTCTCCATCTTCTCCTTTTTAAAACTTATATTTTATATTATATGAAAACCAATCAGAAATTTATGACACAATTGGACAAACTCTGTATACGTTTTCTTCCATCTTCTAAAAAACGGGGTACATCACCCCGTTTTTTTACAACCGCAACCGCCGCCAGTACCACAGCCTCCACCGCAGCCTCCAGCATCAAAGAATGGATTTCCTGTTGGCACTTTAATGGAAGAAGATACCTCCGAACCGATTGCTACACTCACTTCATCCAATAACTTTTGCAAAGCAGTTTCTGCTCGTTTAAAAGTCGCAATCTTATCATGCAAGTCTACAGAACGCTTTAATTCTCTCATTTTCGTTGACACGATAGTATAGTCAGGGTGGTATTTCCCAAAACGTTGTACTTCCTCATACCGTTCTTTCATCGCTGTAAATTGCTGAATTAGCGCTTGAACTTCCATATCTTCATGCAATTCTTTATAACACTTACGATAATCTTCTGCTATATCTGAACAGATAATCACTTTTGCAAGTTGCTCTGCTTTATCTAATATTAATACGCTTTCTAGCGTCGCTACAATCATGAGAGACACCTCCGAATATCCATCATACCACATTTAGAATAGAACTACTAATTGAAGTGCCTCACTTAAAAGAAAGATAGGATCATAACTATTCTTCACATAATATCCATATAAACTTATGCATTAATATGTTCCGCTATATTATATTTAAGAACATCCCATTCCCCATTACTTTGTTTCACATAACTAATACACGCGTTTTTTAATGGTGTCTTAAACGTAATTTCATCTGGTGCAATTGCATGTAAAATCGCTTTTATTGCATGTGAATGAGCAACAATAATAATACGTTTACCAAAATGAGTTGCTGCAACATCTTCTAAAGCAGCAAAGCAACGAGCTACAATCTCTTCATCTTGCTCCATACCTTCCACTTTGCCCTCTGCAATTAACTCTCTGACAGCCGCAACTGGCTTCCCTGAAGCTTCTCCAAAGTTTCGTTCAACAAATCGCTCATCTAATAAAATCGATTGAAATCCAGCTGCCGCTGCGATTTCCTTAGCTGTCTCTTGCGCTCTAATTAACGGGCTACTTATAATTATATCCCACGGTTCTGGTTGTAAAGCAGCTGCACTTTGACTCGCTTGCTTCTTCCCAACTTCATTAAGCGGAATATCTTCTCGTCCCTGAATAATTTCTTGAAAATTCCAATCAGTTTGTCCATGTCGCACTAAACAAATTTCCGTCATGCTGCAACTCCTTTTTAAATAATCCATTTCTATTGTAACAAAAGTTACGCATGACGGACATATTTTTCATTCCCAATTATGTCGCATTTTGCTGCTTCATATACTGAAACATATCAATCATAATCGAAGCAACAGACAATTGATTTTGAAATTTTTCTACTTTATCTGGTATCGTTTTTTTGAAATGTTGCATTGCGGCTAGCTCAAAAGCCTCTTTTTCTTCGGGGTTTCGCGTTAATTTCCTATACCAGTACGGCTGCTCCCTAATGTAGCGAGATAAATCCTCATCAGCTTTTATAAACTCCATAAGTTCTGCTCTCATCATCTTTCCCCCTAATCCTTCTGAAAGAAAAATGGATTATTTTCTGAAGTACTTTGTTCTTGCTGCTCGCGCTTTCCTTGAAACTGTTGAATGACTTGCTGTACGCTACCAATTGCACTTGTCACATTGGCTAAATGGTGCTGCATTTGTTCCACATCTAGCTTTTTAAAGAAAGAAAGCATTTGCCCCATCACATCAGCAGTTTTTTCCTCTTCAGTTCGATTATCTTTTTCTTTTACTTTCTCATTTTTTTTTGCTGAAGAAAATGCAGGCGCTCCATCAGGTCTATAAGTTGCCCAAATTGGATCTTCTTCACCAACTAAGTACCATTCTTCATAAAATTGTTGCCAAGTTTTCCCACCACTTCTAACCTCATGAACCATTTTAGGGTGATGGTTTACAAACTCTTTAAACTGTTGAACCGATGGATGTAACGGCCCTTTTGTTGTTGGCATAATCCTCACCTCTTCATGTGTTTCTACTATATTGTAAGAAAAAAAAGGCGCATGGTTCGCCTATTTTTAGACGATTCATGCACCTTTTTATCCCGCTATTCGCATACGGTAAGATACCCACCGTACAATTCGGTGAGTCCGAGGGAGTTAGCCGGGGGATTACTTACCCGTAACAGCCCGCTACTTAAAGTTTCACTTTATTTTCGAATAAAGTTTTGTGTATAAAATTTATCATATACCCCAACACCTAATCCGGTAAATTGTTCATTTAATAAATTTTTTCTATGGCCCTCACTATTTAACCAGCCCTGTACCGCCGCAATCCCATCACTATGTTGCGCGGCTATGTTCTCACCAGCAAGTTGAAACCCTACTTGCCCGCGTTGCAAACGATCTCCTAACGTACCTAATGTAGGTGAATCGTGTGAAAAATAATTATTGTCCTTCATATCTTTACTATGACCAATAGCAACATCTGCTGTTGGTTGATCCCATGTTAACAACGGCAATTCATGACGACTTCGAATAATATTTGTTAAATCAAAAATTTGTTGCATATTTCCATTCTCTACTTGTTTCATTTTTTCTGGCGTCAATGGTTGTTCTTCCAATAATTCACCTGAATAAACAAGTTGATACGGCCTTTGTCGTAATAACGTTTCATCATCCATATAACGAACACCAACAAGCTCATGTGTAAAATGATCAAAATATAATTGTGCCCACCCATCTTCTACAGATATTAATGGCTGTTCCATTACTTCGGTATCAGATAACTCAAATTGATAACTATTCTTTCCTCTTTTTAATGAAATCTCATGTGAGAACGGATTCTTTTTATATACTTCTTCATACTTTTCATTTATATAATAAGGCGTCACCTTAACTTGTTCACCAGCAACATACGCCGTTACAACTTTACGTTCAGCAACCCCAAATTGAACATAATGAGCTAAATCTTGATTGTACACCCACCATTCATATCCGTAAGCAGATGGCTCGATTCGAGATGGTTCGCCCCACTTCGCTAATAAGTTTTCAGAATCCCCACCAATCATATTTAAAACAGTGTCTGATGAGTCTTCAATTAATTTCTTTTTCTTTTTCACAATCTTATTTTCTTGCTTTGATTGCGAGGGGGTTAATATATATTGTGAAACGAGTAATTTCCCGTATAAATCAACAGCTAAAATTAAAATTGTAATCATTACGATACGCAATAATTTCTTCAAACGATATACCTCCTGCAAAAAAACATAAAATTGAGATATACACAAATCCTTTTATTTCCTTTTTTGTGTGTACCGTACTCTTCTCACTATATCATATTTTCGTGAAAAAAGTCTGGATTATCCCTTTTCTCTCAATATGAATTGCACTTTCTTATTATTCATACTATTATAAAAATAATGATGTAATATTAAAAAAGGAGGTATTCTATGCAATTTACAAATACGAAATTTAACGGGGCAGTCGTTGATTTAACACTTTTAACTGAAATTATGGAAAATAACCATTTTGTACTTGCTGGACAGTGGGATTATGAACGGGTTACATACGATTATAAATTTGAGATATTAACGGATGTTTATTATTTGCGAGTGCAAGGTATTGCTATTGAAGGTGACATCGGCAGCAGACACGCTGAAGTAAAACTACTCCCTCCCTTATTAGGAAAGCATTATTATCCTCATGGCGTTGAATATGGTGATGATGAGACTTTCCCAACGAATGTACTCCAAAAAAGTGAACAACTCCTTCAAAATGTCGAAAAAGAATTAAAAGAATTTCAAATTATCGAGTAACCAAAAACGAGTGCATCATACTGATGCACTCGTTTTTTATCCCGCATTAACGGGCAGTAAACGCCCGATTGGTTCAACTAATAATCAGTGGGGGATGAACAAAACCCCCACTGATTAAAGTTTCACTTTATTTCGTCTGCAAATAAGGTGGTAATTGTCGCAACTGCTCTTTATCCTTTTCGCGTTCTCTACGTGCCCATCTAAAGAATACATAGCCAATAATCGTACCGTACACTATTTCCTGGACAATTTTCATAATGATACCGCCAGTTTGTTGGTCTTGTACTACTGGCATCCAGTGCAAAAATTCTGGTCCAGTTATATTTAAATCTGATAAAGTTCCTGCTGGTACACATAGTTCCATCGCTTTCATCCAAGCAGCTGAATCCGTATACGTTGCAAATAACGGGGCAGTCGCAAAAATGATTAATGCACAAGCTGGCGTTAATAATATACCGTTAGCAAACATGTAACCCAGTTTTTTTATATCACTTAACGTTTGATATTCTGGTAATGGATTTAGCATCGGCCACCACATCATCATTGCTGCAAAAAACAAAATAGCAAGGCAAATAGGATGTAAAACTTGACTTTGTTTTACAGTATCAAATACAACTGGCAAATGATAAAAAGAAAATAAGCCATTAAATACAAACAAAGCAATGAGTGGTTTTGCACAGATTTTCAACATAATTTGAACAAACTTAAAAGAAGTAATATAACGATATAACCAAACTGGTATACCAAGTAGTAATAAAGGTGGTACTGCAATATACATAATCGCCATTTCAAACATATGTGCACTAAATACAATATGTCCTATTAAATCGATTGGTCCCCCCTTTACAAAATACAAAAGAACAATTCCGATTGTAAAATAGAAAATCTGTTTTTTACTTACTTTAGTCGTATTTTCAAATCGTTCTCTATACGGCCCAATAATTAAAAAGTACCCAATCAAAATCGAAATCATAAACAACATAAATATAGGACTCCATAAAGCTTGAAAACCGAATATCCATAAGTTATCCATTTTCCACACCTACCTTCTGAAAACTGTTTTCTCCTTTCACTTAACGTGAATAGGGGACTGTGATAGCACAAGTCCCCTATGTCTTACTTTTTAAATCCATACAATTGTCATGAAAGCTAATATTGTAATTAGCCCTATTAGCAAGCCCGAATAGAGAAAGAAACTCGCCGCTTCATGTCCTTTATGACTCATATGCATAAAATAATACAATTGAAAAATTACTTGCACCACTGCTAATAGTAAAATAAACGGAACAGAGAAAATCGGACTAAAAGTTTTTGGATATGCCACTGCTACAAATGCAACTAATGTTAGGAAAATCATTAGTGCAAACGTAATAACTTGATGTCTCATTTCCTCTGCACTTTTTCTCTTCCGATAAACAAGATCAACTTTAGGGTTATTCGTTTGTTTGATTACCATTGTTTATCCCACCATTCCCATCAAATATACTACAGTGAAAATAAACACCCAAACTACGTCAATAAAGTGCCAATAAATTGATGCAACATAAAACTTTGGTGCATTGTATAAATTTAAGCCCCGCTTCGCATTTCTAAAGATTAATGTCAATATCCAACACAATCCAAACAATACGTGGAGTCCATGTGTACCAACAAGAGCATAAAATGCAGAGCCAAATGCACTACTTCTCATAGTATGCTTAAATTCATGTGTATAATGATAAAACTCATATATTTCAAATCCCAAAAACCCTAAGCCAAGCAACACTGTTATAAGTAGCCACAGTTTCATTTTCTTGAAGTTGAAATTTTTCATATGATACATTGCATACACACTAGTCAAACTACTTGTTAACAAAAGCATCGTCATGATGAAAACGAGCGGCATTTGAAACATCTCTTGAGATGTCGGCCCACCATTTGTAGAATTCTTTAACGCTAAATATGTGCCAAACAAGGAAGCGAACAACACTGTTTCGCCTCCAAGAAATAACCAAAAACCGACAAACTTATTTTTTCCCTCAAGGGTTGCTTTTTCAGGCTCTGCTGGAAATGTTTCATTCGTTAATTTTTCATCTACATGCATTATGCCTTGCCCCCCTTATCTTCTAAGTCTTCCTTATGAATATGATATCCATGATCATCTTTTACTGAGCGAAGGAACATTGTACCGAATGTAATGATTAAACCTATAATTGCTACTAATAACCAAAATTTATCTTTGCCACCTTGCATGTACATCGCACCAAAAGCGGCTATAAATAGACCTAGAGAAATAACAAACGGTGAAAATGAAGCATTCGGCATATGAATATCACCAACTGGTTCCGCAGCTGTCATCTCTTTATTCCCTTCACGTTTTTCAATCCAGAACGGATCTAACCCGCGAACAAATGGTAATTGTTTAAAATTGTATTCCGGTGTAGGTGCTGGCATTGTCCATTCTAATGTACGTCCATCCCACGGATCACGACCAGCCTTCTCTTTTGATACCGTTGTTTTAATTACATTAAATAGAAGAACAATCGTTCCAAGAGCCATAAAAATCGCTCCAATAGAACTAATCATATTTCCCATTTCCAATCCTTGCCCCTCTAGGTATGTGTAGTAACGACGTGGCATACCAATTAATCCAAGGAAATGCTGAATAAAGAACGTTAAATGGAATCCGACAAAGAATAACCAAAATGTTATCTTTCCTAACGTTTCATTTAACACTTTATTAAACATCAGTGGCCAATAATAATGAGCCCCCGCAAGTAAACCAAATACCACACCACCAACGATTACATAATGAAAGTGCGCTACTACGAAATAGTTATCATGAAATTGATAATCAGCTGGTGCAGATGCAAGCATAACGCCGGTAACTCCACCCATTACGAATGATGGAATAAAAGCTACTGCCCACATCATTGGTGTTGTAAAACGAATACTTCCGCCCCACATTGTAAAGAGCCAGTTGAATATTTTAATACCTGTCGGAACTGCAATCGCCATTGTTGCAACCGAGAAAATAGCATTTGCAACTGGACCAAGGCCCACTGTAAACATGTGATGCGCCCATACCATAAAACCTAAAAATCCAATCAATACTGTCGCAAACACCATCGATGAATAACCAAATAATCGTTTTTTCGAAAATGTCGCGAAGATTTCTGAGAATATTCCGAAAGCTGGGAGTATAAGAATGTATACTTCTGGATGACCGAAAATCCAGAATAGATGCTCCCATATAATTGTATTTCCACCTAATACTGGATTAAAGAAACTTGTTCCAAATAAACGATCTAACATTAAAAGTCCTAATCCTACAGTTAACGGTGGAAAAGCGAATAATATAAGCGAAGATGTGACAAATGTTGTCCATGTAAACATCGGCATACGCATATACGTCATTCCTGGCGCACGCATATTTATAATTGTAACAAGGAAGTTAATACCACCAATTAATGTACCAATACCAGATATTTGTAAACCGAGCACATAAAAATCAACACCATGGCCTTTAGAGGCTAAAGCTAAAGATGCATAAGATGTCCAACCTGCATCTGGTGCTCCACCTAAAAACCAACTTAAATTTAAAAATACTCCACCAAAGAAAAATAACCAAAATCCAAGTGAATTCAAAAACGGGAACGCTACATCACGCGCACCAATTTGCAGTGGTACGGCGGCGTTCATAAATGCAAACACGAGTGGCATAGCTGCGAGGAAAATCATTGTTGTACCGTGCATCGTTAATACTTGATTATAAGCATCCCCAACAAGAAAGGCATTGTTAGGAATCGCTAATTGAAGGCGAATAAATAATGCTTCTAGTCCGCCTACTATAAAAAACAACCCACCTGCAATTAAATAGAGAATGGCAATCTTTTTATGGTCTACTGTCGTTAAATAATCCCATATGACAGCACCCATCCCCTGTTTTTTTGCTACAGAACTCACGTCTTCAACCTCCCCTTCGCGAATAATCCCTCTTTACTTTTCAACTTTTAACGTTTGTAAATATGCATTTAATGCATCAATTTGATCATCCGTTAAGTTGCCATATTTACCAGTCATTTTATTTCCTGGCTTCGTATTTTCAGGATCTTTAAGCCATTTTTTCAAATTTTCTTCATTGTTTTCGGCAATACCGGCAACTGTATCGCGATCAGCAAAGTTCGCTAAGTTTGGTGCGATACGAGCGGAAGGTGGTCTACTATCATTAGATCCAACTGCATGACAACCAATACAACTTTTATTAAATATTTCTTGGCCCTCTTGCGCTTTTGTTGAAGCTACTTCTTTTTTCCCATCAATCTTTTTCATATCAGCAAGCCATTTTTTGTACTCGCTTTCATCTAAAGCTTTCACTTTAAATTGCATTAAAGAATGTGATGGGCCGCAAAATTCTGTACAAAAACCATTATAAGTGCCTGATTTATCTGCCTTTAACCACATTTTGTTCACATTATCTGTGTTGGTATCCATTTTCCCAGCTAAAGATGGAACCCAAAATGAATGTTTAATATCGGCACCCTTCAAATTCAAATACACTTTCTTACCTGTGGGGATGACTAAATCTTGAGAAGTGACTATTTTTTCTGATTTGTAAGAAAATTCCCACCAATAAAGATTCGCTGTTACATCAACAACGATAGTATCTTTATCAATATTCTTTTTCTCCATCGCACTTACATCAGCAAGTTTGAATGTATATGTAACCGTTGGAACAGCTAAGATTAGTAAAAGAATAATCGGAATAACTGTCCATATAATTTCTAGTTTGTGATTTCCTTCAACTTGCTCTGGAATATAATCTTCCTGACCTTTCTTTTGTCGGAAACGCACAATTACATATAAGAAAATAATAGTAACTACTAGTACTACTCCTACCATGATCGCACTTGCTAGTAAGAGTAAATCATATTGCATTTTTGCTACTTCTCCTTGCGGAATTAAAGTAGATTGAAAGGCTTTACCGCATCCCCCTAACAGTAAAGCCAGCAGTGAAACGAACGAAAGCAGTCGCCACTGTTTCTTCATACAAACAACCCCCACTTTCTTTGTGAATTAGATTGTACTTTATAGTTAAGTAAAGTAAATCTCAACGTAAAGAAATCCAATTATGTCGTTGTCTTAGAAGAATGTAACTACAATCATTGATACAAATAAGATTGTTAAATAATTTAGGGAATAAACAAACATTTGTACGGACCATTTGATGTCATCTTTCTTACGGAAGCCATAAAACCCTAAAACGATCCATCCGATGTTAAGCAATGTTGCGATTACCATAAATGTTATCCCAAGTCCACTCATATAAAATGGTAGTGGTAATAAACATACTGTCCAAATCATGATTTGGCGTTTCGTAATTTCAAATCCATGAACTACAGGAAGCATTGGGATTCCTGCATTTCGATATTCATCAACACGTTTCATCGCTAATGCGAGGAAATGTGGGATTTGCCAAATAAACATAATTAAAAATAACATCCAAGCAATTGGATGACCTAAAGTTGGATCAACTGCTGCCCATCCAATTAAAGGTGGAACTGCTCCAGATATACTACCTACAACAGTATTTAATGTATACTTTCTCTTTGTCCATAAAGTGTATAAGACAACATATGTGAAAGCACCAATAAATCCCATTAATACTGCCATCGGTGTTGTTAATAATAAGAATACAAATCCAAGAAGTAATATAACTAATCCAAATGTAAGTGCGAATCCTGGTTTATACTTTCCAGTAACCGTTGGACGTGTTTTTGTTCTTTCCATTAACGGATCGATGTCTCGATCAATATAGTTATTTAAGCAACATACCCCTGCCATAATTAATCCAGAACCAACGATTGTAAAAAATAACTTATCCAGATTGTCCATCACACTTAATCCATTAAAGTGTAACGCCAACCAAAATCCTGTAAATACAGTAAGTGTATTTGAGTTTACAATCCCCATTTTAACGAGCGCTGATAAATCTTGTAACCGAGTTGTTTCCGGTACACTTGTTACAGCTGACTCATCATGCAGCTCACTTGTTGCATGGTTCATCACTTTAACCCCCTCTTAAAACTTTCATCTTTCTTTTTGCGCCTATTTCAAATGAAATAATTCGCTTCTATATAGCAATATTATTACAGTAGAAATATTGTTAACCCATTCTACTACTAATCTACGCCCATACTCCAATATATTAAATCATATTTCCCGAACATTTTGTGAAGAAAACATGAACTTTTTGTGTCGAATATAAAAAACTTAATTCTTACCTACCTTTATCATAACATGATGTTACCTTCTATAATAAACTATTTTGTCATATTTAACACGTATTCTCCCCATTTCTTTTCAAAATAGCCTGTTTTTCACCTAAAAATTTCCTTATAAACCCTATTTTCACACCCGTTTTCTCTAGCTTGTCATCCCCCGCCATTTCTTTGCTATTTTATTATTTTTTATATATCATAGGAACTAGCGCGTTTTATTCTATACATAATGGAATGAAAATATTTCGCAATAACTTCATAGCAGAAAGATGGTGAAAGAGATTGCAACGCTTTATTAAATGGTTAGCAGTCATTACAAGCCTTGATTTATTAGTAGTATTACTAGGAGGCGCTTTAGTTACAAAAACAGGTTCTGGCCAAGGCTGCGGTAAATCATGGCCACTTTGTAACGGTGAATTAGTTCCATCTAATTTATCCATGGAAACTATTATTGAACTAAGTCATCGTTTAACATCAGGATCAGCAGGGATTCTCGTCACTCTCCTTTGTATTTTGTCCTGGAAATATTATAAACATGTGCGCGAAACAAAAACGTTAGCAATTTTATCCTTCGTATTTTTAGTTGCACAAGCATTAATGGGAGCGGCAGCAGTTGTTTGGGGTCAAATTCCAGCTGTACTTGCTATCCATTTCGGTATTTCCTTAATTTCATTCGCTTCTGTCATTTTGTTAACGTGCCTTATTTTTGAAATTGATCAGAAATTTGATGCACGCTCACTCATTATGGACAAAAAGATGAAATTTCATATTTATGGTGTAACAATTTACTGTTATATCGTTGTCTACACGGGCGCTTTAGTACGTCACGAACGAGCTACCTTAGCCTGTCCAGACTTCCCTTTATGTAGCAAGAATAGACCTATGCCAACTCAACTACATGAGTGGGTTCAAATGGGACATAGATTTGCAGCAATGTTAATTTTCGCTTGGATACTATATGCAATGATTATTGCTATTCGCCATTACAAACAGCAACGTGTAATATACTGGGGATGGATCATTTCATTTATCCTTGTTACACTTCAAGCTGTAGTCGGCATTTTAGTCGTATTTACAAATGCTAGTTTGCCAATGGCATTATTACATTCACTCTTCATTTCTTGCTTGTTTGCTGTACTATGCTATTTAGTTATGTTAAGTACAAGAAGTACCGTGAACGCAAAAGAAGCAGAGTTGACTTCTAAGCGAACAGAATAAATATTAAATACCTTGCCATTTTGGCAAGGTATTCTTTGTAATACAGTAAAACTTACGTCAGTGACAATTTCGTCCTCGTTCGCTGATTATTTGTTAACATCAATCGAGGTTTTACAATATAAAAAGAGCTGTGCTTTCACACAGCTCTTTTTATATTTTAGTGATCTAATTCAATAAGTAAGTCACCCGTTTGAATTGCATCCCCATCATTAACATATACTTTCTTCACTTTACCATTGAATGGCGCTTGAACTGTCGTTTCCATTTTCATCGCTTCCGTAATTGCCATAGAATCGCCTTTTTTCACTTCATCGCCTTCTTTTACAACTACTTTAATAACCGTTCCTGGCATTGTTGCGTTAATATGATTTGGATTTTCACGGTTTCCTTTCATACGTTGGGCAACTGTTGCTTTCACACTTTCATCTTTCACAACAATTTCACGTGGTTGACCATTGAATTCCAAGTAAAGAACACGATTTCCATCCGGCTGAGGTTCTCCAATTGATACTAGTTTAACCATCAATGTTTTACCTTGTTCAATTTCCACATCGATTTCTTCACCAAGTCTCATACCATAGAAGAATGTCGGTGTATCGAGCACAGATACATTGCCATAAAGCTCAGCAACTTTTTCGTAGTCCATAAATACTTTTGGATATAATGCATATGCAACTACATCAAAAATCGTTACTTCGCGTCCGAGTTTATGGAATAACTCTTCTTTTAAAGCGTCAAAATCTACTGGCTCTAGTAATTCACCTGGTCTTACTGTTAACGGCTCTTTCCCTTTTAAAATAATTTCTTGTAATTCTTTCGGGAAACCACCGTATGGTTGTCCTAAATCTCCTGAGAACATTTCAACAACAGATCCCGGGAAGTCCATAGAATGTCCTCGTTCTAAAACATCTTGTTCTGTCAGGTGATTTTGAACCATAAATAATGCCATATCACCAACAACTTTTGATGATGGCGTTACTTTTACAATATCCCCAAACATGTCATTCACACGACGGTACATTACTTTTACTTCATCAAAGCGATCTCCTAAACCAACAGCTTTAGCTTGTTGCTGAAGATTACTATATTGTCCGCCCGGCATTTCGTGCATATATACCTCTGTGTGAGGTGCATTCATACCACTTTCAAACGGTGCATAGTATTTACGTACATCTTCCCAATAATGAGATAATTTTTCTAATGAATCTATATTAACATCTGGTTGTCTTTCATTTCCGCCTAATGCATAGTATAGTGTATTCGCACTTGGTTGTGACGTTTGACCAGCCATAGAGCTCACTGCTACATCGACAATATCTACACCAGCTTCAATCGCCTTCGTATACGTTAATATACCATTTCCACTCGTATCGTGTGTGTGTAGGTGAATCGGAATCGATACCGTCTCTTTTAATGCAGAAACTAAATCATATGCCGCGTTAGGTTTTAGTAAGCCTGCCATATCTTTGATTCCTAATATATGAGCTCCTGATGCTTCTAATTCTTTTGCTAAGTTTTTATAATAATTCAAATCATACTTGCTACGTAACGGATCATGAATATCCCCTGTGTAACACATTGTCGCTTCTGCAATTTTACCTGTATCTCGTACAGCATCAATCGCAACTCTCATACCTTCTACCCAGTTTAAGCTATCAAAAATACGGAACACATCAATCCCTGCTTGAGCAGAACATTCCACAAATTTTTGAATTAAATTATCTGGATAGTTTTTGTAACCTACTGCGTTTGAAGAACGGAGTAACATTTGGAATAAAACGTTCGGCATTTTTTCACGAAGATCTAGTAAACGTTCCCATGGATCTTCCTTTAAGAAACGATACGCGACATCAAACGTTGCACCGCCCCACATTTCCGCTGAGAATAGGTTTGGTAACATTCTCGCTGTTGGCTCTGCAATTTGATGTAAATCTTTTGTACGAATACGAGTTGCAAGTAATGACTGATGTCCATCACGGAATGTTGTATCCGTTAAAAGTACACGTTTTTGATCTTGTACCCACTTTACTAATCCATCCGCCCCACGCTCATCCAAAATTTGTTTCGTTCCATTTTGGATTGGCTCTGAGTATTTTACGCTTGGTATACGAGCATCAGGGAAAATTGGCTTCTCTTTTTTCCCTACTCCAGGGAAACCATTTACTGTTACTGAACCAATATAATTTAACATTTTCGTTCCACGGTCTTTACGTTTCGGGAACAAGAATAGTTCAGGTGACACATCAATAAACGAAGTATCATATTCTCCTGATAAAAAGTTTTTATGTTTTACTACATTCTCTAGGAATGGAATATTTGTTTTAATACCACGAATACGGAATTCTTTTAAGTTACGTTCCATTTTTGCAGCAGCTTGCTCAAAAGTAAGCGCCCAAGTTGTAACTTTTACAAGTAAAGAATCATAGTAAGGTGTAATAACTGCACCTTGGAAACTATTACCTGTATCAAGACGCACACCAAAACCACCACCTGATCGGTACGCCATTATTTTTCCTGTATCCGGCATGAAATTATTTAGTGGATCCTCAGTCGTTACACGAGATTGGATTGCAAAACCATGTACAACCACTTCCTCTTGCTTTGGTACACCTACTACCTTACTATGTAACGCATGTCCATCAGCTATTAAAATTTGTGATTGAACGATATCCACTCCTGTAATCATCTCTGTAATCGTATGTTCCACTTGAACACGTGGATTTACTTCAATGAAATAGAAATCATTATCTTTTACAAGGAATTCTACTGTTCCTGCGTTTAAATAATTCACATTCTTCGTCAATTTAACAGCAGCTTCACAAATACGTTGACGCAAATCATCTGACAGCGACACACTCGGTGCAATTTCTACAACTTTTTGATGACGACGTTGTACAGAACAATCACGTTCGTATAAATGAACAACATTTCCCTCTTCATCTGCTAAAATTTGTACTTCTATATGTTTAGGTTTTTCAACGAATTTTTCTACGTATACTTCATCATTACCAAAGGCTGCTTTTGCTTCTGACTTCGCTCGATTATACGATTCTCTTAATTCTTCACTAGTACGTACAATACGCATACCACGACCGCCACCGCCAAGGGACGCTTTAATAATAATCGGGTAATCATACTTTTCAGCAAATTCTGCGACTTCTTCTAATGAATTTATTGGACCATCACTACCAGGAATAACCGGGATTTGTGCTAGCTGCGCTTGTGTTCTTGCTTTAACTTTATCCCCAAACATATCTAAATGCTTACTTTTTGGACCGATAAAGATAATCCCTTCTTCTTCACAACGTTTTGCGAATTGAATATTTTCTGACAAGAAACCATATCCAGGGTGGATTGCATCTACATGATTAGTTTTCGCAATCTCAATAATGCCCTCAATATCTAGATAAGCATCAATTGGCTTTTTCCCTTCCCCAACTAAATAGGACTCATCGGCTTTATAGCGATGATAAGAACCACTATCCTCTTTCGAATAGATTGCAACTGTTTTTAATCCAAGTTCCGAACAAGCTCGAAACACACGAATTGCAATCTCTCCACGGTTAGCTACCAATACTTTTTGAATACGTTGCAGCTTTGTCATGATTTTCCCCCTCTACTTTCCTACCACTCTAGAGATAAAATATATACACACCCTAAAGAGCGTGAAGTTCTTCACTTTCCACATTATATTATACTTAGAAAGCTTCACTTTATTTTTATCCATCATACCTTATTTTTTAACAAATGATAAGTTTTCTGATCAATTTGTTTCACAAAAATAGTATAGCATACCTCTTACTTTTCTAACAACTTAATTGTATATCACATTTGATTAAATGTGATATATTTTTTAACATAATACAAAAATAACATATCATATTTAAACTTATTAAAAAAGAAAAAAAACACATCGTGCTCTAAAGCACAATGTGTTTTTTATTTTACAACTACAAGATGCGGTCCACCTTGTTCTCTTTCCTTAATTAACTCATTCTGTTGTTTCTCTTCTCTTTTTACATGACTAGCAATATTCAATAATATACCCATCGCAAGTAGATTAGCTAATAAGGAACTCCCGCCATAACTAACAAACGGTAAAGGCACTCCCGTAAGCGGTATTAATCCAGACATACCACCGACATTAACAAAAGTTTGTATTCCCAGTAAACTCGCAATGCCAATCGCAATTAAACTTCCAAATGGATCTTTACACTTTTGCGCCACTCTAAACGAACGAATTATAATAAGTAATAAACAGATTAAAATGATAGCTACACCTATAAAGCCTAGTTCTTCAGATATTATCGCCATAATAAAATCCGTTTGCGGCTCTGGTAAGTAACCATACTTTTGCACACTATTCCCCAACCCTCTACCATTCAGCCCCCCAGAAGCAATTCCAATAAATGAATTTACTAATTGAAATCCATCATTTTGAGGGTCGTTAAACGGATCAAGAAATACTGAGAATCGAGCTTTTTGGTACGGACTTAACTTGTAACTTCCAATAAAATACAACGCCGGTATCCATATGATAGACGTTAAAAAGAATCTCTTTATCCACAAATTAACATTAACTCCTGAACAAAAGAACATAATCAGTACAGTTCCACATATTAGTATATCGGTCCCTAAGTCGTTTTGAAGCAAAATGATTACTACTGCTCCACCGACAACAGCTAGTGGTGGAATGATTCCTTGTAAAAAAGGCGTTTGCATCTCTTGTTTCTTAGCAAAAAAGTTTGCTAGTATAATAATAACTGCTATTTTTACAAACTCAGCCGGTTGTATACCTAGTATCCACCCTTTTGCACCATTTACATTCTCACCGAAAATTAAGGCTGCCGCTAGTAAGACAAGACTCCCTAATCCCATCGCTGACAAAATTATTCGTTTTCTCCAAAATTTATAAGGTATCGCAAGGACAATCACTAACAGTATTGTTCCAATAGCTAGAGCAAGTAATTGTTTTTTAAAAAAGTGATTTGCTGGCCAGTTATGCCTTGAAATCGCAACAATGGAACTAGAACTATATACCATTATAACTCCCAACACACATAAGATAACAAGAGGAAGTAATAATGAATAATCCATCGATTTCCATAATTTTTTCATTTCATTTCCTCTCTCTGTTTCGATTTAATTATTGTTGTATTCCATATGTATAAAGGTTCTTCCTGCTTTATTATACAAATAAAAAGCTCAAACTATTTTAGTTTGAGCCCCCTTATTTGAACCCGTTATTGTTGTTTGTTTGTAAATGCTTCATGAAGTGCAGATAACTCACGTTCGAGCTCACCTAACATTGCTTTCCCTTGTTCTTCTGCAATAAGACCAAGGCGAACTGCAAAATCGACCTCGCGGGATAGTCCAAACATCTGCGTGTCTAACACTTCTTCATATAATGGACATTGCGGCATTGTAAGATGGTCCATTTGCACCTTAATAAGTCTTAAAATCTTCTCTGCATCCGCTCGTAGAAGGGCTAGTGCCTTTTCCTGATGATTTGATACTGTCTCAGACGCCAAATTGATTCCCTCCGTTTCCGTCCTACTCTCTCCTATCTATTAATATTAGCGATAGTTTTAATAAATTGCAATAGAAACATTTTTTGTGACAACAGTGTCTAATACTATTATACTGAAAAGTGGGAGTATAACACAAATGGGGGAACAACAATGAGCGAAATTTTATTTATTAACGGAAAAGTTCGTTTTCCAATTACTATAGATCCAACTGTTTGGATTTTTGATGACCGAAAAGTAGATTTAACAACTTTCTTTGATGAAACTAGAGAAGAACCGTCAGAAATGGAAACTTATTTAAAACACACTTCAGAACATTGGGATCGTGAAATCCGGGATGGTGCTGCTTTTCCACCAATACAACAAAGTGTAAAGAAATTTAAAAAAGAGCAACTGATTACTGGAACATTTGGTATACCATTTCATCCTTTCCTTACTAACGCTGAAATTCTAGAAGACGCTATGCAAGTTGAAATTGAAACAGTAGATACTACCATTACACTTCCATTAGAAACGGTCGAAAAGGCCATTCTTGGTTTTTCAAAAGAAGGAAAACCATTAAAAGAGGACGGACCTGTGCATCTATATTTCAATGATGGATCTAACAGAAAAAATCCGATCCGTAACATCCGTAAATTCACAATTATTTAATGTGTATAAAAAGGAGTGAGCCTAGGCTCACTCCTTTTTATAATAAATCTGCTGCTAGTTGAGCTAAGTTAGATCGCTCTCCTTTAACAAACTTTACATGCCCACTAATTCGTTGCTCTTTAAATTTCTCCACAACGTATGTTAAACCGTTATTATATTCATCTAAATATGGATGATCGATTTGCTGAGGATCTCCCATTAATACAATCTTACTTTTTTCGCCTACCCTTGTTAATATCGTCTTCACTTCATGCTTCGTTAAATTTTGTGCCTCATCAATAATAATGAATTGGTCTGGAATACTTCTGCCCCTTATATAAGTAAGCGCTTCTACTTCAATCGAACCCATTCCAGCTAAAATAGCATCTAATTCCCCTGGCTTTTTCGTATTAAATAAATACTCTAGATTATCAAAAATCGGCTGCATCCATGGTCTTAATTTTTCTTCTTTTTCTCCTGGTAAATAACCAATATCTTTTCCGACTGGAACAATTGGCCTTGCAACAAGTAGTTTTTTATATAACCCTAAATCTTCCGTTTGCATGAGTCCCGAAGCTAACGCAAGTAACGTTTTTCCTGTACCAGCTTTCCCGGTTAACGTTACAAGTGGAATATCTTCGCGAAGCAACAATTCTAATCCCATTATTTGCTGCACATTTCGTGGCCGTATTCCCCACACTTGCTCATTGTGAAAAATAAGTTTCTTCACCTTCTTACCTAAGTGATCCACAATTCCAAGTGCAGAACTAGAACCCCCTAGTGCATCTTTCATTACTACAAACTGATTTGGATAAAAAGGATGGTTTGCAATTTCAGATAAAGGTAATTCACCTTTTTCATAAAAATAATCCAATTGTTCTTTTGATATATATCCTTCTAAAAATCCTGAGTATATATTATCTACTTCAATTACGCGATCGCTTAAATAATCTTCCGCCTTCAATCCAATTGCATCAGCTTTTACCCTGACGAGCACGTCTTTACTTACTAAAATAACAGACTTCCCGTCCTCTTTTTCTTGTTCTTCTAAAGATAGATTTTTTGCTACAGCTAAAATTCGATTATCATTTGTTTTTTCTACAAAAATATCTTGTAGTTGAACAAATGAACGATGATTTAATTCAATACGAAATGTACCGCCGTTTTCTAACGGAATACTTTCATGCAGCTTTCCTATTTCACGAAATTTGTCTATTAACTTGGATACATAACGAGCGTTTCGTCCTACTTCGTCCATATAACGTTTTTTCGAATCAACCTCTTCTAATACAACTGCCGGAATCACTACTTCATTGGTTTCAAATGAAAAAATAGATAAAGGATCCTGCAAAAGCACATTCGTATCTAACACATAAATTTTATCCAACCTGTTACCCCCTGACTCCACTTTTAATTTGTAGAACAAGGGTTTCATCCATAAAATATGGACGAACCATTGTTATAATTATATGTACCGTATAAACGAGGTAGAATCGAAAATCATAGCAATTAAACCTTTTCTTTATTATTTTTTATTCATTTCTATTCAATATATTACTTTTAATTATAATTATTAACATTAAATCACAATAATCGATTCCAAATGTTCATGAACAAGTTTTTTCTTCATCTCATTTATAATTCTTTCATTCCTACCAACACTTGGTTATCCAGCTTTTTTGCTGCCCGAAGATCGTATGTTTTTTCATATGTTGGTTCAATTGCGAGTTTCGCTCCATAAAACATAACATCACGTACTTCTTGCACATTTACTTCTATTACAGTTAATTTTAGAGGAATGCCTTCCATTCTATCTGTCAAAATTTCACCTGCACCACTTATGGAAAATACGGATTCATTCGCCATTATAGTCAATACCACTCCTGTATTGCGCCTTATATTTTCCACAATACGTGAACGTTGATCTACCGCAAATCGAATACTAGTTTCACTCACTGCATACACCCAAGAAATAGCACTTACGTTAGGAACTTGTTTTTCAAAATCTGTTGTTGCTACCATAACAATACATTCTTTACGGAACGTTTGTACTAAATCGTCTGTTAATGTAGGCTCTACTACATTCGCCATATTTCCACCTCCAAATATACTTAATGTATCCTTATCATAACTTATTTTTCGAATTGCGAAAATATTATTTTTTCCTGCTATTATTCAAAAACATTACGCTTCCGTGATATACTTATACTGATAGAATTCGTATTGAGGTGACGAAATGAGAGTCAAGTGTATGATTTGTGATAAAAAAGATATGTTAGATGATGAAAATCCTATGGCAAAAAAACTACGTAATCGCCCTATTCATACATATATGTGCACGGAATGTTCGGAACGCATTGCAGAGCGTACGATGGAGCGTCATGCAAGTGGTACTTTCCGACTATATCGTGATAAAAAAGTAGAAGACGATTGGTAAAATATAAATAAGTCCTTAATCATATAGATAAGGACTTATTTATATTTTTCGGGTTCACGATCCATCTGATCCAAAAAACAGTCAATAGCTTCTAACGGAAACCTCACAGATTTTCTTTCCTCATTAATTTCGTATGTAATCAAATACATTTCCTCGTTCTTTTTAACTTCTACATTCCTTAATTTGTATTCTTCATATATCATATTTTGAAATAACAAATACGTTTCTTCTGCAGCACTATCATCCGGACGTGCTTCAGCAACTGTTTTAATTGTTAACCAATTATATAGTGCATCTTGTACTGAACGCATGAAACCTTCCCCCTTCTCATCCTACTTTTTGTTGTTTCGCTTGACGTAAACGTAGCCTATAAATCCCAAGTACAATCGCCGCCACAACAAGCCCCTCTCCAATAGGTAAAAAAACTGCAAAGAAAGTTAAAACCGTGCACCCAATTGCTAAAGATATATATATCACTATATTTTTTAATACCGATAGCTTCCTTGCAAATCCTAAATTGTATACAAGTGCACTTAATATGATAATCGTTCCATACAGCAACCACATCCCTAACTCTGGATTTTCATCCACCTTACATAATTTAGCAAAAAAAGACATCCTCTCTAACACACTCTTCCCCCCCTAGCAATAAAAATAAGTTTTCTTTATGTACTTAATACAAGAGTACCTCGTGAAAAAAATACTGTCCACAAAAAAGAGTAAATATTCTAAAAAATAAGCGTAATAAAAAAACAGCTACCTTTATCCAAGGTAGCTGCTCTATTATTTTACGCTTCTACAGATTTCTTTTTCTTAGCAGCTCTTTCGCGCTCGCTCTTATCAAGAATCTTTTTACGTAAACGAATTGATTCTGGAGTTACTTCACAGTATTCGTCTTCGTTTAAGTACTCTAATGACTCTTCTAAAGTCATTAAGCGTGGTTTTTTCATTGTTGAAGTTTGATCTTTCGTCGCAGAACGAATATTAGTTTGTTGTTTCATTTTTACAACGTTAACTGTTAAATCATTCTCACGTGTATGTTCTCCTACAATCATACCAGCATATACTTCTGTACCTGGTTCAACGAAGATTACACCGCGATCTTCAACTTGCATAATACCGTATTGTGATGCTTTTCCTGTTTCAAGTGAAACTAGAACACCTTGGCGACGTCCACCAACTTGCCCAGCGTGTACTGGTTGGTAAGAGTCGAATGTGTGGTTTAAAATACCGTAACCACGAGTTAATGTTAGGAATTCTGTAGTGTAACCAATTAAACCACGTGCTGGAACCATGAAAGTAAGGCGAACTTGACCGTTTCCGTTATTCACCATATCTAACATTTCACCTTTACGCGCACCCATAGATTCCATAATAGAACCAGTGTACTCTTCAGGTACATCGATTTGTACACGCTCTACAGGCTCACATCTTACGCCATCAACTTCTTTAATGATTACTTCCGGCTTAGATACTTGTAACTCATAACCTTCACGACGCATGTTTTCGATTAAGATAGATAAATGTAATTCTCCACGTCCAGATACGATCCATGCATCCGGAGAATCTGTATTATCTACACGTAAACTTACGTCCGTTTCTAATTGTGAACGAAGACGCTCTTCAATTTTACGAGATGTAATAAATTTACCTTCACGACCTGCAAATGGGCTGTTATTTACAAGGAATGTCATTTGTAGTGTTGGCTCATCAATACGTAATAATGGTAAAGCCTCTTCATGCTCAACTGGACATACCGTTTCACCTACGTTAATGTCTTCCATACCTGAAACAGCTACTAAATCTCCAGCTTTTGCTTCTTCAATTTCTTGACGTTTTAATCCAATGTAACCAAATAATTTCGTTACACGGAATTGTTTTACAGTTCCGTCAACCTTCATTAATGCAACTTGTTGTCCTACTTTCATTGTACCGCGGAATACGCGTCCAACACCGATACGGCCAACATAGTCATTGTAATCAAGAAGTGCTACTTGGAATTGAAGTGGCTCATCACTGTTATCAACTGGTGCTGGAATATGTTCAATAATTGTGTCAAATAATGATTTCATATTCTCTTCTTGATTTGCTGGATTTGAATCTAAGCTTGCTGTTCCGTTCATTGCTGATGCAAATACTACTGGGAACTCTAATTGATCTTCGTTTGCACCAAGTTCGATGAATAAGTCGACTACTTCATCAACTACTTCATCAGGGCGAGCGAAGTCACGGTCAATTTTGTTTACAACAACGATTGGAGTTAAGTTTTGCTCAAGAGCTTTCTTTAAAACAAATCGTGTTTGCGGCATACAACCTTCATATGCATCAACAACAAGTAAAACACCATCAACCATTTTCATGATACGTTCTACTTCTCCACCGAAGTCAGCATGACCAGGTGTATCTAAAATGTTAATTCTTTTATCTTCATAGTGAATCGCAGTATTCTTCGCTAAAATTGTAATACCACGTTCTCTTTCTAGATCGTTTGAGTCCATTGCGCGTTCTTCAATATGTTCATTCGCACGGAACGTCCCCGCTTGACGTAATAACTGGTCAACAAGTGTTGTTTTACCATGGTCAACGTGGGCAATAATTGCTATATTTCGTAAATCTTGTCGTTTTTTCAACATGTCCAACTCCTAATGTCTTTTTAATCCTTCTCTATTATAAGAGCGAAGGGGATACAATGGCAATCAAAATAAAAGCAAGAATGAAAATATAGTTGTATTCTTACTTTTGTGAAAGTAAAATGAGATTGGAGGGTGAAGAAATGGAACACATTCAATATCGCTTTTTATTAACCGCAATTATCGGTGTGATTTTCTTAATTGGTATCGGCATTATGATTGCTGAAAATAGTCCCATCGGTGTTATTATTTGCATTATCGGCACATTTGTTACAGTTGGATACGGTTTTGTAACAAAAAGAAAAATGCGTAAATCGCAATAACGTTAAAAAGTAAGAAGCTTCTTTCATAGCCTCTTACTTTTTTTGTTATTGCGATACGAATGGTAATATTTCTTCATATACCCTTGGTTTTCCAACTAACACACTGCTCTTCTCTACGATAGAAAGTGGATTTCCGGAGAATGTTGTCACCTTTCCTCCAACTTCCTCTACTATTATTTGTCCCCCACCAAAATCCCATGGTGATAATCTCGGTGTTACATATGCATCTATTCTTCCTGTTGCAACATATACCATTTCTAACGCTGCACAACCATATGACCTAGTGCCTCTCGCTTTCTTAACAAGCGTCATCATTTTTTCCATATTAAGCAACGGGTTGTCGGTAAGCCATATTGCATTTAGAGCAATAATCCCTTGCTCTACTGTCCCTTCTTCCAGCATAGGAATAGATACATCATTACAAAAAGCCCCTTCCCCCTTTACAGCATGATATAATTCATCATGAACTGGATCATAAATAAGACCAATTCTTCCGATACCGTTCTCATAAATTCCAATTGAAATTGCGAAATTTCTTTTTTGATGAACAAAGTTCATCGTGCCATCAATTGGATCAATTAACCAAACAACCCCATCAGATGAAGTAACCTCATCTCCGTAACCTTCTTCGCCTAAAATATAATGGTCTGGGTATGTTTCTTTAATTTTCCCAATTAAAAACTGCTCCGTTTCTCTGTCCATATTCGTTACTAAATCCGCTGCATTTGATTTTGTTTCTATAATAAGTGCTTTTTTCATTGTTACCATTAAACGCTCTCCTGCGTCTCGAATCCATTGTTTCGCGTGTGTATCGATGTCTTTCCATACCTCGTGCATGTTTAAACACTCCGATCTTTACTGTTCACAGAAAAAACGAACCCTTTATAAGGTTCGCACCAACTAATTTTTTATACATATACTATTATTACGCTTCTAAACGAATCATTTCAAGTCTTAACACTTCTAACTTCTGTACACACTCTTCTTTTTTCTGTTTATCGTCTTCCATCATCGCATCATATAAAGTTGCTAATTCATAATCTAGCTCCAAACGTAGCACCGGAATTCTCTTTTCAGCATCTGTTCTCTTTAACGCATTAATCACCTGTCTCATATTATTTGCCTCCTCCCAATATTCGTTTGCCCTCGGACTAGAATTAATTCAATTTTCTGATTTTTTGTTTTATACTATACTATGTTGGATAAATCATCTATGCAACAAAATTATATTTTTTTATTTAAATTTTTTTGTGCTGTTTTTTTTATGAATAGTACAAGCTATGCTAAAATAAAAGCAAAATAGGAGTTGGAGGAACAATCATGACACTACAAACATTCAAATCAACTGATTTTGATGTATTCACAGTTGATGGTCTCGAAGAACGAATGAGTGCAATTAAAACGAATATTCATCCTAAGCTAGAAGCTTTAGGGGAACAGTTTGCAGAGTATTTATCCAAGCAAACTGATGAAAACTTTTTCTATCATGTAGCAAAACATGCACGTCGCAAAGTCAATCCACCAAACGATACTTGGGTTGCTTTTTCAACAAATAAACGCGGATATAAAATGCTACCACACTTCCAAATTGGGTTATGGGGTACTCATGCCTTCATATACTTTGGTTTAATTTATGAGTGTCCACAAAAAGTGGAGACGGCTCACGCCTTCTTAGAACATTTAAATGATTTAAAAACAAATATTCCAAATGACTTCGTTTGGTCCATTGACCATACTAAACCAAGTGTAAAATTACATAAAACACTTGGAACAGAAGACTTACAAAAGATGATTGAACGTTTAGCTACTGTGAAAAAAGCAGAATTATTAGTCGGTATTCATATATCACCAGAGGAGTTTTCAGCAATGACCAACGAACAATTCCTTGCTAAGATTGAATCTACGATGCAATCACTCCTTCCCTTATATGCACTTTGTAATCGATAGTAGAAAACGGACAATTTATATTGTCCGTTTTTAGTTGTTATCACATTATATCACTTCAGTTTTTATTTTTCAAAATATTTTTTATATTTTTACTAACTTTTGTTCTTCGGCTTCTTTGGCCTTTTGAATGGCACGGTATATAGAATATCCACTTACTTCTTGAAACTCTTTATCAATTTTCTTTTCTTCTGCTTTTGATGGAACAATCTCTTTAAAACGACGATATAACCCCATTAATTCTTCTCGTTTAATTCCTTTTTCATATACTTTCTCTATTGCTTCATAAAACTTCACAATTGTAACCATTTCCTCATTTGACCAATTATAATCTAACGGATATTGATATTCCATTTTGCACCTCATTTATCATTTCTTATTGTTTCATTATGCTATCTTAAAGAATCTTTTTCTTCTCCACTATAGCCACTTTGCATTATACACTATTTATTCATTTTGATGGAATTGTCTTCCTCTATTAATTAGTTGAACTTAACTATTAAACATACTCACCTTAAAAACATTTTTTTCTATACATCTATAATTATTGGTGATATAATGCTTTTGTTTTATAGAAAATAAAGTGAACCTACCATCTCAAAAACGCTTTTGTGAATGGCAGAAAAACAAGTCTCATTCTAAAAAGAACTTAACTTTTTTAGAACAAGATTATATAAAACAAGTTATACTAAATATTATGAAGAAGAAGGGGTGTATAGATTGTCCCAATACGAAACACCATTGTTTACCGCTTTAGTTGAGCACAGTAAGCGAAATCCAATTCAATTCCATATTCCTGGTCATAAAAAAGGACAGGGCATGGATCCTATATTTCGCGAATTTATTGGGCATAACGCATTAGCAATTGATTTAATTAATATTGCGCCACTCGATGATTTGCATCATCCAAAGGGTATGATTAAAGAGGCACAAAATTTAGCCGCTGCTGCATTTGGTGCAGATCATACTTTCTTTTCTGTTCAAGGTACAAGTGGCGCTATTATGACAATGGTGATGAGCGTTTGCGGTCCTGGTGACAAAATCCTAGTACCAAGAAACGTGCATAAATCAGTAATGTCAGCTATTATTTTTTCAGGTGCAAAACCTATATTCATGCATCCTGAAATCGATCCAAAACTCGGTATTTCTCATGGAATCACAATTCAATCTGTCAAAAAGGCACTTGAAGAACACCCAGATGCGAAGGGCTTACTTGTTATTAATCCAACATACTTTGGCTTTGCTGCAGACTTAGAACAGATTGTACAATTAGCACATTCTTACGATATCCCTGTACTAGTCGATGAGGCTCATGGTGTTCATATTCATTTTCACGATGAATTGCCGATGTCAGCGATGCAAGCTGGTGCAGATATGGCAGCAACAAGTGTACACAAATTAGGAGGATCTTTAACTCAAAGTTCTATTCTGAATGTGAAAGAAGGCCTTGTGAACGTAAAACATGTCCAATCTATTATTAGCATGCTTACGACTACATCAACTTCTTACATCTTATTAGCATCTCTTGATGTTGCTAGAAAACGCCTTGCTACAGAAGGAACAGCGCTCATTGAACAAACAATACAATTAGCTGAACATGTTCGTGATGCTATAAATGCTATTGAGCATCTTTACTGTCCTGGAAAAGAAATGTTAGGTACAGACGCTACTTTTAACTATGATCCTACAAAGATAATTGTATCTGTAAAAGATTTAGGTATTACCGGCCATCAAGCTGAAGTATGGCTTAGAGAGCACTATAACATTGAAGTAGAACTCTCAGATTTATACAACATACTATGTCTTATCACTTTAGGAGATACAGAAAGTGAGACAAATACACTTATTGTAGCATTACAAGATTTAGCAGCAACGTTTAGAAATAGGGCAGATAAAGGTGTTCAAGTACAAGTAGAAATTCCAGAAATACCGGTGCTAGCACTTTCTCCTCGAGATGCTTTTTATTCGGAAACAGAAGTCATTCCATTTGAAAATGCAGCAGGTCGTATTATAGCTGATTTTGTTATGGTTTATCCACCAGGGATTCCAATCTTTACTCCGGGGGAAATTATTACACAAGATAATTTAGAGTATATTCGTAAAAATTTAGAAGCAGGTTTACCTGTACAAGGTCCTGAAGATATGACATTACAAACATTACGTGTTATTAAAGAGTACAAGCCTATCAGTTGATAGGCTTTTCTTTCACCTTTTTTTCTTTTCCTCATACGATACTACAGAATGTAACGTATAGGTGGGGATACCATTATGATTGTGATAGGCCGTTCTATTGTACACCCTTATATCACAAATGAATATGAGCCATTTGCAGCTGAGAAGCAACAAATTTTATCCATAATGGCGGGAAATCAAGAAGTTTATTCCTTCCGAACAGCTGATGAACTCAGCTTTGATCTAAATTTGCGAGTAAATATTATTACTTCTGCATTAGAACTGTTTCAGAGTGGATTTCAGTTTCGTACGTTTCAACAATCCTTTTGCAACCCACAGTACTGGAAAAGAACATCACTAGGTGGGTTCCAGCTCCTTCCAAACATATCACCTTCTATTGCCATACAAGATATTTTTAAAAATGGAAAACTATATGGGACTGAATGTGCTACCGCTATGATAATTATTTTTTACAAGGCTTTACTATCCTTGTATGAGGAAGAAACTTTCAACCGTCTATTTGCAAACCTTTTACTTTATACATGGGACTACGATCAAGATTTAAAGCTCATAACAAAAACGGGTGGCGATCTTGTTCCAGGTGATCTCGTTTACTTTAAAAATCCACAAGTGAATCCAGCTACGATCGAGTGGCAAGGTGAAAATACAATCTATCTAGGGAATTTCTTTTTTTACGGACATGGGGTAGGTGTAAAAACAAAAGAGGAAATTATCTACTCATTAAATGAACGACGAGTCCCTTATGCTTTTATTTCAGCTTTTTTGACCGATACGATCACTCGTATTGATAGCCGTATCATGAGCCACTACGCTTCTCCAAACACACCACAAACAGCCATAGGGTTTATTCCGATTAGAGATGATGCGATCGTTGCAACAGTTGGCCATACAACTACAATTTATTAAAAAAAGCGCCTACACATGTAGGCGCTTTTTTCTTATTATTAAGCTTTTGTATGTTCTTTATGGTCACATTCGCAATGAGATCCACATTTCCCATATAATACTGTTGACTTTTCATCTTCAAAATGTGCAATTGTTCCTTCACATACTTGGCATACGATTGTTCCCATTTTCATTTCCCCCTGAGTTTTAATAGTGATCTACTTATTTATCATTAAGCTTTCGCATTATCTCTACTAGCACAGTCACAATTTGTACCACATTTTCCGTAAAGCACTGTCGTTTTCTCATCTTCAAAATGTGCAATTGTTCCTTCACATACTTGGCATACGATTGTTCCCATTTTTCATTTCCCCCTAAGTTTATGGTCCTAAAAACTTTTAGCTGTCCATGTTCTATCAATTATTGGGCTTTTGTATGCTCTGTGTGATCACACCCGCAAGATCCACATTTCCCGTAAAGTACCGTTACTTTCTCATCCTCGAAGTGTGCAATTGTACCTTCACAATCTTGACATACGATTGTTCCCATTTTTCATTTCCCCCTAAGTTTATAATCCCAAAAACTTTTGTAACCGCTTAACTTTCTGTCTTTATTTTAATATGTTATACTTTTTACGTCAATAGGTTTTTAGTATAACACATTAAATATTTTTAATTTCAATTAGTATACGATATTCACACAAAAAAACAGCCATATCCATACGTACGACTGTTTCACATTAATTATTCTTCATATTCTGCATGCAATGAAGTAGACGGAACAAGAAATTTAAAAAACTGAGCTAACTCCGCTGCTTCTTCTTCCGATCCTAACTTAAAAATTTCCTGCATATATTGAACATTCTCTACATCATCTTGTCCAAGCAGAGTAGACCTTCCCGTTTGCATGCAAACAATAAGTGGCTTTCCAAAAAACATATTTGTATAAATAATCCCAAAATCATAACGCGTATCATGTGTCATAAACCCTAAAAATCGTACCTTCACACTTTCATGCTCATCATACAATTTTTCAAACATCGGTTTCCACCTTTCTACATCACCTTTCCTACTCATAATATATTAAACAAAAAAAGTAATACTCCTTTTAATTGTCAAAAAATTCAGTGGGATGTAAAATTATATTATTCTACTAATTTAGGGGGAACTTATATGCAACATGCTTTTATTACGCTTGTACCTAATTCCAATCAACAATCTATTTCAATAGAGGATGTAAAACACCTTTTTCATAACTATAAAACCGTCACTTCCAAGACTGGTGATCAAATTAATTATGATTACACAAATACAGCTTTTCCTTATGAAATATTAGATACATCTACGACAACATTAAAACTCCAATCAAGTCACGATCGATATGATTCTATTTATGTGGGGATTGGAATAGAAAAGGAACAATCTTTCATTCAAATCTCTTTACCTACTACAGCAACATTTGGTGATAAAGGAAAAGCAAATGAATTTAGTCGCTTTCTAGCGAAGAAGTTAGAAGGAGAGTTACAACTATTTAATGGGAGAACAATGTATTTCTATAAACGTTAATTTAAAAACAAAAATAAACGATTAGAAAAATCATACTATTTGTGCAAGTAAGAAGCATTGCTTTTCTCCTTGCACTTAGTATGACATACGCTATGATATACGCTAAATAAAAAAATATAAGAAAAAGAAAAATTTTATAATGAATTTTATCACGACTTGACAATAATAACACTGCTGAAAATCCACTCCATAAAACTAAATGTAAAAATGAAACCAGCGTAGTTTTCATAGCGTTACCTCCTATTTCTTCTATTATATTGTGTAATCTATCCCTCTCAGTATTTTATACTATTACTTACTCTATGATTTACCTTCTACCATTTATGTAATTCCTTCATTATTTATATGCAAATACTCCCCTATTTTTACATTTCATTCTCTTTATTTTATTAGAAACATGGTATAATCGTTCGGGATTAACTATAGAAAGGAATCAATGATATATGGTATTTAGTAACCTCTTTTTTTTATGTCTTTTTTTACCTGCGATTCTTTTAGTGTACTATTCAGTACGTAAAGAATTACAAAACATCGTTCTTTTATTATTTAGTTTATTATTTTATGCATGGGGAGAGCCCATCTATGTCTTCCTTATGCTTTTTTCTATCTTCATAAACTATTGGTTTGGCATTTGGCTTAATAAAGACCGACTATCTGACGCAAATAGAAAATTCATTCTTACTTTAGCAATTATTATCAATACTGCTATACTTGGATATTTTAAATATGCTAACTTTTTAGTCGATAATATTAACGGGATTTTTCATACAAACATCGTACTCGAAAAAATCCCATTACCAATCGGGATTTCTTTTTTCACTTTCCATGCAATGAGTTATATTATTGATATTTATAAAAGAAAAGTAGAGGCTCAGCGAAATCTGTTTGATTTGGCGCTTTATTTTACTATTTTCCCTCAATTAGTTGCGGGACCAATCGTTCGATATAACACAATTGCTCATCAATTACATGTTAGAACAGTTAATGCTGATAAGTTTTCAGAAGGTATTCGCCGTTTTATCATTGGATTAGGAAAAAAAGTTTTGATTGCGAATCAACTAGGAGCTATTGCCGATGAAATATTTGCAATGGATCCAGCAACAATGAGCGTATCTACTGCTTGGATTGGTGCGATCGCTTATACATTACAAATTTATTTCGATTTTTCAGGTTACAGTGATATGGCCATTGGATTAGGAAAAATGTTCGGGTTTGATTTTCTGGAAAATTTCAATTACCCCTACATTTCAAAATCAATTTCTGAATTTTGGCGTCGCTGGCATATTTCCCTTGGCTCATGGTTCCGTGATTACGTCTATATCCCACTAGGTGGAAACCGAGTATCTGGCTGGAAAATTTATCGTAACCTCTTTATAGTATGGGCACTAACAGGTTTTTGGCATGGGGCTAGTTGGACATTTATGATTTGGGGTATTTATTACGGATGTTTAATTGCTTTGGAAAAATCCGGGTTCGAGAAAATCTTGCAAAGATTATGGTGGCCAATTCAACATGTGTACGTTATGTTTTTAGTAATTATCGGCTGGGTTTTCTTCAGAGCTGACAACTTTAGCTACTGTTCTAAATTTTTACAAGCAATGTTCGGATTAAATGGATCATTGACTGACATTACTAGTTATTTCTATGTGATGAATTATTGGGGAATCTTTATACTTGCAATTATTACGTCAGCTCCAATTTTCTCTTGGATCAAGACTGTATTAGCAAATAAAAAGGTCGTTATTTTATCTCCACTTTATTACTTCAGTGTATTAATCATAACTATGATGTACTTAACGAATGCAACTTACAATCCATTTATTTACTTCCGTTTCTAAAGGAGGGCTAACTATGAAAAATTTCACTAATCGTATATTAATTGCAGGATTTCTCGCTATTATTTTCGGAATGTGTATATGGACCGGTAAAATAATATATTGGGACAAAAAAAGTTTTTCTGATTTTGAAAACAGAGAATTAGCTTTGAATCCAGTCCTAACTATAGATACTATAAAATCCGGAAAATATTTCAAAGATACTGAGTTACACTTTACAGATCATATCGCAGCACGCGACAGATTTATTGAAACATATACAAAGTTACAATTGAAATTCAATCGAACTTTTGTAAATAACAATTACGTTGCAGATGACGGTTTCATTTTATCTGCACCGACAAAAATAGATATGCGTGATCAAATTAAGCAATCTGTTAATGAATTAGAAAACCTAAAAACTCAATTTCCAAAAACAGAATTTTATTTCTTGTTAGCTCCAAGTAAACTAACGGCACTTTCGTATAAATACCCGCCATATGTAAATCGTGGGTACGATCAAAAACATCGTGATTATTTTGTACAAGAGTTACAGAAAATAAATTTCCCTGTTATTGATGTTCTTCCTGCTTTTCAAAAAGAATTTACTCACGAACAATTAGAAGAGCTATACTTTAAAACGGATCACCATTGGAATATGAGAGGTGCATTTTATGCATACGAACAAACAATGAATTACATTGCTAACCATTCTAAAGTATTTACCGGCAATGCTGTTAATCGAGATGATTATAAAACAACTTTAGAAGAACCAAATGGACAATTTATCGGTAGTTGGAACAAACAACTATATAATTTAATAAAAACACCTGAAACAATCCCATATGTACAATTTAAACAAAATCCAAATGTGTGGGATAATTATACGGTCTATCTTGGTCCAAAATCAGAAGAGAGCATTAAAATACCGTTGAAGGAATTCTTTGCAGTTGATAAAAATAAGTTTTCACCAGAGTATTCATCCGTTTATCAAACAGACTATGCACAGATTAATATCTTAAATCCAAATGCGAAAAATAAACTACATGCTGTCATTATTAAAGATTCTTATGTTGATGCAGCTTATCCTTTATTTGCACAAGAGTTTGAACAAACGACATTTATCGACCCACGATTTGGGGCAAGTAAAAATGTAAAAGATGATTTAAAAAAACTAAATGCTGATATCGTCTTATTCCTTTATAATGACACTAGTACAAATAAAGAAATGTATCAATTTGAAAATAAAGAATAAAAAACAAGAGGTGAATCAAAAAGATTCACCTCTTGTTTTTATTTGTACAGCACAGAAAAACAACGCCTCCTAAAATTAGGAGGCGTTGTTTGTTATTTTACAATGTGAATTGGCATTCCAAGAGCAACTTCAGCTGCTTCCATTGTGATCTCACCTAATGTTGGGTGAGCGTGGATTGTTTGAGCGATATCTTCTGCTGTCATACCAGCTTCGATAGCTAAACCAATCTCAGAAATAATATCAGAAGCGCCTGCACCTGCAACTTGAGCACCTACAAGAAGACCATCTTCTTTACGTGTTACAAGTTGTACGAAACCGTCAGTGCTGTTTAATGATAATGCACGACCGTTTGCAGCGAATGGGAACTTAGATACAGCTACAGTCATTCCTGCTGCTTCTGCTTCTTTCTTAGTGTAACCAACAGATGCTAATTCTGGATCAGTGAAACATACTGCTGGAATTCCGATGTAATCGATTGCTGATGCATGGCCACTAATTGCTTCAACAGCTACTTTACCTTCGTAAGAAGCTTTGTGAGCTAATGGTGGTCCAGGAACGATATCACCGATTGCATAGATGTTTGATACGTTTGTACGGCATTGCTCATCGATTTCGATGATACCGCGGTCAGTCATTTTAACTCCAACTTGCTCAAGACCGATTTCTTGAGTGTTTGGACGACGACCTACAGTTACTAATACGTAATCTGCTTCTACAGTTTTCACTTCGCCGTTAACTTCGAAGCTAACTGTTACGCCAGTTTCAGTTTCTACAACGCCTTTAGCCATAGCTTTTGTATGGATATTTACGTTGCCTTTTTTCTGAAGGGCACGTTTAACAACAGAGCTCATTGCTTTTTCGAAACCAGCTAAGATTTCGTCGCCAGCTTCTACTACAGTAACTTCTGTACCGAAGTTAGCATATGCAGTACCTAATTCCATACCGATGTAACCGCCGCCGATTACAACAAGTTTTTTAGGAATTTCAGGTAAGCTTAGAGCGCCTGTAGAGTTGATAACACGTTTAGAGTATTTGAATCCAGGAATTTCGATTGGTGTAGAACCAGTTGCAAGAACAGCATTTTTAAACGTATAAGTTTGAGCTGCTTCTTCAGTCATTACGCGTAATGTGTTAGCATCTACGAAGTAAGCTTCACCGCGAATGATTTCAACTTTGTTACCTTTAAGAAGGCCTTCAACACCGCCAGTTAATTTCTTAACTACGCCGTTTTTCCATTCTTGAACTTTTGTAAAGTCAACTTTTACGTTTTCTGCAGTGATACCCATGTCATCAGAATGCATTGCATTCTCATAACGATGACCTGCATTGATTAACGCTTTTGAAGGAATACATCCAACGTTTAAGCATACGCCACCAAGGTTAGCTTTTTCGATGATTGCTACCTTTTGACCTAATTGTGCTGCACGAATTGCCGCAACGTATCCACCAGGACCTGCACCAACAACGACTGTATCTAATTCAATTGGGAAATCTCCTACTACCATTGTTATTACGCCTCCATTACTAATAATTGTGGGTCATTCAATAGACGTTTAATTTGGTTTAATGCTTTTTGAGCAGTTGCGCCGTCAATTAAACGATGGTCAAAACTTAGAGATAATGCTAATACTGGAGCTGCTACAATCTCACCATTTTTCACAACTGGTTTTTCAGCGATACGGCCGATACCAAGGATTGCTACTTCTGGGTGATTGATAACTGGAGTGAACCATTGTCCACCTGCAGAACCAATGTTTGTAATTGTGCAAGAAGCACCTTTCATTTCAGCTGGAGCTAAACGACCATCACGTGCTTTACCAGCAAGATCGTTGATCTCGTTAGAAATAGTGAAGATTGATTTACGATCTGTATCTTTAACAACTGGTACTAATAGACCTTTGTCTGTATCAGCTGCGATACCGATGTTGAAGTAATGTTTGTGAACGATTTCTTGAGAAGCATCGTCTAAAGCAGTATTCAACATTGGGAATTCACGTAATGCAGATGTTAAAGCTTTTACAACGTATGGAAGGTAAGTTAATTTAATACCTTTGTCAGCTGCAACAGCTTTGAACTTCTTACGGTGAGCAACAAGCTCAGTTACATCAACTTCATCCATTAATGTTACGTGAGGAGCTGTGTGCTTAGAGTTAACCATTGCCTTCGCAATCGCTTTACGGATACCACTCATTTTCTCACGAGTTTCTGGATATTCACCAGCTGGAATTGGTTGTGCTTTTGGTGCTGCTTCTTTCGCTGCTGCTGGAGTAGCTTCTACTGCTGCTGGAGCCTCAGTTGCTGCTACTGTTTGTCCACCATTTGCAAATGCATCGATGTCAGCTTTCACAACGCGGCCATTCTTACCAGAACCAGCTACTTTATGAATGTCTACACCTTTTTCACGAGCATATTTACGAACAGATGGCATAGCGATTACGCGCTCATTTACTACTTCTGCAGTTGCTGCTGGAGTAGCTTCCGCTGCTGGAGCTTCTACTGCTGCTTCTTCAGCTTTTGGAGCTGCATCATGATCGTCACCTTTAAATTTAAGGTTTTCGTATCCAGGAGCATCAAATTTAATTAATGTATCTCCTACAATTGCAACTGTTCCTTCTTCTACAAGTACTTCAAGTACTTTACCTTTAACAGGAGAAGGGATTTCTACTACTGCTTTATCATTTTGTACTTCAAGAAGTACATCGTCTTCATTTACTTCATCGCCTGGTTTAATAAACCATTTTACGATTTCACCTTCGTGGATACCTTCACCGATATCTGGTAGTTTAAATTCAAATGCCACGGAATTCAGCCCCCTGATTCATTTCATTATTATGGAATATGGCAAAAGAAATCAGCATGCGCTGATTTCTTTTGCACATGAGTAAGTAAAAAATTAGAAGTTCATTACTTTGTTAACAGCTTCAACAATATCTTTGTGGTTTGGTAACCATACGCTCTCAGCTTGAGAGAATGGGAATACTGTATCAGCAGCTGCAACACGTACAACTGGAGCTTCTAAGTTTAAGATTGCACGGTCGTTAATTTCCGCTACAACGTTAGCTGCAATACCAGCTTGTTTTTGAGCTTCTTGAACTACAACTACGCGGCCTGTTTTTTCAACAGAAGCGATGATTGTTTCGATATCTAATGGTTGAACTGTACGTAAGTCAACAACCTCTAAAGAGATACCTTCTTTTTCAAGTTCTTCAGCAGCTTTTAATGCAGCGTGAACCATAGCACCGTAAGCGATAACAGATACATCTGTACCTTCACGTTTGATATCAGCTTTACCTAAATCAATTGTGTATTCGCCTTCTGGTACATCTTGACGGAATGAACGGTACAATTTCATATGCTCTAAGTAGATAACTGGATCGTTGTCACGAATCGCAGAGATTAAAAGACCTTTTGCATCGTATGGAGTAGATGGAATAACAACTTTTAGACCAGGTTGTTGAGCCACTAATCCTTCTAAGCTATCAGCATGTAGTTCAGGAGTATGAACACCGCCACCGAATGGAGAACGAACTGTTACTGGAGCAGTCCAACGTCCACCTGAACGGTAACGCATACGAGCTAATTGACCAGAAATTGAATCCATTACTTCATAAACGAAACCGAAGAATTGGATTTCTGGAACTGGACGGAAACCTTCAAGTGCAAGTCCAACTGCAAGTCCACCAATACCAGACTCTGCAAGTGGAGTATCCATTACACGATCTTCACCGAATTCAGCTTGTAAACCTTCAGTAGCACGGAATACACCGCCGTTTACACCAACGTCTTCACCAAACACAAGTACGTTAGGATCATTTTTCATTTCAACGCGTAAAGCATCAGTGATTGCTTGAATCATTGTCATTTGAGCCATGGCTTACTTCGACTCCTTTTCTTTGTAAATTTCATATTGTTCAGCTAAGTTGTAAGGCATTTTTTCGTACATGATTTCCATTAAATCAGTAACTTTTTGTTTTGGAGCTTGGTCAGCCTTAGCAATTGCTTGTTTGATATCTTCTTTTGCTTCTTCGATTACTTTCTCTTCAACTTCTTGAGACCATAGGCCTTTGTTTTCTAAGAAAGCACGGAAACGTACGATTGGATCTTTTTGTTCCCATTCGTTTTCGATATCTTTTGTACGGTAACGAGTTGGGTCATCACCAGCCATTGTATGTGGACCGTAACGGAATGTTAAAGTCTCGATTAAAGTAGGGCCTTCGCCGTTTACTGCGCGCTCACGAGCGAAAGCAGTTGCTGCGTATACAGCTAATGGATCCATACCGTCTACTTGAATTCCGTAAATACCTGCTGCTACTGCTTTTTGAGCTACAGTTTTAGCTGCAGATTGCTTTTCTACTGGAGTAGAAATTGCATAACGGTTGTTTTGTACAACGAAGATTGCTGGAGCTTTGAATGCACCCGCAAAGTTCATACCTTCGTAGAAGTCACCTTGTGAAGCACCACCGTCACCAGTGTAAGTAATTGCAACAGATTTTTTACCACGTAGTTTCATACCTAACGCAACACCAGCAGTTTGGATGATTTGCGCACCGATAATGATTTGTGGAGCAAGTGCATTTACATTCTCAGGCATTTGGTTACCCATGAAATGTCCACGAGAGAATAAGAATGCTTGGTATAATGGTAAGCCGTGCCATACTAATTGTGGCACATCACGATATCCTGGTAAGATGAAATCTTCTGCTTCAAGTGCGAAATGACTTGCTAACTGAGAAGCCTCTTGTCCAGCTGTTGGTGCGTAGAAACCTAAACGTCCTTGACGGTTTAAAGAAATAGAACGTTGATCTAGTACGCGAGTATACACCATACGGCGCATTAACTCTTTTAATTGATCATCAGATAATTCAGGCATAGCTGCTTCATTCACAACTTCGCCTTTTTCATTTAAAATTTGTAATGTTTCAAATTGAGCTGCGATAGCTTTCATTTGCTCATCAACATTAAATAGGGTCTTTTTTGTTTTAGTACCCATTCCGTTCACCTCTTCCTCTCTTGAACCATATTCTGAAACGCTTTCACCTGCTATTAGCTAAACTGAAAACGTGACAATGTAAACCAACAAATTTATCTGTCGGTTGAGAATAATTTTGTGTACCTAACAATCTGTACTAATGTTTTTTCAAAAACATATTAATACAATCTTGATCACGTTTTTTAGTTTACAACTATTCTAATTGCGATGTCAATTACTTTGAATACGTTTTTTTATAAATAATCTGCAGGTTTCTTCTCCACAAACGTGTTTTTATTTTTCACATCTGTATTAGTAAGCATTAACCTACTGTTATATTATTCCCTTTTTAACTTGTTTTTTCTCTTAGAATAATATGTAAACGATTTAATTCTCTTTAGTTTTTCTCTCTTCTCCACAAAATTATACAAACTCTTCTTCCTTTTATAGGTAAATACCTATACATTTCTACTCTTCCCTCCATACATTATAGTAACCGCAGTATTAGCGGGAAATGATAAAGGAGGTCATCTCATGTACGGATACTCATATTGCTATCCAACTTGTTCATATCCTTCCTACGGTTATGGCGGTTCTTGTGGCGGGTCTGGACGCGGCTTCGCCTTAATCGTTGTGTTGTTTATCCTTTTAATTATCGTTGGTGCTGCTTGCATTCGCTAATGTAAAATGAAACAACTATGGAAAGAAACAGACGGCTTTGCCGTCTTTTCTTTTTCTCACATACATAACTAATCTATATTAGAACGATTTCCATAGTCGTCCCCCTCACTTGTCGATGACTTTTTCCATCTCCTTTGGTAGACTAAAGAAGAAAGGAGAGATTACATATGCTTACAATGAATGATGTCATTCGCGAAGGAGATCCTATTTTGCGAAACGTTGCAGAAGAGGTATCCATACCGGCGAGTGAAAAAGATACAAATACCCTTAAAGAAATGATTGAATTTGTAATAAATAGCCAAGATCCTGAAATGGCTGAAAAATATAGTTTACGCCCTGGAATCGGATTAGCGGCTCCGCAAATCGGTATTTCAAAGAAAATGATTGCGGTTCATGTAACTGATACGAACGGTACGTTATATAGCCATGCATTATTTAACCCAAAAATCATTAGTCATTCTGTTGAACGTACATATTTACAAAGTGGTGAAGGCTGTCTATCTGTAGACCGTGAAGTACCGGGTTATGTCCCTCGTTACACAAGAATTACAGTGAAAGCAACATCTATTAACGGAGAAGAAGTAAAATTACGTTTAAAAGGTTTACCAGCAATCGTATTCCAGCATGAAATCGACCATTTAAATGGTGTTATGTTCTACGACCATATTAATAAAGAGAATCCATTTGCCGCTCCTGATGAGTCGAAACCTCTGGAGCGATAATAATAAAGTGAAACTTTAATCAGTGTGGACTATCCACTCTGATTATTAGCCCACACCAAAAAAGGCGGAAGTTAATCTTCCGCCTTTTTTATATAAAATGGGTTCCATATCCACTTATAACAATCCAGCCCATTTTAATCCATAGTATATACCGTCTTCACTAACATCCTTTGTCACATGATTCGCAAGTTTTTTCAAATCTTCATGACCATTCCCCATCACAATACCTGTCCCAACTGCTTCAATCATTTCCAAATCATTTAAACCATCCCCAAATGCATACACTTGTTCACGGTTAAATCCTAATTTCTCAATGAATTTCTCAATCCCTTTTGCCTTAGAACCACCATTTGGAATGATATCCATTGAATAAGCATGCCAACGAATAAAATGAAAATCTGGGTACTGATTAATAAACTTTTCCTCTTCATTTACTTCGCAGAAAAGAAGTGTTTGATAAATATTACGTTTCTCATAAAAATCAGGTTCATATGCTGGATGCTCAAAGTTTAAGCTTCCGAAGCCTTCTTTCACATAATCATGATATTCCACTGATGCTCTCATATCTTGATGATCAAGATATACAAGTGGATACCCTTCTTGTTTTGCAAACTGAGTAAACTTATGTAGCGTTGCTGAATGTAACGGGTTATTAAATATTACCTCATCTTCAAATACAACATACTGACCATTAAAACTAACATAATTATGTATATTGAGTTCCTTACGAATATCTTCAAACATAAATGGTGCACGCCCTGTCGCAATGGCTACATGCACACCTTTTTCTTGTAAGTGTCTTACTGCATCTCGTGTAGATTGCGGAATTTTTTTATCATGATCTAATAATGTTCCATCAATATCAAAAAAGACAATTTTATCATTCATTAATCAAAACCCTTTCTGGCACTCTATATTCCTATTTTGATTATCGCTTTTCAAATTCTAAAAAAAAGTATAACATATTAAACATCTGTGAAGAAAGCGTTCACTTTCTGACCTTATTTATGAAACCTGCATATATATATTAGTAAAAAATGTGGATCCTTGTTCGTATGAATTTTCTTTTCCATTCTTTCTCATACTAAACCTATAACTAACGGCTACTAATCGTTACTATAGAATAACTTTCCCTGCATGAGAAAGGACCAAGATTCACCTTTGTTCTCTTTCTTATACCAGAGACGGAGTTTTCACTAGTAATATGCATGTTTAAAATAAGGAAAGGAAGGAGTAATCATGCTGAAGAAGCTGAAGAAAAAGCTCAAGCGTTATTTAAACGATCTAGTCCGTAAAAAGACAATCGCTTAAATTGTGCCCATTTCGGGCTTTTTCTTCATTCTCATTCGAAAAAACATGAAAATCGTGACTGTTTGCTTTATAATAAGTAACAGATAATGCAAAACATAGACAAGGAGAGGTTTTCCAAATGATTTTTAAAGTATTTTATCAAGAAAAAATGACTGAGGTTCCAGTACGTGAAAATACAAAAGTTTTATATTTAGAGGCTACGTCTGAAAAGGATGTTCGTAAAAGATTACAAAAGTTCGCATATAATATCGAGTTCGTTCAGTCTGTTACTGGTGCTCATCTTGAATATGAAAAACAAAACGCTGATTTAACATTAGCGGCGAACGTATAATCATATGAAATTCCTAAAAAATGATCAGGCTGCTGTTTTTGCTTTAGGTGGACTTGGTGAAATCGGCAAAAATACATATGCTGTTCAATTTCAAGATGAAATTATTATAATTGACGCTGGAATTAAATTCCCAGAAGACGAACTCCTCGGAATCGATTATGTAATACCAGATTACACTTATTTTGTGCGAAACGAAGATAAAATTAAAGGTTTATTCATTACACATGGTCACGAAGATCATATCGGTGGAATTCCTTACCTATTACGTCAAGTGAACATTCCAATTTACGGCGGTAAATTAGCAATTGCCCTAATTAAAAACAAATTAGAAGAGCACGGATTACTTCGTAAAGCGAAACTTTATGAAATTCAAGAAGATGATGTTATCAAATTTAAAAAGACATCTGTTTCCTTCTTCCGTACAACTCACAGTATCCCAGATTCATACGGAGTTGTTGTGAAAACACCTCAAGGACAAGTTGTTCATACTGGTGATTTCAAATTTGATTTCACCCCAGTCGGTGAACCTGCAGACTTAACAAAAATGGCTGAAATCGGAAAAGACGGTGTACTTTGTCTCTTATCTGACAGCACAAACAGTGAAGTTCCAAACTTTACAATGTCTGAGCGCCGCGTTGGTGATAGTATTCAAGATATTTTCCGCAAAGTAGAAGGTCGTATCATCTTCGCAACCTTTGCATCAAATATCCATCGTCTACAACAAGTTATTGAAGCAGCTGTTGAAAACAATCGTAAAGTGGCTGTATTTGGTCGAAGTATGGAAGCAGCTATTGAGATTGGACAAAACCTCGGTTATATTCGCTGTCCGAAGGATACATTCATAGATGCATCTCAACTAAACCGCCTACCAGCTAATAAAGTGGTTATTTTATGTACTGGTAGTCAAGGAGAACCAATGGCGGCACTTTCCCGCATTGCGAATGGTACTCATCGTCAAATTCAAATTATTCCTGGCGACACAGTTGTTTTCTCTTCTTCACCAATCCCTGGTAATACCATTAGTGTAAGCCGTACAATTAACATGTTGTATCGTGCTGGTGCTAATGTAATCCACGGCAAGCTGTCAAACATTCATACGAGTGGACATGGCGGACAAGAAGAGCAAAAACTAATGCTACGTCTAATTAAACCGAAATATTTCATGCCAATTCATGGTGAATATCGTATGCAACGTATGCATATGAAATTAGCGAATGATTGCGGTATTCCAGAAGAAAACTGTTTCATCATGGATAATGGAGATGTTCTTGCCTTGCGTTCAGATGAAGCAAGCGTAGCTGGTAAAATACCATCTGGATCTGTCTATATCGACGGAAACGGTATTGGAGATATCGGTAATATCGTATTACGCGATCGTCGTATCCTTTCTGAGGAAGGTCTTGTTATTGTAGTTGTAAGCATTGATATGAAAGAGTTTAAAGTTGCAGCAGGACCTGATATCATCTCACGTGGTTTCGTTTATATGCGTGAAAGTAGTGATTTAATCAACGATGCTCAAACATTAATTACAACTCATTTAGAAAAAGTAATGGAACGTAAAACAACACAATGGTCTGAAATTAAAAATGAAATTACAGACACATTGGCACCATTCTTATACGAGAAAACGAAACGTCGTCCAATGATTTTACCAATCATTATGGAAATATAAAAAAAGGACAACACCATGAAGGTGTTGTCCTTTTTACTTATCTTAAAAAATGTTTAAAACGATCTACTTCATCGTCATGACCAATTACAATTAATATATCTCCTGCTTGAATATTTTCCGTAGCTCGAGGAGATACGATAACTTCTTTACCACGTTTAATTGCTACAATATTCAATCCAAACTTCGCACGAATATCTAATTCGATTAAAGAATGACCATCAATTTTTTTATTTGCAATAATCTCTACAATACTATGCTCATCTGAAAGCTCAAGATAATCTAACACGTTACTTGATGCAATATTATTAGCAATCCTTTTTCCCATATCACGTTCTGGATGCACAATGTGATCTGCACCTATTTTACTTAACACTTTTTCATGGTAATCATTTTGAGCTTTTACAGTAATATTTTTTACACCTAACTCTTTCAAAATTAATGTTGTTAAAATACTTGAATTTAAGTTGTCCCCAATAGCAACAACTACATGATCAAAATTACGAATACCAAGACTTTTTAATACCATCTCATCTGTTGAATCTGCAATTACAGCATGCGAAGCTATATTTGCAAACTCATTGATTTTATCCTCATCTGAATCAATTGCCATTACTTCCATACCTAATTGAGCTAGCTCTCGGCAAATACTTCCACCAAAACGTCCAAGCCCAATGACAGCAAATTCTTTTTCTTTCTCACTCACAGGAATTCCTCCAATAACTTCAAGTACTATGTATTTTCATTGTAACATACTTTATATGCGTCACAAAAACCTGTAGTTAGCTCCTATTTTTGTTTTTGCATATAAAAGTATTGTTGTAAATAAAAGGCGATACCAACAAGCAACATGCCAAATACAAATATATTTCCAAATGAACTAAATGTTTCAAAAACGAATAATAATGTTTCTTGACCGAAAAAAGCGAATAGAAGCTGTATGAATGCAAATAACAGCGCCCATATGTAATGATGTTGATGGAATAAATAATGTGTTGCGCCTAAAAACGCGACAAATGAAAAGATAAAAATCCACCAATTTTCTAAAAACAGCTGCCAATCAGAAAATTGATATCCATTTACTAATATCGCAATAATTCCTATAACGGCCATCGTTGGCACACTCCAAAATAATGCCCGTCCTCTAAAGAAGCGAGTACCTTTAACATCTCCTTTTTCATGTGCAATGTATGTGAGTACTACCGTACTTATATACAAAACAGAAAAAATTGTTAAAACGATAATAAGCCAAAAATGCAATTGATAATACTCATGTTCTATATTTGTCACGATTGCAGCTAGCATGCACGGGATTAACATCCCCGTCCAACCATCTATTTTTCTTTCATTCCAAAACACCGTATTACCAATCCGTATTCCTAACAACATAAAAATAATGATACCTAGTACAAATAACGTAGTTTTATTCCCTACTAAACTCGTTGAGAAAGCAATTAATCCAATAAACAAAAAGAGTACAAATCCATTCATAATTTCTAGTACAGGTGATAAATATCTCTTCACCCATTTATATGTTTCGTCATATTCATTATTATCTACTAAACGGTAGGCATAAAAACTTATCCCAAAATAAACCGCCGCAATAATAACATACGCATATAAAACAAAACACAACATTGCACTGCTCATTTGCACGTAATTCCCCACCCTTTTTTCTATGTTTCACATTGATTTTACACACTTTCCACACGAAAAGTAAACATATATACAGTAGTTCTCCCTAATGACCGACAATTAATAATGAGCAGCGGCTAAAAAACCTCTGCTCATTATTAAGACAACTACTTGAACTATTAAAGTAAGGATTCATATTCCTTCACTTGTATGCAAATGCCCAACCAGTATTTACAAATGTTACTTACAACTCAGTACAAACAGCGAATTTGTAACCGTTAAGAAAGTAAAAATTTTAATTTCTATTTCCTTTCCACTTTACATATTGGTCTATACATACAATCGCCTTTTCAATCGCTTCTTCATCTGGTTTTAATTTCGCATGATGCAAACCATATTCTGAATTTACCCCAAGCCAAAACATAAATCCAGGAATCTCTTGAAGCATATATCCAAAATCTTCACCTGTCATTGCCTCAGTACATGTAATTACATTCATATCAGTTTGTTCACGTACAAATTGCATAAATTCTCTCGTTAATTCTTCATGGTTATATACTTGATGATACATCGCTCCGTAGTCAATGACTGCTTCACACTGGAAGGAGGCTTCTATGCCTGCAACAATTGCCTCAATTCTACTTTTAACACGCCTCATTGATTCCACCGATAATGTTCGAATCGTTCCTTCTAGGCGAGATTTTTCTGCTATAATATTTTGAACTGTACCACCTGTAATTTTTCCAATTGTAATTACCGCACTATCAAGAGGATTCACATTACGACTAATAACAGATTGAAGTTGTGTAACAAGGTGACTCGCTGCAACAATCATATCATTTGCAGTATGCGGGTAGGCTGCGTGTCCACCTTTTCCTTTTAAATCAACATATAACTCTGATGTATTTGCAAATAACAGCCCTTCTTTTGTTGCAATTGTTCCTACAGCGTATTCAGGTGCAATATGAAGACCAAGAATTATATTCGGTTTCCATTCTTTTAACTCTTCACTTTTTAACATAGGAAGAGCTCCTCCTGGCCCCTCTTCTGCTGGCTGGAATAGAAATACAAGGTCATCATCTATTCTTTCCGTCACAGCCGCTGTTAGAAGTCCTAAACCGATTGTTGTATGCAGATCATGTCCACATGCATGCATCATTCCCTCATGGATAGATGCAAACTCATATCCAGTTTCCTCTGTAATTGGTAAACCGTCTATATCTGCACGATAACCTATAATTTTTTCTGGATTTTTTCCATTCACTTTAACAATGACACCCGTTTTCCATACTTTCACTTCCACATATTCATTCGAAAGCGTTCTTATATAATCTAAAATATACTGTTGTGTTTTCCACTCTTTAAATCCAATTTCCGGTATTTTATGTAACTCTCTACGAATTTGGACGAATTTGCTCACTGTCATTTTTGCACCTCTATCTATAAAAAGCGTAAGAGCCTGTTTATGCTCTTACGCTTTTTTGTTTTTATTTCTCTGGGTTTAATTGACGAAGCTCTTGTTTAATTTCAGTTTTTGCTTTTGTCTTCTCATCAATTTCTTTAATTACACGTGCTGGAGTACCTGCAACAACTGTATATGGAGGCACATCTTCTGTTACAACAGCTCCTGCTGCTACAACTGCACCCTTACCTACTGTAACTCCCTCTAATACAACTACGTTTGCACCGATTACAACATCATCTTCAACGATAACTGGTTTTGCAGAAGGTGGCTCGATAACACCTGCAAGTACAGCGCCTGCACCTACGTGACAGTTTTTACCGACAGTTGCACGTCCACCAAGTACTGCGTTCATGTCGATCATAGAACCTTCACCAATTACAGCACCAATGTTAATTGTTGCATTCATCATAATAACAGCGTTGTCACCGATTTCAACGTGGTCACGAATAATCGCGCCTGGCTCAATGCGAGCTTTAATACCTTTTAAATCAAGCATTGGAATTGCAGAATTACGACGATCGTTTTCTACAACGTAGTCAACGATGTACTTGTTATTCTCATCAAGAATTGTCTTAATTTCAGACCATTCTCCGAATAATACACCCGACTTTTTATTTACAAATGCTTGTACTGTTTCAGGGAATGTTACTTCTTTTAAATCCCCTTTTATGTATACCTTTACAGGAGTTTTCTTTTCACTTTTTTGAATAAACGAAATAATTTCGTTAGCGTCCATCATTTTCATTCTTGTTGCCTCCTAAATCCATTTATAATGTTACTCTACCAAACGAAAGAGCGAGTAGCAAGATAATAATCCTATTTTTCCATTTGAATTTCTTCTATAATTTCTAAAAATGCTTGTACTTGCTTCAATTGTCTTGCTGATTCACTCGTCAACAACCATGTTTCTCTCGTTAATTGAACAGGTGTTTTATACATATTTTCCTGTACTTCTTTTAAAACAGTAGAAGGTAATAGAGCATAACCTATACCATTTAAAACGAGTTGTTTGCATGTCTCAATTTGGTCAACTACAATGGTACGCTTAGGTGGATTAGAAAATAAACCATACCACCAATTTTGTATTTGTCCATAATAAGTCGAATCACTTTTAAATTGAATAAATGGTCTATTTGTTTCTTTTAACATTGAAATATCTTTTATTTCTTTATCAACTAAATATAATTCATCTTCAAATAATTGTGTCTTTTGTCCTTTATATTCCTGTGATCCCCTTAATATAGCAACATGAACGTCTCCTTCATAAAATTGCTTTTGCACTTCACTACTCCAGCCCGTAAACAGCGATATCTTCACAGAAGGATATTTATGCACAAATTTTTTCAAAACAGGTGGGAGCCAATATTGGCCAATAACCGATGCAACGGCTATTTTTAACGTTCCGTGAGTTTCTGTTCTAAAAACAGCTAGCTCACTTTTAATATCCTCTTCCCTTTGCAACATTTCCTTTGCATAATTTGCGACTTTTTCCCCTTCAGGTGTAATTGTCAATCCTTTTTGTGAGCGAATAAAAAACTTCATTCCCCATTGTTTCTCCATAGATTGTAATCGTTGACTAAGCGCAGGTTGGGAAACAAATAAACGTTCCGCCGCTTTTCTCATATTTGATTCCTGAGCTAACACAACCATCATTTGAAAATCATCAATTTGCAACTTTCTCCCTCTTTCCTTAGCTTCCATACACCTTATTTCAATAAGCTTTTCATTCCTAATTTAATTAAATGCTTTTATAGAAAAAAATACGATTTTTTGTTCAAACTTTTCTTATGCTTTTTATCTTTTTAAATATAATACATACACAACTGATATGCACGAAAAAAAAGTGACTTCTCCGTTTCTATGAAGTCACTTTTTTCATATTATCGATTATGTTGTCTTACTTTTTTATTCAACAATTTTAAAATAGCTCGGCGCGTTAAGATACCCTCAAAATAGCCATCTTCATTGACAGCGCAAATAAAGGGGTGATCAATTGTCATTTCTAAAGCTTTTGCAAATGAATCTTCTAACTTAAGGACCGGAATATCTTCCTTCATCACTTGTTCTACTTTCATATCATCAAGTCTTTCAAACTCAATGCGCTCTAATCCTAACATACCGTCTAAAATCATAGCAGTACTAATCAACCCATGCAATTTATACATTGGGTCTAAAACAGGTATTGCCGAATATCCAGATTTCACAAGAACAAGTAAAGCATGCTCTAAACCATTCCCGATTTGGACATGTGCTACTTTTTCTGATGAAATCATTAAATCCTTCACAAGAATTTGTTGAAACTCATCTTTCGGAATACTTATCATATTACATCCTCCATTCTCCCTTTTTCCTGCTTATATTCACCGACTCTATCCATATTTTATGACAGCGTTTTCATATTATTATTTTGTCCTAACTTTTTTTCACCAAAAATACAATTACACAGCTATTTTAGCATACAACACAAAAAAAAGACTACCATTCCGGTAGCACTTAATACCCTTTGTTTTTTAATCTGTAAAATAACCTTGTGATTTTTTTATATTGCGTTGCATCTGTCTTTTTTAAGCCATTCTCAATATCTGTAAGTTCCACAGCTAAAATTTCACTCGCATAATTTTGCTGAAATAAAATATCTAGCAACAAACTTTCTTCTTCTTTCGTTAAAACAAACTCCTTTTGCATATACCCCTCTCCTTATACTCGCATCGTTACTCTCATTATATAAAATTTTCAACCTATTTAATAGATGTAATATTCAGCTTTTAATAAAAGACATATAAAAATCGAAAATACATAGAAATTATTTCGTATATCGATTTGCATAGCTAAACGCCGCATAGGCATCTGGCTTAATTTTTGCAGTTAATCCCATCGCTTGAATTTTCGCTGTCATATCTAAAATAAATTCTTTTGTTAAACCATCATTCCCGATGTCTAAATGAATTTCCATTATAAATCCCGCCCCATCTTGAGCATGTGGGTGCAATAAATCCCATATTGTTTGTATGTGATTAGGCGTAAACAGGCATGCGATTTCTTGACTAAACTGCGTTTCTAAATATATTTTCTCACGTAAAGTTGCTGGTTTATCTTTTACTGATTTATGGTGTAAGCACCCCCAGGCTCCTTTTCCAACGCGATGAATATGAATTGCCGTAATAAACCTCGTATCCTTTTGATGTGCTTGTGAGTCTGTCCCAATGGATAATCGATATAGATTTCGTGAATCCCTTTCAATGAAACTACAAATACGGTTAAAGACCATATCAAAATTCAAATGTCTCTCTGAAACATTATAAAATGTATGTTCACCGTCCACATAGTCACGTCCTTTCAATTAGACAGACTTTTCGTATTCTCATTGTATGGGACAAAAACAAAAATTATAACTCCCTATCCTTTATTTGTTTCAATATTCCGAATGACAAAATTGCATACTTGGCACGTATAAATTACATTTTGATTAGATTGAGCCGTTAATACATGAATAATCTCAGCTGAATTGTCGCAATTAGGACAAATCACAAGTGGTAAACGTTCCACGCAACACACCTCCTTATTATTTTTATCACGCTATTTGTGGGCAGTAAGACTCCCGATTGGTGTAGGCTAATAATCAGTGGCTGCTAAACACTCTCCACCGATTAAAATTTCACTTTATTACCATTGTAGGAAAAATAAAAAATTCCTATACATATATGCCAGAAAGTAATAGAACTAAAAAAGGTACCGCCATATGGCAGTACCTTTTTTATATGTATCAAGAAATGATATCGTAAATCTCAATTGCAACCATGTCGATATTATCGAATTGATACACTTGAGGTTTTTCACCTTGTTGATACACTTCTAACTCATACATTTCACTTTTATCGAAAAATTTCACGCTACATTTGCGCTCACCGTTCACTTCAAAATAGCGTTGTGCTACTTCACCGCTTTCAGCTTGTTCTTGTAGACTAACAAGTCGAGTTAAAATTCCTTGGAGTAGAGACATGAAATCTCTCCTTTCTCTGATCTTCCTACCAATAGGTTTTACAGCTATACTCATTCTATCCGTCATAACAGAAAAAATGTTCCACAGTCTAGGATAAAGGTTATTGGCCAGAAACTCAACTAAAAATTTGTCGAAATACGAAGGAAAAAACAGAAAGAACATATTTTCCCTTCTTTATTGCGATTTTCATACTGGAAGAATATAATAAAAAACAGAAAAAAAGGAGGAATTACAATGAAGAAAATTGAGGTTTACACACAACCTGATTGTCCGCCATGTGTCATTGTGAAAGAATTTTTAAAACACAATAACGTTGCATACGAAGAATTTGACGTAAAAAAAGACGCCGCTGCTCGCGACCGTCTTTTATACGACTATGACTCCTATTCAACTCCAACAGTTGTAATTGACGGGGAAGTTGTTGCAGGTTTTCAAATCGAAAAATTACAACAGCTACTCAATATAGAATAGGAATAGGTAGATACCTATTCCTATTCTTACAATTGTTGTAACCTTTTTATTTCAGTTAAAAGTTCCTGACTCTCATGATATCCTGCTAATTTCCATTTTCCTTGATCCCTTTGCAATGTCACTATTTGATATTGCCCACTTTTCGCCCGCTCATATACGTATAAATTTTTATGCTCTTCATCATACGACATTGTTGTTTCTGAATTAAAAGAAAACGGCGCTTCTTTTGCCGGCAGTAAATATTCACCACTTTGTTTATCACTTCTACTATTTTCATCTGTAAATACTTGAAGGAAATTATCTGTAAAATACGGTGATAACGTCTCTATCATCTTGTTCATCGGCATATGCTTCCCACGAATTGAAAATTGGGTTTCATAGCCTTTTTGTATCGTTGTAAACACTTCTTTCCGATCAATTTTCACTTCCTCTTTTCCTAAAACAGTTGTCACACTATAACCAACTAGAAAGGCAACACATACAAATAGAACAAACCATATTCCATATTTCCTCATTTTTTCACCTTCCTTTTAAAAGAACTTGTCTTTGTAGTATTCATTGTAACAATGATTATGCAAAGAAAGGGATGGTTTCGTTCGTAAAATCTTTACAGCGATAGACAGCATTTTCATCACCATTTTCACTATTACCAATTTATGATAAAAACAAACAAAAAATGCACGAATCTCTTCGTGCATTAAAATAAAACATCTTCTTCATATAAATATTCATAAGATAAATCTATAAATAAAAAGTTTTCATCATCAATTGGGAAAGAAAATGTTCGGACCATTTCACCTGTTTCAATATCGGCATATAAATCTGAAAGCCTCGCCTTATTCTCAAAACGCATTTTCATAATATTCTCTAAAAAATACGGACGCCAACTCCAGTTCTTCATATAATACTCCGGCATCACAATCCATTCCCCATCTTTTTTCATAACATTACCTGATTGTTGGAAACCATCTTCATTACAAATAAATATACGAAAACTACACTGTGATACACTTTGGCTAAATTGTAATAACCAATCATTTATATCTTCATTCTTTTTTTGTTTTGATAGAACATCACCAATTCGATCACGTAACATCTCTGTTAAATTATAAATTTTTTGCAATTTCTTCTTCTCATGCAGAATAAATTGATGACACTCATTACCAAGTCGTTCTTTTAAAACATTCGTTTCAATAAAATCAGGTAAACACTCTTTTAAATAATTACCTTGATAAAATCTCCCACCATTTTTCCAAGCATATTGCAATTGGTAAAAAGCATCTATTTCTTCATATAACAATGTTGCACCAATTCTTCTTGCAAGTAATGATAAAGAATATAATATATCTTGATAAGATTGTAAAAGTGCGGTTTGCCTTAAATTTGTTAAATCTACTTTTAATATATCTGGCGCTAATACGCTAATACGCTCTAAATTACTTGTACCCGTTCCGACTTTATTAATCGAAATTTGAATACCATATGTACGATAATACATAAGCAAATGATTAAATTGTTCTATATCTTCTTTGCACTCATGTTCTGTAATTTCAAGAACAATGTTTTTCAAATTTAAACCTTGTTTTTCATACATCAATAAAAGTTGAAGTAAACTTTCATCCTCATCATTCATTAATACGTTAGCATTCCGATGTATAAATAATAATAATTTTTGATTACTTTCTAAATAACGATTTAAAGCTTTTTCTACTATAATGTTATCCGCTTCCAGTTGAAACTCACTTGGAATAGAATCATCATGAAAGAACGAAGCTAAACTTTGTATACCCTCTTCTGTTTGAATACGCCCTACTACTTCATATCCAATTACTGTATGCTCATCAGCACTAAAAATAGCTTGATAATAAGGAAGGACTTTATCCAAGTTACTCATTACATCTAATGCATCTATCAATGTGCTTCCCTCCCTTTACTTTTCAAAAATTATAACACGATATTTACGGAAAAATAATAAAAAATCCCTTCAGTTTTCCTGAAGGGATTAGAGGGGTAAAATGCTAAGGGGAATTAGCAATTCTACTATGAAGAAAAAAGAGGTCTTAAATATAACGTATATATGACCACTTGTAAATACCTTTCTTTCATATGTCACAAATCCGTCACATTTTACCATAAAAAAATGAATTAAACATTCATTTTCTCATCCCTTTTAAAATGGATATTGATGCAAATGTTGTCCTCCATCCATTGTCATACAAGTTCCATTTATGTACGCAGCTTCATCTGAACATAAATAATAAGCTAGACCCGCGATTTCTTCTGGCGTACCCAGCCTTCCAAGTGGAACACTTTGTAGTGTACGCTTAGCCATTTCTTCTGAAATCCACAATTTATCAGCACCGCCCGTGCGTTCAATTGGTCCTGGTGCGATGGCATTAACTCTTATCCCATATTTACGCCCCCATTCAACGGCAAGCGTTTTAGTCATAGCTAATACTCCAGCCTTCGCTGCAGCTGAATGAATAACTCCTGGACCCGCATCCCATGCATATGTTGCCACCATATTAATGATATTTCCTTTTATACCTTTCTCAATCCAATACTTTCCGACAGCTTGGCTACAATAAAATGTACCATTTAATACAATATTAATGACTGCATTCCAGCCATTCACAGATAAATCCTCTGCTGGACAAATAAAATTTCCAGCCGCATTATTAATTAGAATATCAATTCGTCCAAATTTCTCATCAATATGTTCAATCATTTTCTGAATATCATCGGTATTTCGCACATCCATTTGTACTGGTAATACTTGCCCTGGAAACTGTTCAATTTCTAACTTTGTCTCTTCCAATTTTTCTTTTGTACGTCCTGTAATAACAACTCGTGCCCCTTCTTTTGCAAAACGAGTTGCCATTCCTTTTCCCATCCCACTTGATCCACCTGTTATAATAACTACCTTCTCTTTCACATACATCCCCTCCCAAAAATGAATACACATTCATTTTATCACTTTATTTGATAGAAATCTTTATATTTTTAAAGTTTTCTGATATTTTAACGTAAAGAGGTTTCTTTCCGTTCATTTTTTTTCGTAACCTATACTACTTTTTATTACGTAAAATATATTTTAAATAAAACTGAAAGGAGAGTTGAGTAACCTGAATACGTAACATATACATTTTATATACGTCAAATAGGGTATACTCATACTTTTATGAAGCAAATTACTAGAAGGAATTTTTTAAAAACTGGAATGCGTACTTGTCTATATTCATTTATAAGCGCTAGCATTGGCTACTATTATGCTAAATATATAGAGCCCCATTGGCTCTCTTTTACACAACACACACTAAAATCACAGCTCATACCAAAAGGTTTTCATGGCATGAAAATTCTTCAGTTTAGCGATTTACATCTCGGATACTATTTTTCACTCCAGCATTTATCTCAAATCGTTTCTAAGATTAATACTGAAAAACCAGATATTGTCCTTTTTACTGGTGATCTCATTGATAATTACCAAACGTATACTGACACTCCTTTCGTTGCAGCTATTTTAAAAAATATAAAAGCACCCTTCGGTAAATTTGCTATTTATGGTAACCACGATCACGGCGGGTATGGAACTGAATACTATGATCACATCATGCGTGAATCTGGATTTGAACTATTACAAAATAAAGAAAAACGAATTCGTTTACTGGATAGTAATGAAATTTCTATTTTCGGGCTTGATGATATACTACTAGGCAAACCAAAAATAGAGAAAACATTGCAGCATGCACAGAAAAATATTTATAACATTGTTCTTGTTCACGAGCCAGATATCGCGCCACAAATCGCAACATATCCAATCAACTTGCAACTTTCCGGTCATAGCCACGGCGGACAAGTAAAAATTCCTTTTTTAGGCGCTATTATTACCCCGTCGCTTGCAGAACACTACATCGAGGGCTTCTATACAATCCAAGATTTAACTCTCTATGTTAATCGAGGTTTAGGTAGAACCCGCGTTCCGTTTCGATTTATGTCAAAACCTGAAATTACGATCTTTACACTACAACATTCGTAGCAATTCGCCTATTTTCTTACATATCCTTTCTTGTACGCGCTCATCCATGTTTCGTTTACCATATGATAAAAGTGAGTCCAATAAAGGAGGTTTGTTCATGTATCCATATTATCAACCAATCCCAGTTCGTTCAGCACCTATTGGCCCAGTAGGCGACTCACGATTATTTCCATTTTTTGGAGTTCCATTTCTAGCTGGCATTGCTGGTGGATTGCTCGGTGGAGCACTAGCTTTCGGTCCTAGACCGTTTTATCCGCCTTATCCGCCACCTTTCCCACCGCCAGCACCTTATCCTTGTTATGGTGGGCCTTGTCAACAACCATACTATTACTAATCAACAATTCTACCAATGTTATTCTCTCTCTTGACCAACCCATTAACATGCTTACAATAAAAACTATTCTCTCTACTCATTCTTCTATTTTGAGAACGTATAATAAGTAGAGAACAAAGTAAAAAACCTCTTTTAAAAGAGGTTTTTTACTTTGTTCTCATTATTCAGTGTCTGTATTTTGATACGCCATCTTAAACAACTTCACTTGGCTATCAATTTCTTCTGTAATACCATTAATAATATAATAGTAGTCACCGTCTTTATTTTGTTCACGCGTTTTCACATTATCAGCTAAAATCAGTTGTAAAATTGCATTTATTCTTGCTTTCATTTCAATATCTAAAATTGGAAAAGATATTTCCACTCTCTTTTCCATATTTCGCGTCATCAAATCAGCTGAAGATAAATATATTTTCTCATCTCCATTGTGATGGAAATAATAAATTCGGCTATGCTCTAAATATCTTCCAACAACACTGACTACTCGAATATTTTCACTTACATTTGGAATACCAGGCCGTAAACAACATGTTCCTCGAACGATGAGCTCTATCTTTACTCCAGCTTGAGATGCTTCATACATTTTTTTTATTAATGGTTTATCTGTTAATGAATTCATCTTAGCAATAATATATCCATTCCCATATTGCCTATGATAACGGATTTCTTCATCGATTAAGTCCATAAATTGCTCTCTTATATCAAATGGAGCAACCGATAAATGATGAAAATGTGGTTTTGTTGTATAACCACTCAAATAATTAAAGAAATTTGTTGCATCAACCCCAAAGTCTTTTCTTGATGTAATATATCCAAAATCAGTATATAACTTCGCTGTTGCATCATTATAATTTCCGGTCCCAAGATGTACGAACCTTTCAATTTTTCCGTTTTTTCTTCTTACAACTAGCGTAATTTTACTATGTGTTTTCAGGTGACTTACTCCATAAATAACGTGGCATCCGGCCTGTTCTAGCTCTTTAGCCCAATGAACATTATTCTCCTCGTCAAACCTTGCCTTTAATTCAACTAATACCGTCACTTGTTTTCCTTTTTCAGCCGCTACTTTTAACGCCTGAATAATCGGGGAATCGCCACTCACTCGATATAATGTTTGTTTGATTGCAAGTACATCCGCGTCGTCTGCCGCATCACGGACAAAATCAACAACTGGCTGAAATGACTCAAAGGGATGGTGTAATAAAATATCATGTTCTAGTGCTTTTTCAAATACATCTTCCTCATCATCTAAATCTTGAGGGGGTTGAGGAATGAGAGCCGGATACACAAGATGCTCATATAAAGGTGCTAATTTTTTATATAAAGAGAATAGACATGTTAAATCTAACGGTCCATCCATCATGTATACATCTTCATCTTTTACTTCCAACACCTCATACAATAACGCCAGTACTCTTTGGTCAATGTGTTCTTTACCAATTTCTAAACGAACGGCCGCTCCCCACTTACGCTTTTTCAATTCTTTTTCAATTACTTTTAATAAATCGCGCGCACCTTCTTCGTGAATTGTTAAATCTGCATTGCGTGTAATACGGAAACGCGTAACAGATGATACTTTATATCCTGTGAATAATTTATGGGTAAAACCACTAATTATATCTTCTAATAAAATAAATTTATGCTTTTGTCCTTCACTCGGCAAAAATATGAAACGCTCAAGCAATGAAGGTACTTGTACAATCCCTAACTTCGTACGGTTTTCTTCCTCAGCTTGCTTCTCATCGTATAATATAGTAGCTAAATTCAAGCTTTTATTTAATAACATTGGAAATGGACGATACGCATCGATTGCTACAGGAGTTAAAACTGGAAAAATTTGCTCATCAAAATACTCTTCTATAAATTCTCTCTGCTCTTTCGTCAAATCATGGAATGTTAAACGCTCAATCCCCTCTAACTCAAGCGCTGGCAACACATAATTTTTAAACGTGTTATATTGTACAGTCATTAATTCATGGGCCTTTATCGCAATCTTATTTAATTGCTTTTTTGGTGTTAAGCCAGCTTTATTTTCTGGTTGGTTAAAGCCAGCACTCACTTGATCTTTCAATCCTGCTACGCGTACCATAAAGAATTCATCTAAATTTGAACTAAAAATACTAATAAACTTTAATCTTTCCAAAAGCGGGTTATTCTCATCTTGTGCTTCTTGTAGTACACGTTCATTAAAGGCTAGCCAACTTAACTCTCGATTATTGTAATAAGCTGTATCATTTAAATTTACTATATTCCCCTTCGATAATTCCATTCTCTTCACACTTCCCTTGAAACTTTTTTACTATAATTTAGTTACTTTTATTTTATCAAATTACAATATTACAAAGTGTGAATTTTTCGTAAAGACATCCGTACAACTTAATGTTTTAATTCAAATGATATATTAATATTCGTTTTTAATACTCTTTCTAGCTGTTTTTTTTGTTTTTCGGCTTGCACTTTTTCTGCTAATGCAGACTGTTTACATAAAACTCTAAATGTTAATCCGTCTTCACTTTCTGTTATAGATATCGTATCAACAAGCGATCTTTGTCTTACATTTAAAGCAGCTGAAAACTGTAACACAGCTCCTAATAGGCGGATTTTCTTTTGTTCGCTTTTATCAAACCAATCTTCAAATGGAGATAAATGTTGTTTAAATAGCATTTTTGATTTATAAGATGCAATAAGCGCTAACCTCACTCGATCTTTATGCATCATGCCGTCAATTGTTTTATTCGCCAATAAATAAAACGTGTGTAAACGACTCGCTTCTTCTTCTATATATTTTCCGATATTAAATACTTTCGCTGCTTGATGGAATGCTTCCCAGTCTTTTATTGAAACAGAAATAAGTCCTATTTCTTCAAGCTGTTGACAAATCAATCTTCCATGTTTAATAAGTTGAATGACAAATTCCATATCCATTTCGTATTCGTGTGATAATAAATGCAAGCTTTCTTCAACTACATTCGGATAATACGAAATCCCTAAATCTTTCGTCAATTCTTCATAGAAAACACCTTCTCTTAATCCTTTTCTGCTTAATACAAATGCCGTTGCTTCTATAATATTCACAAGCTTATGAAATACTTCAACCGCTGGAACAATTGTATCAGCTCTATCTTTTGCCAATCCTTCCATTTTCTGAAGTTCGATAAATGATAGTTTTTCCAATTCACCTTTTACATTTTCAATATCTTCTTCTTTCATTTTGTATAAATGTAATCCTGCTATAGGATAGCTTATTAAATTTTGGTGGATTTTCGCTAAGTTCCTTGCACTACCACCAATTGCGATAAGAGGCAATTTCTTATCAATCAACCATGGTAACGTTCGAAATTGACACTCTAAATACTCTTGAAGTCCCTCTAATTCATCTTTAGTAGGAATAGCACCTTTAATAAATTGTTGTTTTAAAGAAAGCGCACCAAAAGGAAAACTATGGTACTCTAAAATCTCTCTATTTTTAAAATATGTAACTTCCGTACTTCCGCCACCAATATCTACTGTTATTCCTTCTGAAAACGAAGTAGAATTCATTACTGCCAAATAGCCGTAACGCGCTTCCTCATATTCTGATAATACTCTAAGAGTAAAGTCTGTTTGTCCTTCAACAAGCTTTTTAATTTCTTCTTGATTCTCAGACTGTCTAATTGTTGCTGTTGCAACACAAAGTACATGATGCAGCTGATGGAATCGTGTACTTTCTTGAAATTGAAATAATGTTTGTAACAATACTTCTATTCCTTCTTCATTCAACACACCATCAATTAAGTAATTCCTTAACCGAGCAACCACTTTCGTATTTTCAATCTCTTTATAGAACCCTCCATTTTGCTTTTCATAAATAACTAAACGCATTGTATTAGATCCAATATCTATAATGGCATATTGTTGTTTTAATATTTCTTTCAAACTTCTCACTCTTTCATTATCAAATTTCTAAAACACATTCTATTACTATTATACAAAATAGTTGTTTTTTGTAACAATATTGCTTTAATATTGAAAATATATACAATCACTTTTTGCATATAATAAAAACCTATTTTATTTATGGTATAATAATGAAAAATTGAAAGGAGATTCATTATGAAACCTTCACAACCACAATCTCAATTACAAAACCAACATTCTATTAATCGACTAGCTCAATCTGTTTTCGTTGTGAATCGTCATGCTAAAGCTGCAACTAATCCTAAGTATTTATACTGGTTAAAAAAGACGGCTTTAGAACGTTTAATTGTTGAAAAAAAAGCAATTAAAGAAGGATTACATTTTTCTAGAAATCCACGTTTTAGCCAACAACAATCTGATGTTCTTATACGTTTAGGCGATTATTTTTTCCATATTCCTCCTACGAAAGAAGATTTTCGAACCCTACCACATCTTGGTCACCTTGAATCCTCCTATCGAAATCCGAAAACAACCTTATCTTTAACAGTAGCAAAAAAAACACTTCAAGATTATATTGGTCCTGAAGCACTGAAACAAGAAAAAAAATTAAGTGAACCTGTTCCATGGTATAGCCGTACCTATACAAAAAAATAAAACAGTTTGGCCTAGCGTAGGCCAAACTGTTTTATTTTTTCTCTTCTTTAATTTTAATATTTGCTTGTTTATAAAAAGCTACTTTTTCTGTATTATAAGATTTTGTGAATTCATTAAATTTATCTTTTTCTGACTCAATATCCTTATAAGATTGATTTACTACTTTTACTTTTTCACTAATATCTTTTAATTTTGCATCTTTATCTTGTAACATTGTATATAAATCTTTTTCTTGTTTTAAAGATTTATTATAGCTGTCATACATCTTGTTAAATGAATCGTGTCGTTTCTCATACGTACTTTTAACTTTATCCGCTTGATCTTTCAATTTCTTATCTTCAATTTTCTTCACATACTTATCAGCTGATTTCACTTCTTCTTGCGCTTTATTTAAAACTTCTTTTTCGTTTGCAAGCACTTTTTCTCTTTCAGCTGTATTTTTCACTGCTTGATTCAGCTTTTCCTTAACAGCCTGGTTATTATCTTTTCCTTCCTGAACAATCTGGTTATATAATTCTTGTCCTTCTTTCTCTAAAGTTTCAAGTTTTTTTGCATCTTCAAACATTGTTTTTTCTTGCTTTGCAGCATTTTCAAACGCAACATATAATTCCTCTTCTGGTTTCGGTCCGAAACAACCAGCTAGTAAAGTCATTGATAATGCAGTTACAATTGCTAATTTACTATATTTCAACATCTTTTCCTCCTACTTATAAACAACCATCGTATAAAAAACCTATGAAAATTATGTAATCTTTCTATACACTTCACACTCGCATCTTTTTTTACGAAGATCATTGGTATTATTTATAATACTTGTACAAATTTATTACCTAAAATTACGTTTTACGTCATTCTCTTTGAGCTATCTAGCAGTTTTATACTTTAAAATTTTACTTGGTACTTATAAAAGCTAATCACACTATGTATTACATTAAAATACAACGGAATTCACCCGAGCCATAATAATTTGAAGAACAACAGTAATAATTCACCTGATAAAAGATGATCGTTGGTCTCTCACGTCTATCATTCCCTTTCCCCGTTTTCTATCAAATAATCCCTTTGTTCATTTTACACAGTATAAATGCTACCTTGCAACAACTTACAAATATTCTTTTCATTTCCTAAAAAGGAAAAGTGTAGAGCATGCTTTCCTCTACACTTTTAAAATGAAACACATTGTGCAAAATGCATTGACACATCCATTATAATTATATGCTTATTTCATATATTTTTAAAGACTTTTATTACAAAAGGAACTTTTTTTGTAATAAAAGTCAAAAAAATGTTACAATAAAAACTTCTTTATATCATACTTCTTTAAATCAAAGTTTCACTCCTTTCCTTGTGAATTTCTATAATGGTACAATTGATTTTGTGCCTTTCTTAACAATTCTTCAAAAGCTTTTCCTTCTACTGGATAACTAGCCGCTCCAAATAATAGAGTCACACTTAATAAATCATTTTCTATTTCATTTGCAATATTTTTCATTAATCGGTTTGTTATTGTTGATTTTTCATGACCATTATCAATCGCTACAATCACATACTTATTTTCATCCCACTTCGTAACGACATCACCTTTTCGAATTGTTTTTACAATGGTACGCTCCAATTTTTGTACTAATACTTCCAACTTTTTTTCCTGTACTGTATCTTTTAATTCATCCCATCCTTTGACGGAAAGAATATATACTGTAATATTATGAGAATCTCGTTCAGATAAAGCAGCTACTTTCCCAAAAAAATCAACAACAAAATCGTTACTTGCCATTCCTCCTACTTCCGTATTCATATCCGCACTCGCTCTTTTATCATACCAATGTCCAAAATAATAGCTTAGTATCATTTGCAATATATAAATAATAAAGACGGTATAAAATGATCGCGAATCCAATTTTGTAATTACATCCTGAAGTGCAATCCATTCTGTAACTGCCACTGTATTCCCAAGTAATAATCCACTAATTTTCCCTTTATGTTTCATACTTCTCCTCCTTTCTATACTAATATATGTTTCTATTACAATAATGTTTTTCTACAAAATAAAAAATGTACATATTCAATGTACATTTCCGCTTAAGCTTGTATACCTTTTTTATTCTATTTCATATATATACTATATATCATTTTTAGAAAGTAGTGACTTATATGCTACAAAAAGAAAACCTATCAGATATTATGCGTTTACTAGCAGGCTTTCTGTTAGCATTAAAATTACTATTTAACTCTTTCGGAATAAACTTTATTACAAACGACCAAATTGACGCTATTGTAAATGTTGCTTCATTTCTATTTATTCTATATTTTGGCTATAAAAATAACTATGTAGGAAAAAAAGGAATCGAGCAGAAAAAAACACTCAAAAAACACAACCTTCATTAAAAAGGAACCTTTCGCACAGGTTCCTTTTCGTCATTGGCGCACAACCACTTCATTTGTTTGTAGTGGGCCATATGATACTCCTTCATATTGATATGTGTATGTAGCCTGAAATAATGCGTTTTTGAGAGCTTTATCTTTATTTGCTTTTATTTTACAAATTAGTTCCACTTTCTCATTTGGTAATAAATTATCGATTCGCCACCTTACTAGCTGGAATAGAAACTCACTTATCCCCTTATCAACCTTTAAGGAATTTGGAATATATGCAAAATAATCTCGAATCATATGACTTACAACAACTCGTGAAATCATTTCAATTCCTTTATTTTCAACTTCAATTTGAATAATAAGTATGTCGTTTACATCATAGATCAGTTCATATGAAAATTTTTCTTTATACATACTACGGATTTGTAATGTAACGGCTACATTAGGAAGTTCTTTTTCCTTTTTTGAACCATCAATCCACAATACTGGTTGTAGCGGTATCAAACACCTTTCTTGATCCAAAATTCGCTTCCATATTTTCATAATATAATTCACCTCATTTCAGATGTACCATCCATACAAACCTATTCTTCCTCTCTGCACGATAAACTCCAAAATTTATAACGCTTGTTACAAACACTATTTAATATTTCTCTTCCTTTTATCCTATTCGACAATATAAAGAAAAAACCATTTTTCATCTATTAACAGAGGAGATTCTTACTGAAATATTTTTTTACAATTTCCATCATTGACTTTATAACAATATTAAGTATTGCTCACTCTTTTTCTTTCCATACAAAAGGAAATTTTGGCGAAAGAAAAAGTTTGCCTTTTAGTCAAATTTGACTATAATATTCTTTATGGCATGTCAGTGTACTTATAAAACTATGCTTTAGATTTTTATGCGCTGCATTCAAAACTTAATGTAGTTTACTTATTATTAAAGGAGGGAAATATTTGGAAAATAAACTATCAAAAACAGACTCCAACAATACAAAATTTGTTGTTGCTGGTTTACTACTTGGTATTTTAATGGCTGCAATGGATAATACAATCGTTGCAACCGCAATGGCAACGATTGTCGGAGACTTAGGAGGATTTGACAAGTTTGTTTGGGTCACATCGGCATATATGGTAGCAACAATGGCAGGGATGCCTATTTTCGGAAAACTTTCTGATATGTACGGACGGAAACGCTTTTATATTGGTGGACTCATTCTTTTCTTATTCGGTTCTGCACTTTGCGGGACAGCTTCAAGTATTGAGCAACTAAGTATATATAGAGCCATTCAAGGAATTGGTGGCGGCGCTCTTATGCCTATCGCATTTACAATTATGTATGATATATTCCCGCCTGAAACACGCGGAAAAATGACTGGACTATTTGGTGCTGTTTTCGGAACATCTAGTGTATTCGGGCCTTTATTAGGTGCTTATATTACAGATTATATAAGTTGGCACTGGGTCTTCTATATTAATATTCCATTAGGGCTTATCTCCTTCTTCTTCATCACTAAATACTACAGCGAATCTCTAGAATTTAGAAAACAAAAAATTGATTGGGCTGGTGCTATTACACTTGTCGTTAGTATCGTTTGCCTAATGTTTGCATTAGAACTTGGTGGCAAAAAATATGCATGGGATTCCACTGTAATTATCGGTTTATTTGCAACTGTTGTTATTATGCTCATTATTTTCTTCTTCGTAGAACGAAAAGCAACTGAGCCTATCATTTCTTTCCATCTATTTAAAAAACCTTTATTCGCCGCTAGCCAAGGAGTTGCCTTTTTCTATGGTGCCGCTTTTATCATCTGTACAGTGTATATTCCTATATTCGTTCAAGGTGTTCTCGGCGGTTCAGCCTCAAATGCTGGATTAATTTTAACACCTATGATGGTCGGCTCTGTAATTGGAAGTCAAACAGGCGGACAGTTAGCTTCACGAACAAGCTATCGTAACATTATGATGGTATCTGGCGTTTTCTTCGTTCTTGGTATTTATTTACTAAGCACTTTAACAATGGACACACCTCGTCTACTTGTAACGCTGTTTATGATTCTCGCTGGACTTGGGGTTGGTTTCTCATTCTCAGTTTTAAGTATGTCTTCTATTCACAAATTAGAAATGAGAGACCGTGGTTCTGCTACATCAACAAATTCATTCTTCCGCTCACTCGGTATGACGCTCGGTGTAACGATTTTCGGTACAATTCAAAATCATATCTTTACGGATAAACTAAACACTGTGTTCCCTCCCGAACTAGCAAAATTGGCTCCAAAAGGCGGAGACACAAGTTTCTTATTATCACCAGGTGCTACCGAGAAAATACCAGCTGAAATATTAACTGGTATTAAAGACGCTCTCGCTACATCTATTGCCAGTACATTCTTCTGGGCACTTATCCCGGCTGCGTTAAGTATTATTTGCATTTTACTTATGGGAAATGAACGCCTCTTTACAGGGCCAAAAACGAAACAAAAACAAAAGCAAGTAAGTTAGTATAGGAAAAAGAAACGGCATATCCCTTTATGAAAAAGGATATGCCGTTTATAATATATAGAAAGTAGACCTTTAATCAGTGGGGTTTATCTATTCACACTGACTATTAGCCTTCACCAATCATGATAAAGTTTTTATGTATAGGAGTTGAGACAGCATGAGCATGAAATTAGTCATTCTCGGCTTGCTACTCGAAGGAGATAAACATCCATATGAAGTGCAGCACATAATGAAACAAAGACAAATGGATTGCTATATTAAATATGCAAAAGGATCACTTTACTACGCCTTCGAGCAATTAGAAAAGCAAGGTGCAATTCGTATTACAACTATTGTTCGAGATACGAATAGACCAGATAAAACAATCTTTCATATAACAGAAGAAGGTAAACAGTTATTTCACACGTTACTACTAAAACAATTCGAAGCAAAAAACCAAATATATAAACCAATCTATTCAGCACTCTCTTTCGCTCATTTTGGTAATGATCAAGAGTTAGTTCCTATCTTAGAAAAAAAGAAAAATGATACCGTTCAATATTTACATAAAATGCAAACTATATACGATTGTAGCAAAGGACAAATCCCGCGTGCACAACTATATATTTTACAAAGCGTTATTGAACATATTACCGTTGAATTGCAATGGTTAAACACTCTCCTTACAGATGCGGTTGCAGGACGCCTTTCAGAAATTGATATAGATAAAAATTAATCCTATAAAGAAGATATCCCTCTTCTTTATAGGATTAGCCCTCACTTTATCTCAATTTTGCAACTCTCTCTTCACTTTTAAAAAAACAGAAAATACAAATAATAAGAAGTAAAAACTTTAGAATTTTCTTATTTTAAAACAGTAGACAAAATTCTAAAAATTGTGTTAGAATTTGTTTCAATATCATATCGCTTGTTAAATTCCTTTCAAAAGGAAAATAGGTACACGAACATTTCGTTTCGTGTTTAAAAGGGAAGATTGGTGAAACTCCAACACGGTCCCGCCACTGTAAATGCCGAGATTTCTTTTTGGTGCCACTGTGAAAACGGGAAGGTGAAAGAAATTATATGAAGCATAAGTCAGGAGACCTGCCTATTTTAACAACACTGATAGATTCACGGATGATGATGAGGTGTTAAAACAAAAAGGAAGGCTTATTTTCTATGCCTTTGTGCTTTTTGTTATAAGTATTTCCTAGTAAACGGAAATGCTTACTTTCAATTAGGGAGGAATTTAAAATGGCAATTCAAACAAGTAACTTAGGTTATCCACGTATTGGGCTACAACGAGAGTGGAAAAAAACATTGGAAGCTTTTTGGTCCAATAAAATCAATGAAGAACAATTTTTAACAACAATGAAAGAAATTCGCCTTCAACACATAAAAGTACAGCAAGAAAAAGGGATTGAGCTCATTCCAATTGGCGATTTTACATATTATGATCACGTTCTGGATACTGCTTATATGTTAGGATTTATCCCATCACGTTTTTCAGAGTTTACATCTTATCTTGATGTATATTTTGCAATGGCACGTGGCTCTAAAGATCACGTTGCATCTGAAATGACAAAATGGTTTAACACAAATTATCATTATATAGTTCCAGAGTATGAAGAGGAATTACAAATCTCTTTAAAAGACAATCGTCCACTTCGCTTATATGAAGAAGCAAAACAAGAATTAGGTGTAGATGGAAAGCCTGTTATTTTAGGCCCATATACTTTCTTAAAATTAGCAAAAGGATATAAACAAGATCAATTTGCTACTATTTTAAAACAATTAGTTGCACCTTATGTACAACTTCTTTCAGAACTACATGCAGCTGGTGCACAAATCATTCAAGTTGATGAACCGATTTTCGCTTCTTTAACAAAAGAAGAAATTCAACAGGCAAAAGAACTTTATGAAGCCATTCATAAAGAAATTCCAAACGCGAATCTTCTTTTACAAACATATTTTGATAGTGTCGAAGAAAACTATGAAGAACTTATTACATTCCCTGTATCCGGTATTGGATTAGATTTCGTTCACGGTAAAGAAGGTAACCTAAATGCTATTTCAAAATATGGATTCCCAGCTGATAAAACTTTAGCAGTTGGTTGTATAGATGGCCGTAACATTTGGAGAGCTGATCTTGATGAAGTTCTTACGTTATTTACAGCGTTACAAAATCAAGTCCAAACAAAAGATTTCATCGTTCAGCCTTCTTGTAGCTTGTTGCATTCACCAATTGATAAAACCGAAGAAATCCACTTATCGACTGAGCTATTTGATGCACTAGCATTTGCAAACCAAAAATTAGAAGAATTAGTTCTTATTCATTCTGCTCTGACTCAAGGTACAGACAGCATTAGTAAAGAGCTGGAAACATATCGCACTGTACATCATACAATTCGTTCATCCGCTGCACGTAACCGCGAAGATGTAAAAGCAGCACGAACTGCACTAAAAGAAGAAGATTTTTCACGTCCTCTTCCATTTGAAAAACGATACGAATTACAACAAGTTGCTTTGCAGTTACCATTATTACCAACAACAACTATCGGTAGCTTCCCGCAAACAACTGAAGTTCGTCAAACGCGAAAAGAATGGCGTAACGGCGTTATTTCAAATGAACAATACGAGCAATTTATTGAAAAAGAGACAGAAAAATGGATTCGTTACCAAGAAGAAATTGGTCTTGATGTTCTTGTACATGGTGAATTTGAAAGAACTGACATGGTCGAATATTTTGGCGAGCGCCTTGCTGGTTTCTCCTTCACTAAAAACGGTTGGGTACAATCATACGGTTCCCGCTGTGTGAAACCACCTGTTATTTATGGTGATGTAGCCTTTATTAACGGAATGACTATTAAAGAAACTGTTTATGCACAAAGTCTAACAGATAAAGTTGTAAAAGGAATGTTAACAGGACCTGTTACTATTTTAAATTGGTCCTTCGTTCGAAATGATATTTCAAGAAAAGAAGTTTCATATCAAATTGCATTAGCTCTTCGTCATGAAATTGAATTACTTGAATCGTCTGGAATTAGAGTAATACAAGTCGATGAGCCAGCGCTTCGTGAAGGAATGCCACTAAAAGAAAAAGATTGGGACGCTTATATTACATGGGCAGTACAATCCTTCCTTTTAGCAACTTCTTCTGTAGCAAATGAAACACAAATTCATACGCATATGTGTTACAGTAACTTCGAAGATATTGTTGATGCAATTCGTGCATTAGATGCAGATGTGATTTCTATTGAAACATCAAGAAGTCACGGAGAATTTATCGATACACTAAAACATACAACATATGAAAAAGGTATCGGTCTAGGTGTATATGATATTCATAGCCCACGTGTACCGAGTAAAGAAGAAATGTTTGAAATCGTAGAACAATCTTTACAAGTATGTGATCCTAAATATTTCTGGATTAATCCTGACTGCGGTTTAAAAACAAGAAGAACCGAAGAAGTGATTCCCGCTTTAGAACACATGGTGCAAGCAGCAAAAGATGCTCGTTCCCTGTTAAAAACAAACGCATAAAAAAATGGGTTATCCTTTTCTCAGGATAGCCCATTTTTTTATGCGTTACTTTCAAAAAAGAATTCATATTGTATTTTATATAATTCATCATCCGTTGGCTCTTCAAGAGGAATTGCCTGTAATACAACTGTATATTCACCATTTGGAATAGCAATTTGAAATTTATTTGAAAGAATACTCGTTACAACGATACATTCATTTTCAACTACAAAAGGAACCGTAACCGTTCTAATCGCTTCTTTTTTCTCAATATGTTTTCCACAAATCACTTTTACTTCACAAGTATAGTCAGAGAGCGCTTCAAAAATAACAGTTCCATCCGCCTTAGCATAACCTCTTTCAAAATCTTCATCTGTCCAGTCTACGTAAGGCTGTTCACCGTCATAGTTCATCAACATTAATTGTGAATAAGAAATTGTTAACTCCATCGTTCCCTTCTCCTTCATTATGAAATGTGCAACTACTATTTCACTTCAAATTTCACACGCGTACCATCTGGGTATTTATCTAACTTATTCCCGACCCAAGAACCTGCTCCCCGGTTATCTGCTGGACTTATGTATTCAATATGTGCTCCTTTGCCGCCCTCTTTACACATCGCCATTGGCCATTCATCGCGATCATACCCTTTTTTTGATGGGTATGGCGCTAACGACAGTTTTCTTCTATCCGCAGCACCACCACGGTCGATTGTACAAACTTCTGAATGTCCTTCTTTTATAGCATTCGTAATATGTTTCCCTGTCTCTGGATAACGTTCTTTCGGAAATTCTAGCACTTGATCATATGTATTCGTTTTTTTTATACTTGTTTCCTCTGGCACAAGTACTTCATAGACCGCTACTAAAATAGACAGAATTGCAATAATTGAAATGATAATACCTTTTAATTGCTTCATGTATACCTCCATGTTCCTACCAGTTTCTTTTCCTCAGTTATTATAACAAACTTCTCTTGTATATGTTTTCAGACATTATTGTAGCGTAGCCTTGCTATTTCGCCAAAAACACTCATTTTTCCTCATCATTTCTCTAATGCTGTAGAAAACTAATAACCTTCCGACATTCTTTTTCAAAGGAAGTCCTCAGAAAAGATTGAAATGATATATACGATACTTTTTGGGGAGGAAATCTCATGGAAGCTATTTATAAAACGAAAGATGTTACAAATAAAACAGGCATCCCAAAACATATAGTTCGAAAATATAGCCAACTATTAGAGGAACACGGTTATATCATTTCAAAAACTGCTGATGCTCGTATTTATAAATTGGATGATTTAAAAATATTGAAATCTATACATGAAAGAGCTGCTACATTACAAGAAGATATTTCAGAAACGATACCTATTATTTTAAAAGAAAAAGAGACCCCACCTGTACCAATTATTCAAGATAAGCAAGAAATACAACCAAAAGAAAAAGAAGATGGACGGAACTTTGAGGAGTTCATGTTAAAACTTGAAATGCTCGCTCAATTAAATGAAGCAATTATTCATCAAAATTCTACCCTAATTACACAAAATCGTTTAAAAGATGAAAAGTTAGATGAATTGATGCAACAAGTTTATGTAAAAGAAGGCTCACAAGAAAAAATGCTACAAGAGTTAGTTGATCATGCTGCTCAAACAGATGCACTACAAAAAGAAAAGATGGACTTATTAATGAATCATATGTATAAACGAGAATCCAAGCAAGAAGAGAAAATGAATAAACTCGTAAATCAAATTTATAATAGAGACAGCAATCGTGATACACAACTTATGCAAGTTATCCGTGAAATTCAAGAAACAAAAAGATTAGTCGCCGCCTCAAAAGAACAAGGCTTCTTTCATTCATTTAAAAGTTTATTTAGTCGAACAAAACACGAAAGAACAAATGAATAAACAAAATAAAATAAAAAGTTACCTTCAACCGGTAACTTTTATTCCTTATTTCTTACAGCTGGTAATATAATAATCGCTTCAGTGCCTTTTCCACTTTCACTTTTATATTCCAGTGTACCATTATGCGCTTGTAAAATACTAAATGTTACCATAAGCCCTAATCCTGTCCCTTTTTCTTTTAAAGAATAATACGGTTGTCCAAGCCTTGCTAACTGTTCTTTCGTCATACCAACACCACTATCTTTAACTCTTATTACAATTGTTTCATCTTTTTGAATAGCCGTTACTTTTAAATATCCTTTGTTTCCTTGAATGGCTTCAATACCATTTTTAACAACATTCATAATCGCTTGCTTCAATTTTGTCTTATCACCGATAGTATACAGGCTCTCAGAGATCTCAACTTGTAAATATACACCTTGCATCGCTGCAAACGATGACATAAGAGTCGTCATTTCTATTAATTGAGCGGATAAACAAATGTGTTCTTTTTTCTCAATTTGTGGTCTTGCTAAATTCAAGTAATCTGAAATAATTTGTTCCGCCCGATCCAATTCAGCTAATACGAGACGCATATACTCCCTATTCTTCACATCTTCCGTACTTTCTAGCAATTGGATAAATCCACGAACAACAGTGAGCGGATTTCGAACTTCATGTGCAACACTCGCCGCTAATTCACTTACAATATTCAGCTTTTCTGACTTTTGCATCTCTGTACGCAGCAATGCATTTTCATTTAAATATTCTGTTAAATACACTTGAAATACCGTTGTCATGACCATAATCAGTGAGGCGAATATATATCCGCTATATATTTGCGAAATATACGGTGTAAACCCTGTTTCTAATAGAACATTAATCATGCCTAATAGTAAAGAAACAAGCACATAAAATGCTGAAATCATAAATGCTAAAATTAGCTTCTTATCCCTTGAAAAAAGAGACCATTTCTTTGATAAAAACAATGGAACTATCAATAGAAATAGTACTTCTACAACTGGAAGAAAGCTTATTCCCTTTAGTACCCATTCATATGCAACAAAAATAACCGCTGGGATTAAACCAACAATCCCACCATATAAAAAACCACTGACAATTGGAATCGGGTGAAAATTATACCCGCAAGCATTTCCAAAACAAATAGAGTATGTCATGGAGAGAACGAGCGTTACGCTAGATAAAAACATAATAAAGTAGCGATTCGGCTTCGGAGGCATTTCTTGATAGCGATTTAAACGAATCGCTTCATATAAAAATAGCGGTAAAATTATGATGGCAATTTGGATCAATAAATCACGGACAAGCTCCATAGCCCCTCATCCCCTATATGTATTTTGATATGATTATATCATTTTATAGGTTCTTTTGTTTTAAAATTTTGATTTTTCTTAACATTTTTGTTAATTTTTTGTTAACAACCCATAATAATTGTTACAGATTTCCGAAATGATTGTAAACCCTGTACCAAATTTTCTTCGTGCAGTATACAATGAATACGGATTACAAAGAAAATATAAAACACTTCACTAGACGGACAATTATAGCAAACTACAGCATATAATCCATACTATCTATGTTTACAAATAAGTGATCATTACTTTAGTAGGAGGAAGATAAATATGGCGGGTACTACGCTTGTTTTAAAAGAAGAAAATTTGGTTGTTCTAGAAAATGTTGAAAAATCAGTATATGAGGAGTTACAACATAAAGCAGGAGAAGAAAATTGCACATGTGCTGTGAACGAATCAGTTGTTCAGCTTGGCAAAGTATCCTCTGTACTTTGGAACGAAGATGAAATAGATTGGGAATACGGATATTAAAAAGTCGCTTACAGCGGCTTTTTTTCTGCTCTCTCTTTCTAAATTTCATATACAAAGCGTAATTATAGAAAATATGATAAAATGAACTTAATTTTCAAACGGAAGAAAGGGAGATACAATGGAACAATTCATTAACCCTAGAGTGAAGGACATCCAAATTTCTGGAATCCGCCAATTCTCTAATATGATTCAAAACTATGATAATCTTATCTCTTTAACAATTGGGCAACCCGATTTCCCTACACCTTCTCTAGTAAAAGAAGCGGCAAAACGGGCCATTACAGAAAATTATACAAGCTATACACATAACGCTGGTTTACTAGAATTACGCAAGGCAGCTTGTAATTTTGTAAAAGATAACTACGATTTACATTATTCACCTGAAAACGAAACCATCGTTACAATCGGTGCTAGCGAAGCAATTGATGTTGCATTCCGAACAATTTTGGAGCCAGGAACAGAAGTAATTTTACCTGCTCCTATTTATCCAGGGTACGAACCTATTATTCGATTATGCGGGGCAACGCCTATCTTTGTAGATGTTCGTGAAACTGGATTTCGTTTAACAGCTGAAGCACTGGAAAATGCTATTACAGAAAAAACTAGATGCGTCGTTTTACCGTATCCTTCAAATCCAACTGGTGTAACTTTATCAAAAGAAGAACTAAAAGATATTGTAGATGTTTTAAAAGATAAAAATATTTTCGTTCTTTCTGATGAAATTTACAGCGAACTTGTATATGAAGAAAAGCACACATCTATCGCTCATTTCCCAGAAATGCGTGAAAAAACTATTGTCATTAACGGTTTATCAAAATCTCATTCCATGACTGGCTGGCGTATCGGACTATTATTCGCACCAAGCTATTTAGCGGGACACATTTTAAAAGTTCATCAATACAATGTAACGTGCACTACTTCAATCGCTCAATATGCTGCAATCGAAGCATTAACAGCTGCTAAAGACGCACCAAAGATGATGCGCTACCAATACAAAAAACGCCGTGATTACGTATATAATAGACTCACCCAAATGGGATTAAAAGTTGAAAAGCCAACAGGTGCATTTTACTTATTCCCATACGTTGGGCATTTAACATCTTCATCATTTGATTTTGCACTTGATCTTGTAAAAGAGGCTGGGCTAGCAGTCGTTCCTGGGACAGCCTTTTCTGAATATGGTGAAGGGTATCTTCGCCTTTCCTATGCGTATAGTATCGAAACTTTAAAAGAAGGCTGCGATCGATTAGAAGCCTTTCTAGAACAAAAAAGCTAAGAGTTGAACTCTTAGCTTTTTTTATGCGTAATGCTCGCAAGTTTGACGCTTCAGTAATTTATGAGGAATAATGATACACTTTGCAGTAGACTCAGCATTCTCTACTTTATCAACTAAAGCTTTTGCTGCCTCATATCCTAGCTGATATATATTCACATCAACTGTCGAAAGCGGAGGACTCGCAATTTCTGATAATAAAGCATTATTAAAGCTTACAATAGAAACATCATTCGGTACAACGAATCCTTTTTTAGAAAGAGCACTTAACACACCAAGTCCAATTAAATCATCCGTTGCCATAATTGCCGTCGGCGGTTGCTTCAGTCCCATTAATTCCTCAACGGCTTGTTGACCACTTTCCCTTGAAAAATCAAAATGTAAAATATACTCTTTCGGTAATACAATATCTGCTAATTTTAAAGCGTCACTCATACCAGCTAAACGCTCTCTCGTTACAAGTAAATCTGAGCCCCCACCAATGAACGCGATTTGTTTATGGCCTAATGAAATCAAATATTCCGCTACTTCTCTTGCAGCTGTATAATTATCATTATCTACATATGTAATTTCATCTTTTCGATCATATGGTTTTCCTATTAAAACAAATGGGAAATTTTGTTTATGCAAATATTGAATGATTCGGTCGTTCTCTCTTGAATATAAAAGAATAATACCACCAATTTGGCGCCCTTGTACCATCTTTACAACACCATTAAAAATTTCTTCTTCCGTTTCACCTGTCGACATATAAAGCGCATAGCCTTCCACGTGTGCAAACGAACTTATCCCTCTTATAACTTCCGGGAAAAATGGATTTTGAAAAGCTTTACTTGCAGAACTCGGCATAACAAGACCAAGTGTTTTCGTTGTTTGGTTCGCAAGATTTCTTGCATTTAAATTTGGATGATACCCTAGTTCACTCATTACTTTCCGAACACGGCGCTTTGTTTTTTCACTTATACTTGGATTATCAGCAATTACACGTGAAACTGTCGATGGTGCTACGTTCGCCTTCTTCGCCACATCTTTAATTGTAACTGTCATAAAAATCCCCTCCTTTCACTTCTCTGCCATATTTCATATATTTTTATCTTGCACTTGTTGCAAGTAATAGGAGAAGTCATATACTTTCATTTATTTATTCTATCTTTCAAAACTTATCATATTCTCCCTCTTCATGTATTGTAAGGGATACAGCTCTTTTTTCCTATACTATAATATACTATTTAATTCACTTCTTTTCACATGTGATGTCAAATCCCTTTTCATCTCCCTATAAAGCTTTTTATAGGGAGATGAAAAGAAAAATGGGACGCAGTGTCCCATTTTTCATCCTTTCGTACCTCCAGCTGTTAAACCGGAAACAAAATATTTTTGCAGCGATAAGAATAAAATAGAAATCGGAATTGCAATTAATACTGAACCAGCTGCAAACGTCGTAAATTCATTACCAAATTTTTTCGCTACCATTTCATATAGTCCAACTGCTAAAGTATAATTTTCCGGTGTGCGCAAAATAATACTCGCTAAAATGAAATCTGTAAATGGACCGATGAAAGTGAATAAAGCTACAACCGCTACGATTGGTTTTGCAAGCGGCATAATGATTTGCCAGAAAATACGGAAATGCCCTGCTCCATCCATGCGAGCTGATTCATCCAACTCTTTCGGAATCGTATCAAAATACCCTTTCATTAGCCATGTATTCATCGGAATTGCTCCGCCTACATAAATTAAAATTAATGCAAGATGTGTATCAAGTAATCCTGTTAACTGAGCTAATATATATAGTGCGATTAGCGCTGCAAAATTCGGGATCATTTGCAGAATTAAAAATGTTAATAAACCATTCTTTCTTCCAACAAAACGATATCTCGAAAATGCATAAGCAGTAAAGCTAATGGCTAACACAGAGAAAATCATCGTCATTACACTAACTTTTAAAGTATTTTTATACCAAAGTAAGTAATTACTTGAATCGAGATCAAGTAGCTTGCGATAATGATCTAACGTGGCATTTTTTGGAATAATACTAGAACCAGACAAGCTATCCCCTGGATTAAACGATGAGCCAATTATCCATAGTAATGGATAGAAAATAATCGCACACATTATGAAGATAACTAAATAACTTAATGAAAGACGTAACATCTTTTGTCGTTTAATATTCATTTACATCATATCCTCTTCTTGGAATGATTTTGTTCTCTTAAATTGCCATAACGCAACTGTAATAACAATTAACGATAAAATCATTGTAAGAGCTGCTGCTTTGCCGTACTGAGCCGAAGTCATCGTTAACTTATAGATCCATGAAATTAAAATATCTGTTCCACCTGCATTTTGTCCAGACACAGCAGGTCCCCCGCTATTAAATAGATAAATAATACTAAAATTATTAAAGTTAAACGTATATTGCGTAATTAATATTGGTGCTGTTGCATATAAAACAAGTGGCAATGTAATTTTGCGGAACTGTTGCCAAGCAGTTGCTCCATCTACTGTAGCCGCTTCATATAATTCTCCTGGAATCGATTGCAATATACCTGTTGTCATTGCAAAGACGAACGGGAAACCAAGCCACGTTTGAATCATAATTAAAGCAATCTTCGCCCAAAACGGGTCTGTCATCCAAGCAATCTTTTCAATCCCGAATAAAGCTAATACTTGGTTATTAATTGCTCCAAATGTTTCATTAAACATACCAGCAAATACAAGAATAGATACGAATGCTGGAACAGCCCACGGTAAAATAAAGATTGTTCGAATAATTGCCTTACCTTTAATACCAGGCTGATTTACGATAATCGCTAAAAAAATACCAAGTGCAACTTGTAATGTTGTTGCAACGAACGTCCAAATGACAGTCCAAGAAAATACACTTAAAAATGTATCTCTCCACATTGATAATGTGAAAATATCAATAAAGTTTTTAAAGCCCACCCAATCTACTAATTTAGCTGGAGGAGAGTGATATAAATCATAATTCGTAAATCCAATTAAGATAACAAAAATGATTGGAAATACAACAACAAATATAAGCAATAGGAATCCTGGTGAAACCATTAAATATGGAAAACCTTGATCTAATAAGTTACGATATTGCTCTTTTACAGAGTTTAATGGTGTCCCTATATCACGTTTCTTCCCATTTTGGTATGCATCATATAAGTTAAATGCATATATTCCTAGTCCGAATACTATGACGATAAGTGCCAAAATCCCTTCTACTAATAGAAAGACCGAATGGTCACGTGGAACTTCTGTACCAAGCGTTACAATTCCCCATAATCCTATATTTAACAAATCAGCAAATGCTACAATAAATGAACCTGTTAATACTAGAAAAATAAGACCTTTTACAAATTGTTTATTATATAGTTGACCAATACCTGGAATGATTGATAACATGGTCGCCATTTTCCTATGCTTTGAACCGTTTAACTCTTTCGCTGGTTCCATAGATGTTTGCATGTTCCTTCCCCCCTTTTTCCTTCCTACTTGGAAGGGAGAGAATTCGTGCCTCTCATATTTAGAGGCACGAATTTCACCTTATTTTTTCTTACTATGATTTTCCTCAATATTACCTTTAATTTGTTTCACTGCATTATCAAGTGCGGATTTTGGTGCTTCTTTATCTGATACAACTAATTGAAGCGCATCCCCAGCTGGTTTCCAAACTTCCTGCATTTCTGGAATATTCGGCATCGGAATTCCATTTTCCGATTGAGTCGCAACCGCTTTTGCAGCCTCATTTTCTTTAATCATTGGATCTTCCATTACTGATTTTACTGGCGGAATTTCTTTTGTTTTCTCAAATCGAATTTTCGCATTTTCTTCATTTGTAACCCACTCAGTAAATTTTGTAGCTAAATCATTTTGTTTAGAGAAGCTTGTTACATGCCATCCTTTTACACCAACGAATGTTTTCATCGGTTGACCATTTGGTAATTTTGGCATTGGAGCAACACCATAATCAATTCCAGCCTTTTCCATCGCTTGGAATGCCCATGGACCATTCATAATAGATGCTGCTTTTCCTTCATTAAATAATCCATCTGCAGCTGAACCACCAGATTCACCGATAATACCTTTCGGGAATAACTTTTCTTTGTACCATTTTTGAATATATTCAGCACCTTGTACTGCACCGCTATTATTTAATCCAATATCATTTGCATTTGGCTTTCCGTCTTTCTCACCAAATACATAGCCGCCCATACCTGCCATAAATGCATTAGCGAAGTAGAAGTTATCTCCTAGTGCTAAAAATCCGTATTTTCCATCTTTCGTAAAGTCTTTTGAGAAGTTAAACAGCTCATCCATCGTTTCAGGTGCTTTTTGCATCAATTTTTTATTATAAATAAAGATTGGTGTTTCAATTGCTTTTGGTAAACCGTATAATTTTCCGTTATATGTTTGTGCTTCTATTGATAAATCTGTAAATTTACTTTTTACTGTATCATCCACTTTCACTTCTGAAAGTAGCCCTTCTGTTACCGCATTACCAATATGATCATGTGGCAATGTTACAACATCTGGCCCTGTGCCAGCTGGACCGTCGAGACGAAGTTTTTCTATTTGTTTCGTCATCTGAACCTCTTCAACTTTTACTTTCACATTATATTTCTTTTCAAAACTTTTCACTGCTGGCTCTAGACCCACACCTTTTTTCTCATCTTCCCAAACGAGAAGATCATAATCTTTCTTCGCTTTACTTTCCTCTTTTTTCCCTGAATCTTTCGGTCCACATGCAGATAACATACCAATTGATAATGCTGAAATCGTTAATAATGATAATGCTTTCTTCATCCCAAAAAACCTCCCTAAATTGTCTATGTACCTTGATTTTGAAAACGTTTGCATTCGATAGTTTAATAGAAGCGCAAACAATATCCAAATCTATGAAAACGTTTGCGCTATTTGTCTATCATTATACATTCTTTTATTCATTTTGCAAATATTAATTTTTAAAAAATATCATTATACTCTTTATACATTGACTTTATATGAAATGAATACTACTGTTATAAGCAATATTAAAGCTAAGAGAAAGGCAATCGTTTGCAATACAGGCTTTATTATTACACTTAAGGGAATACTATGTATAGAGATATTAAAGGGGGATTTTCTATATGCTTAAAGAAGCCGTCTATCATAGGCCAAAAGATAATTATGCATACGCTTACGATGAAAAAACAATTCACATCCGCATGCGCACAAAGAAAGATGATGTTCACAGTACCACCCTTATTTACGGTGATCCTTACGAATGGAAAGACGGGAAATGGATTTCATCAAGTACATCAATGAAAAAAACTGGTTCTACTGACTTATTTGATTATTGGTCCATTTCAATCGAACCAAAATTTAAGCGCTTACGTTATGGGTTCGAATTGAAGAATGATACAGAAACTCTTATTTATACAGAACGAGGATTTTTTTCTAACATTCCAGATGATGATATCGGTAACTTTTTCTGCTTTCCATTTATTCATGTAAATGATGTATTTAAAGCACCCTCCTGGATTAAAGATACTGTTTGGTATCAAATTTTCCCAGAACGATTCGCAAATGGAGATTGCGCGCTAAATCCAGAAAATACCCTTCCTTGGGGAAGTGCTGAGCCAACTCCAACTAATTTTTTCGGCGGAGATTTTGCTGGTATTATTCAAAATCTTGATTACCTTGTTAAGCTTGGGATTTCCGGAATATATTTCACACCTATTTTCAAAGCTCATTCAAACCATAAATATGACACAATTGACTATATGGAAATCGATCCACAATTCGGAACGAAAGAAACTTTTAAAGAACTTGTTGGGGCATGTCATAAACACGGGATAAAAGTAATGCTTGATGCAGTGTTTAATCACAGTGGATACTTTTTCGATAAATTCCAAGACGTACTAGAAAATGGAGAGAAGTCAGCATATAAAGAATGGTTCCATATTCATGAATTTCCGATTATAACTGAGCCACTTCCTAATTATGATACTTTCGCATTTACACCGTATATGCCTAAATTAAATACGGCCCACCCAGATGTAAAAGAATATTTACTCGAAGTAGGGCGTTATTGGGTAAGGGAATTCAATATAGACGGTTGGCGTCTTGATGTAGCAAATGAAGTCGATCACAACTTTTGGAGAGAATTCCGAAGTGAAATAAAAACATTAAATCCGGAAGTATATATTTTAGGCGAAATTTGGCACGATGCACTCCCATGGCTACAAGGAGATCAATTTGATGCTGTTATGAGCTATCCTGTTACAAACGCTCTACTTTCTTACTTTGCTAATGATTCCATTAAAGCAAGTACATTTATGAAACAAATTACAGAATCTCTACATTCTTACTCTATGAATGTAAATGAAGCTGCATTTCATTTATTAGACAGCCATGACACACCAAGAATTTTAACAACATGCAACGGAGATAAAAATAAGTTAAAGTTACTATATGCATTCCACCTTTCTTTCATCGGCTCTCCTTGTATTTATTACGGAGATGAAATCGGTATGGATGGTGGCATGGATCCAGGTTGCCGCAAATGTATGATTTGGGATACAAAAGAACAAGATTATGCATTATTTACACATATACAAACATTACTTTCATTGAGGAAACAATATAAAGCATTTGGAGGACATGGTACTTTCCAATTCATTGAAGCAAACGATGAGCATAATTATATTTCTTATACGAAAACATATGAAGATGAAACTATCTTTTTCGTTTTAAATCCTACTAACGATGAAATTACAACTTCTCTCCCTATCCATATTACAGGGAAGAAAATAGTCAATATATATACAAACGAAGAATTTTCAGCAGAAGCAAGTGTATTACAACTTACACTTCCTCCATATGGATTCTCAATATTAAAGTGGTAATCGAAAAAGCCTTATGCCAAGGCATAAGGCTTTTTCTTATTTTAATTTGAATACCATTGCTTCATACGGACGCAATGTAATGGTATCTATCGATCCGACTTCCACGTCATAATTGTGTATTAATAACTCTAAGTCACTGTAGCTAATATCCTCAAGCAATTCAAATACACATTTATCCGCAGTAAAGTTTGCAATAACAAGGAGTTTTTCTTCTCCATATGTTCTTATATAAGCAAAAATAGAAGGATTATTTTCGAGTATTAAATCATATGAGCCATACACAACAATTTCATTATTTTTACGTAGCTCAATTAATTTTTTATAGTAATAAAAAATTGAGTTTTCATCTTGGATTGCACGTTCCACATTAATCTCTTTGTAATTAGGGTTTACCGCAATCCATGGCTGACCTGCTGTAAATCCAGCATGTTCTCTATCATCCCACTGCATCGGAGTTCTAGCATTATCTCGGCCTTTTATATAAATAGATTCCATTACTTTTTCTTTATCTTCACCACGGTCTACCACTTTTTCATTGTACATATTTAAAGTTTCAATATCTCGATATTCATCAATTGTTTCAAATCGAACGTTAGTCATTCCGATTTCTTCCCCTTGATAAATATACGGTGTTCCCTTCATCATATGAAGAACTGTTGCTAACATTTTTGCAGATTCAGTACGATACATTCCATCATTACCGAAACGAGATACAACGCGAGGCTGATCATGATTATTCCAATACAGACTATTCCATCCTGTATGTTCTAATGCTTTTTGCCACTTTGTTAAATTCTCTTTTAAAGTAAGAAGTGAACATGGTTTTACATCCCATTTCCCACCTTCTCCTGAATCTAAATCCATATGTTCAAATTGGAATACCATTTGTAATTCTTTTCTAGCTTCTCCCGTATACAATTTAGCCTCTTCTGTTGTTACACCGGGCATCTCACCAACCGTCATAATATCATAATGAGATAATACTTCTTCATTCATTTCATGTAAGTATTTATGAATGTTTGGGCCGTTCATAAAATGCTTATGCCCTGAAACATATCCCTCTTCATCCGTTTTAACAGTTGGTAAACCTTCTTCTTTAGAAATAAAATTGATTACATCCATACGGAATCCATCAATTCCTTTTTCTAACCAAAACTTCATCATTTCATAAACATCTTTTCTTACCTTTTCATTATCCCAGTTTAGATCTGGCTGTTTTTTAGAAAACAGATGTAAATAATATTCCTCTGTCATTTCATCATACTGCCATGCTGATCCACTAAAGGCCGCTCCCCAGTTATTCGGCTCTTTCCCTTCTTTTCCAGGACGCCATATATAGTAATCTCTATATTTATTATCTTTTGATTTACGTGATTCAATAAACCAATTATGTTCATCAGAAGTGTGATTAACAACTAAGTCCATCATAAGTTTCATATTACGTTCATGCATTTCATGTAATAGCTCGTCCCAATCTTCCATTGTTCCGAACTCATTCATTATTTTACAATAATCACTTATATCATAACCGTTATCATCATTTGGAGATTCATAGACTGGTGATAACCAAATTACATTAATTCCTAATTCTTTTAAGTAATCTAGCTTTGAAATAATACCACGAAGATCACCTATACCATCACCGTTACTATCCATAAAGCTACGAGGATAAATTTGATATACTACACTTTCTTTCCACCATTGTTTTTCCATTATGCTACCCCATTTCATTAGTAATTCGATTTTCTCTATTTTTCAAGGCGCAAACGTTTTCATTAATGAATGATAACAGATTCTATCTCAATTTAAAATAGCGCTCACAACTTTTATTCTCCTTTTTCTAATAAAACATACACAAATCACTAGTATTCCTCTAATAAATGAAAACGTTTTATTTTTTTATTTATTTTTTGAATCTATTAGTTTATAATGAACTCAAAGAAAACGTTTGCATAATTTTTCTAGGGGGAAATACCATGGCAGAACTGAAATTAGAAAATATTTATAAGATATATGATAATAACGTAACAGCTGTAACAGATTTTAATTTACACATTCAAGATAAAGAATTTATCGTATTTGTTGGTCCTTCTGGATGTGGAAAATCTACAACATTACGAATGGTAGCTGGACTTGAAGATATTTCAAAAGGAGAATTTTCAATTGATGGTAAGCTAATGAACGATGTTCCTCCAAAAGATCGAGATATCGCAATGGTCTTCCAAAACTATGCTCTTTATCCACATATGAGTGTGTATGATAATATGGCATTTGGATTAAAACTTCGAAAGATAGCAAAAGATGAAATCGATCGTCGTGTGAAAGATGCAGCGCGAATTTTAGGACTTGAACAATATTTAGATAGAAAACCGAAAGCATTATCAGGTGGACAACGCCAACGTGTTGCATTAGGTAGAGCAATCGTTCGAGACGCGAAAGTTTTCTTAATGGATGAACCTTTGTCAAACTTAGATGCAAAACTCCGCGTTGCAATGCGCTCAGAAATTTCTAAATTACACCACCGCCTTGGAACAACAACAATTTATGTAACACATGATCAAACAGAAGCAATGACAATGGCTTCTCGTCTTGTTGTTATGAAAGATGGAAAGATTCAACAAATCGGAACTCCAAAAGAAGTATATGAAACACCTGAAAATATTTTCGTTGGTGGGTTTATCGGCTCCCCAGCGATGAATTTCTTCCGTGGTAAATTAACTGAAACCGATTTCGTTATAGACAACGCAATAAAAGTCAAAGTATCTGAAGGTAAAATGAAACTGCTACGTGAGCAAGGCTATGTAAATAAGGAAATTGTTTTAGGTATTCGTCCTGAAGACATTCATGATGAACTATTATTTTTAGAAGCTTCACAATCTACTACTTTCACAACAAAAATCGAAGTTGCTGAATTGTTAGGCGCTGAATCTATTTTATATATGAAACTAGGCGATCAAGATTTTGCAGCACGTGTGGATGCAAGACATACATTTTTACCTGGTGACCAAATTAAAATGGCATTTGATATGAATAAAGCGCATTTCTTTGATAGTCAAACAGAACAACGTATTCGCTAAAAAATATTTTTCTTCTATATAATATACAAAAAAACCGTCCACATTTATACAGGGCGGTTTTTATTATTATGCTAGGGCTTCAACTGTATGAAATGATTGTCCTTCGTGCTAATAAAACCGAAAATCGGTAAATCACTTAGCACCATTTCTTCTTGCTGTTTCATAAAAGATGACGTTAATTGTTTTATCTCTATCCAAACGTCATTAATACAAAGTATATTGGAATCGTTCTTGTGTTGGTAAGAAAAAATAGAATCTATTTTATATAAACCAGCATTTTGAAATAGCATATCAATACGAATGAATGCATTCAAAGTAATACTGATAACGCATTGCCAATCTCCTTGCTTTCCCATATCATAGGATACAAAAAGTGCTTCTCCGCCTAGATTCGTAATTTCCTGCACTGTTGCTTGTCCACTTTCTTGATCAATTGTCCGTCACAATTACTTTTGCGCCTTGTTTAACCAACAAAAGATCTGTATTACGTCCAATACCGATACCACCGCCAGTTACGATAGCAACTTTTCCTGCAAGCTTCATTTTCATTACCCCTTCTATAAGTCTGCAAGCAGGAAAAGTTAACTCCACAACTTGTAAGCGATTACTTTTTCACTCCTTCTTTTTTCTTACTATTACGCTGATCAAACACTAAACCAATAAATATTAATATCCCCCAAAAGATTATGCTACCTCCTGTCATTTCAACTTCCCCCTTATTATATAAAGATATTATTTTTAATCATTATATCATTTTCTTAATTTTCAATCTATTAAAATTAAGAAAATGAACCTTACCTTCCTCCTAACTTCCTCGCATTCATTGAATTTCAAGGTGAGAGTCTTACCACCCACAAATAACGGGATAAAAAAAAGACCTTTTTATTTAAGAATAAAAAGGTCACTGTGTATTATACAAGACTGATCACTTTTGTCTTTGCAATTAAATCATGAAAACCACAATTATCTTTGCGGAACAACATCATGTATATGTTACATAATAATGGAATTCCAAGTAGCAATATGTTCGGTAATAACAATGCAAAAAACCGTATTATTAATGTTTGTAACGTTAGCTTTTCACTCGTCAATGAAATTAATTTTGTTCTCGTTATTTTTTTACCAAGTGTTACACCGTTCCAAATAAAAGGTAACAATATAAAATATAGGGCCATTAATATGAACACTACTGTGAGATCATATCTATAGTCTCCAAAACTTATATTAAAACGATTAAAAATAGCACTATAGTTTCCAGTTATCACAGCTACTACTGCACCATACATAAGCGAGATTAAAAACATATCAATTAGGGAAGCACCTATGCGATTCATTACAAGCGCTGGACGATGCATCTTTAACTTCATTTTATGTCGACTCCTTCATATCCTTCTTTATCCGTATCATCGTACCACTTCTAAAAAACATTGTAAACTAGCGTTTCTCTTACTTTTCTTGTACAATGTGTTACAACAGCATTGTAAAGGAGGTTCCCATATTGAAAAAATGGATAATCCTATTCGTCGCCTTCCTACTATTAACTGCTTGTGCAGGAAATACAAACCATATAACTTATACGATTAACGATGAATACGAACTCATACGTACTTCTGAAAATGCATTTGAACTTTTCCCCTCACAAGATGCTGTATATGCCACACAATACATCCCTGCAAAAATTACAGACATTGCTTGGGATGATAAATACATTATTGCAAAACAAACTGAGGAAAAGTCAGATCCGAATAATCCTGATGGAGCAATTGCAAATAAAAAAAGTGAACACTATTGGATTATTGACGTAAAGCACAATAAACGTTTTGGTCCCTATAATGAAAAGCAATTTAACGAACAAAAAGATGCATTTAAAATTAAGGTACCTTTTCAAAATGTAGATTCATACATAAAAGAAATGAAAAAACAGTCAGCATAATGTTTTGAATGCTGACTGTTTTTACTTATGTTTTTAAAAAACACCTTACTCAGAAAGTGAGATGTTAAAAGTTTGTGCCTCTTTAACAACATCTTGTGTCTCTGTATCTCCTGCAATTAAATCATCTGTTGTAAACTTAATATCCTTTACCTTTTCTTTTCCATCATCAAGTATTAAACCGATAATTCCATCTCTTGTTTCACCAGGCTTATAGTCTTCTCTAGATACATTTTTTGTACCAACGAGCGTATCTTCATCATATAAAAAGTTTTGCGTCGCTACTTTAAAATGTTGTTTATCATTAATCGCAACATCATTCATAGAGAAAAATTGCATATTTTTATTTCCGCTATTTTCCACTTTATATGTAATCTCAACGTAACGAATCGTATCACTAATCTCTGTTCCACTTAGCGATGCATATAATTCTGCATCTTCTTGACTTACTTTATCGCCTAATCTACGCTTTACTTCTTCAGGAGTTAATGCCGTATATGCTTTCAATGTATTTTTTGCATCTTCACTCATCTGTGATAAAGAGATTACTTTCACATCTTGCACATGAATTTTCATTGGCGCTACTTCAAATGTTTGATTCACAGAATGCATCTGCTCTAACTTAAAAGTACCCCATCCTGTTTCTTTCACTTTTTGTCCTACTTTGTTCAGCTCGCGTCCACCATATTCTTTCGTTTCCGGAATAGATTCTTTCTTCTTCGGTTCAGCTTTCTTTTCTTCTTGATGGAAGCAACCACTTAACATAAGAAGAAAACTACATAATATAAAAATACTTTTCCATGCTTTCATCATTTAATTTCTCCTAACACTATCATTCATTAATATACATTAGTCCCTTGCTTTGTAAACTATAGAAACAATAAGAAGTCCACAAAACAAACTTGTCAATCCAGATACTATTATACCTCCTATTTGGAAAATATGAAAATAGGGATCTACGAACGCATGCACGATAAATATAATTGCTGAAGCAATAATTACTGAAACCCAATATTTCCTTTTTTCCGAAGCTACAATACTATCTTTACCCGTTTTATCTCTATAATTCCATAGTACGTATAGTAGTAATAGGAAACCAAAACATGTACTCCCGTGCTGCATATATTTATAAACTGGAATACTATGTAATTCTCGTTGCAACAGTGGTATTTTTATAACAAAATAACCTGTCCTATGAGTAAATGCATCCCAAACGACATGTGTTATCATACCGAATAATGCAGAATAGATAAATACAAAAAAATCCTTCCATGTACGAAGCCCCCACATCTCATCCACTGCATATGTATAGTAGCCAGCAAATGGTTTAGGTAAATGTGTTATAAAAGGCTTTTTTAAAATGGAATGGTACCCGTATGCTAACAGCAAGACGAGCGGTAAATTGAAATATAAGAACCCAAGCCATGTATGGCCAATAACACCATACGGTCTAAAGTGTAAAAAATATTCAAAGTCAGGTGCCATACTACCTAATATAAGAGCCGTTACTGAAATATAACTAGCCTGCTTTTTAGCAAAAGGAAGAACAGCTGCTGGATGCGCGAATGTAAACGGCATGTTTTAACTCCTTTTCATAATTTCAATAGAATACATACTATCATAACGACATGAATAATCTCCATGCAATATTTATTTTCACATTGGAATATGATAGTTTACATGTTATAATCCACATGAAATATTCAGAAAATAAGGAGCGGTTCGCGTGTCATTAACACTTTTCTTTTTCTGTTTATCTTGTTTTTAAGTACATACATCGGATTTTTTCTATGGAAGCATTTTAAAGTCGTAAAATACATTCCCGCTTTTATCGGTTTCAGTATCACCCTTGCCATCTTCTTATTAAAATGAACAACTTTTGGCTGGGAAGGACTTGGTTTTAGTGCATTACAACATACGATACTATTCGCAAGTCTACTCACCCTCGTATTCGCTACGCTATTAGAAACAAAATCTTCTATGAATTGAGGTTTATATATTGATTGAAGTACCCTTTTTAAAAAATGTAACATTAAAAAAAGAAAATATCCCTAGTTTTTCCGCATATCCTTACTGCTTACCCGCTATTCGAACTTTACAATCACTAGATTTCCACCAAAATGTAACATTCATTATTGGAGAAAATGGGACAGGTAAATCAACATTACTCGAAGCAATTGCAATCGCTTTAGGTTTTAATGCAGAAGGTGGAACGAAGAATTTTCGTTTTAGCACAAACGATTCACATTCATCTTTACATGAATACCTTCGAATTTCAAAAAGTTTCAATACACCAAAAGACGGCTTCTTTCTTCGTGCTGAATCATTTTATAACGTTGCTTCTTATATTGATGAAATAGATGCTATAAAATCTTATGGCGGCGTTTCACTTCACGAACAATCACATGGTGAATCATTCTTCTCATTATTCATGAACCGTTTTTCAGGACAAGGTTTATACATTTTAGATGAGCCTGAAGCAGCTTTATCCCCGATGAGGCAACTTTCAATGCTCATTCGAATGCATGAATTATCTAAGCAAGGTTCACAATTTGTTATCGCGACGCATTCTCCTATTTTAATGGCTTATCCTGAATCTACTTTATACTCTTTAACGCAAGAGGGGATTCACGAATCGACATTAGAAGAAACGGAGCATTATCAAACGACGAAACTTTTTTTTGAAAATCGCGATCGATTATTTCATCACTTATTCGAGTCGTAAAAAAAGAAGCAGCGATTGCTGCTTCTTTTTTATAGTGCTTCTATAAATAATGCTACTCCAATACCGCCGCCGACGCATAGAGAGGCAATTCCTTTTTCTAAGCCACGTCGTTTTAATTCATGAATTAAACTTACCGTAATACGAGCTCCTGTACAACCGATTGGGTGCCCAAGTCCTACACCACTACCGTTTACATTCACTTTTTCACGATCTAAACCTAATTCTTTCTCTACTGCTAAATATTGTGCAGCGAAAGCTTCATTAATTTCAAGTAAATCTGCATCTTCTAATGACCAATCTACTTTTTCTAATCCTTTTCGGATTGCTGGTGCTGGCCCAATACCCATAATTTTTGGATCTACTCCAGCTACTGAATATCCAACAATTCTAGCTAACGGTTGTAAGCCCTTTTCTTTCGCTTTTTCTTCACTCATTAATACTAGAACCGCACTTCCGTCATTAAGACCAGATGCATTACCTGCAGTTACAGATCCATCTTTACGGAAAGCTGGTTTTAATCCTGCTAATTTTTCCGCTGTAATATCTGCACGCGGATGTTCATCCTTCGAAAATACAACTTCTTTTCTACGCTCTTTTATTGTAATAGGAACAATTTGATCATCAAAATATCCAGACTCAATCGCTTGTAGTGCTAGTGTGTGACTACGAAGCGCAACTTCATCTTGTTCCTCTCTTGTAATTTCATATTGGTCAACTAAATTTTCCGCTGTTTCACCCATCATAATATGATGCAATGGATCTTCTAATATTTCCCACACTGTATCACGGATTTCTCCATGCTGTAGACGTTGTCCCCAGCGGTGTTGTTTTAATGCATAAGGGCTTGAACTCATTGCTTCTACTCCACCTGCAACAACAATATCACTTACACCTAATTGGATTTGCATTGCAGCTGACATAATTGCTTGCATACCTGAAGAACATTGACGTTGAATTGTATAACCAGTAACTGTGTCAGGAAATCCTGCCGCTAATGCAGCTGTTCTTGCAGTATTTGCTTCATCAGTTCTTTGAATACAGTGACCTAAAATTACTTCATCAACTTCATGTGGTTCTACTCCGCCTCGTTTTACAGCTTCCTGAAGTACAGGAACAGCTAATTCTACTGGCGTTACATTTTTTAGCGCTCCCCCAAAAGTTCCAATTGGTGAACGAACTGCAGCTGTAATAACAACATTATGCATTTTGTACTTGCCCCTCTCTTATGTACCCTAGTCAGTTTTTAGGTGAAATTCCATAAGATGTATGTCTACAACTATCATACTATAAAGATAGCAAAAAATCAAAATATTTAATATAATAAAAATAGAAGGAATTAACCTTCTATTCTGTCAATGCGTATAAAAACTTTTGTAAAATTTTCTCTGTCGTTTCATTCAATTTTGGTAACTTATCTACTGGAAAGTATTGAAGTTGTAACCCTTCATGATCGAGCTTTAATTCACCACTCACATAATGCCCCTGATACAGATGAATGACATTAAAGATTTCATCTCCATTTGGATAACGGAAATATACTTCCTTTCCTGATAAGACACCAAGAAATTGCATGATTTTTGCTTGTAGCCCCGTCTCTTCAAATAATTCTCTACGAGCAGTTTCCTCTGTCGTTTCACCTAGTTCCATTGCCCCACCAGGTACACCCCAATCATATGTATCTGAACGGTATTGAAGTAATACTTCTTGCTTATCATTTAATATAATGATTGCTGACCCTACTAGAATAAGTGGCCTTGTACCAACGACTTTGCGTAACTCTTCAATATACCCCACTATGTAAACTCTCCTTTCCTCATCCTCCCTTATCATAACAAAATTTTTCTCCTTTTGTTGATGTAATTTTAAAGAAAAAAAAGGAAGCTTCCGCCTCCTTTTTTCACCTTTTATTTCTTAAAACTTTCATATTTTACAGCTTCAAAAGCTTCCTCAATTTCATCATTACGATAATGGACATATGTGAAACGTCCCAATTCTACTAATCTTGCTATTTCTTGTAACGCTTTATGCTGCTCATATGTTTCTTTAAGCTTAATATGTACATAAAACTTCATTAAAGGATGTTCATATAAAGATTCTCCCACCTCTACATATACATCCTCAACCCCTTGCACAACTCTTACATAACTTGCAAATTGATAAAGAGCTTCTCTGTCTGAAACGATTTTTAATGTATACATATATTCTCCCCCTTTCCTTTACTATATCAAAAAGATGACCACACTACGTTATAGAACTATGAAATTTTTTCGACTTGTAGTCTACATATATTCATGTAGCAAATAAGGCGTTTATCCATACATAGGACCTTTTCTCCACATATATTATAGGAAGAACTTTTTCATTTGAGGTGTTCCTTATGGATCCATACGTCAATATATGTATTTGTATTACTCCAGGCGCCGATATTTCTGATGACCGCATCGCAAAAGATTTAGCTGTTGCAGAGTCAATTTGGCACCCCATTACATTTCAAATTCAAGAAGTAATTGTATTAAATGAGCTTTTCCGTTTTTCTGACCGTGAAATCAGTTATAAAAATTCCATTCAAAGTCAGGAAAAATTAGCATCCTTTTTTCAAACGTGTGTAAATGAAGCTCCAAAATGTGACCTTTACATTTGTTATATTGGCAGTGATTATTTCAAAGAAACAGCAGTAATTGCCTGTGCTTACTCTTTAGCAAAACAACAGCAACTTACTGGTTACATCGTTTTAACAAATTCAGCAGCTCCTACGAAAAATATATATACGCTCGCTCACGAAATCGGTCATATTTTATTTACAAGACGTGTTCATGGAAAGCTTACTCATGCAGATCCTCATTCTCCAACTGGATCGGAGCACCATCCTTCTCCAACAAATCTTATGTATCCTATTGTCCCTCGCCCTGAAAACGTCCATATTCAGTCCCTAGTAACAAACGAACAAAAAGCCCTTTCTTTACAAAGTCCTTTATTACAAAGAAAAAAACAGTAACAATATTGTTACTGTTTAAAACAACTTATTCCAATCTACAAACCGAATACCGGCTGCAAAGGATAGAAATATACTACTAACCATAAAGGTAATCCCTCTAAAAATCCCTATATAATATTTCTTTGGAAATAATTTTTTGCATATCCAGAGCAGCCACTTTCCAATTAAACCGAAGAACAAAATATAACCTGTTGTGCCATCTATTAAAGTATCGAAGTAGTCATCATGTACCTTTTTCGAAAAGGTAGTATATAGCCCAAAAACACAATAGACAATATACCTAAAAATATACTTTGTACATTTGTTCCCCTCTTAATAAAAAATTCAGTTCGCTCACTATTAGCAAAAAACTAGTTTACAGTTTTTTGCTCTTCATTTTTTAAAGACCATCGCATTAATACATATAAACTTCCATACAGAAGTAAAGGCTCTAGTATTACCAAATATGGGTTTTGCTTTCCTAATTCTTTAAATACAAACATAATTAATAGCGGTATGATAACAGCTAAAATTCCAATCCATCCAAGTATGTAGGCTTCCCCAATTAACAATACTAATAAGACAATTCCGGCTAGTATATAACTTTGTATAGTAGTTAATTGCAATACAGGTGTCCCATACCATTTATTCATAAACATTAATAACACTAATAATAAAATAGGAACCATTACTATTACATAAATAATTCCAAACTCTACTAATTTACTTTTAAAAGAAGACATTCTAAACGCGACAATTGTTCCAATAATTGTAATGATTAAGATGATAGGATAACCAATTAACTGTACATTCGTTAACGTAAACTGCTGATTTGGACTTCCAAATAAAACATTTGTAAGTAACCAATATCCACCAATACCAATTACCATTGCAAGAATACTTTTTATACTCCCGCCCTTATCTTTCTCCATCTCTTTCGCCAATTCTTCCGCATATGCTTTTGGCGAATCACCAAATATATCCTTTACCGTCTTTCCCTCTTGCTCCCCTTCTATTAAATGCAATTCTGCATCTTCTAGAAAGGCATCCACATCTTCTTCTTTAATCCCTTTTGTTATTAAATACACTTTCGTATCGATTAAAAACTTTCCGCCTTCTTTAGAAATCTTCATTATAACCCCTCCCTTATTCTACCGTTTCTCTTCTATTCGCCTTCATCATAATTTCAACGAAGATTAAAATAAATAAACTTCCGTATAAACATATAATTTGAAATAACATTGGCATAAGATCTTCGGATGTAAATGTTTGAAACACTAACATAATAGAAAGAGGAATAATTAAATATAAGTTTTTAAACCATCCTTCAAAATATATATTTATAGCTACTGTGATGATAAAGATCCCTCCAGCTAACATATAACTTTGCACTTGGGTAAATGTAACCATCTTTGTAGAATATATTACATTTAATATCGTAACCGCTCCTAATAAAAACATTGGAGCGCTCATGACTAAAGACCACATAGAAAACCATGTTTTTGTAAAGCTTGTTACAAAGGTCTTTTTACGGAGCAAAAAATTAGGGCCTATAACAGCTAACATTAATGTGAAACTATAACCAATACACTGAATAAGTGAAAGCTGTAAAATCCCATTATTCACTACTAAGATAGAAGCAATAATCCAAAACGTAACGATATTCATTACTGTAAAACCGATTTGCTTCCACGTTTCTTGTCTATCCTTTTCCATCACTTTTACAAGTTCATGTGCATATTCTTTCGGTGAGCTTCCAAAAATGTCTGCTACACTTTTCCCGTCACTCTCGCCCTCAATTAAATGGAGTTCTGCATCTTCTAAAAAATTATGAACATCACTTTCTTTCACACCCTTTGCCGTCAAAAATAATCTCATATCTAATAAAAACTTACGCGCTTCATTTGATAGCATTATTTTCTTCTCCCCTTTCCTTCAAGTAGACGCTCTACACTACTTTGCATCGCTTCCCAGCGACCCATAAATTCATCCAGTGCATCTTCTCCCTTATCTGTTAACGTATAATACTTCCGTTTTGGACCAGATGGAGACTCCTTCATTACACTTGTTATTAATCCTTCTTTTTGCATTCGTATTAATAACGGATAAATACTTCCTTCACTTGCCATTGTAAAACCATACTTCGCTAACTTTTCACTCATTTCATAACCGTATATTTCACCTTCAGAGATAATAGCAAGTAAGCATCCTTCTAAAATCCCTTTCAGCATTTGACTTGTCGACATAATTCAAATCCTCCCACTATCTTGTTTTGCAAGATAGCCAGTTATGTTTTTTCCAAATGTTTGCAGGATTTTTATGATTCTTCCTCTAAATAGAGCAATAAGAGAATTTTTATATAAAGGAGTGTTTTTCACCATGGTTACAAATCGAGTTGTCTTTTTAACAGGTGCTGCGAGTGGTATTGGTTATGAAATGGGAAATGCTTTTGCAAAAGAAGGCGCAAAAGTTATTATTAGTGATCGTCTTGAAGAGCGTGCGAAAGAAGCTGCTGAACAATTACAAAAAGAAGGCTTTCAAGCGATCGGTTTAAAATGTGATGTTACATCTGAAGAAGAAATTACAGCAGCAATTTCTCAAGCAGTTACTCACTTCGGTTCATTAGACATATTAATTAATAACGCTGGAATGCAACACGTTTCACCAATTGAAGATTTTCCAACTGAAAAGTTCGAGCTGCTAATTAAAATTATGCAAATCGCTCCGTTTATCGCAATTAAGCATGCCTTTCCGATTATGAAAAAACAAAAGTATGGCCGGATTATTAACGTCGCTTCGATTAACGGTCTTGTTGGATTTGCAGGGAAATCCGCCTACAATAGCGCAAAACATGGCGTAATTGGATTAACAAAAGTTGCGGCTTTAGAAGGTGCTATCCACGGAATTACTGTTAATGCCCTTTGTCCTGGTTATGTCGATACCCCTCTTGTACGTAATCAACTAGAGGATTTAGCCACTACACGAAATGTACCACTTGAAAATGTTTTAGAAGATATCATTTATCCACTTGTACCCCAAAAGCGCTTATTACAAGTACAAGAAATTGCTGATTATGCTATGTTTTTAGCGAGTGAAAAAGCAAAAGGAATAACGGGTCAAGCTGTCGTTATCGATGGTGGTTATACTGCTCAATAAAAATAAAGTTTGCTCACGAAGAGCAAACTTTATTTTTTATCACGAGGATCGTCATACTTTGGTAATTGCTGTGGCAGTTTTTCTATTGCAACAATTACCCCATCTAATTTACTTTCAATACGATGGAGTAAATATAGTGTTACAACAATAGGAAATCCCACATTACCTATCATCCTGATCCACTCTTCCATCCCTCTCTCCTCCTTTCATTATATAAATAAGGGAAAAGAACACATTTAGGCACAAAAAAACAAGCTATTATGTATTAGCTTGTTTTTCAAATAATGATACAATTTCTCGTTTGTAATCTCCGCATATAATACCTTTCTCAGTAATAATCCCTGTAATTAATTCATTCGGCGTTACATCAAATGCAGGATTATAAACATTAGTTCCAATTGGGGCTACTTGTTTCCCAAAGATTTTCGTAACTTCTGTTTCATCTCTTTCTTCAATAATAATTTCAGCGCCTGTTTGTTTCGTAATATCAAATGTAGATAACGGAGCTGCAACGTAAAATGGGATATCGAAATACTTTGCTAATATAGCTAAATTCATTGTTCCGATTTTATTTGCCGTATCTCCATTTGCGACAATTCGATCTGCTCCTACGATAATCGCATCAATTTCTTTCGTACGGATTGCATGAGCTGCCGTATTATCTGTAATAAGTGTGACCTCAATGTCCGCTTGCTTCAACTCCCAAGTCGTTAAACGTCCACCTTGTAAAACGGGTCTCGTTTCACACGCGTATGCATGTAAACGCACACCTTTCTCTTTTCCGATATAAAAAGGGGCTAATGCAGTACCGTATCGTGCAGTTGCAATACTTCCAGCGTTACAGATTGTTAAAATGTTATCACCGTCTGCAAAACATGTTAACGCATGTTCTCCAATACTCCGGCACACCTCTTCATCTTCCTGCTGAATGCAAAGCGCTTCCGCTTCTAATATTTTTCGCGCTTCTTTTATTGTAGTAATCTCTCGAATAGATTCTCTCATGCGATCAATTGCCCAAAATAAATTCACTGCCGTCGGACGTGATGTCCCTAAATAATTACAATCTCTATTAAACTTCTTTTGAAATTCCTCAATATGTACAGTATTATATTTTTTTGCTGCCAGTGCCAAACCAAATGCTGCTACAATTCCAATTGCAGGTGCTCCGCGTACTTCTAGCATTACAATACTTTTCCAAACCTCTTCAATAGTCGTTAACGTTTTGTATTCTGTGCTATGCGGCAACTTTGTTTGATTTAATACCGCAATTGTATCACCTTTCCAACTTACAGATCTCGGCACAGTAACAATCGTACTCATGCTTTTATGCCCCCTGAAACTGTTTGTTGAAATAATGTTCGAAACAGTTGAATATCAGCACTCTTAGATTCATATTTTATTAGTTCTTTTCCTAAGTTTAGAGCTTGTTTCTTAGCTTGAATTCTTTTTTCTTTATTTGCTATTTCATCTAAATCAGCTACATGAGCTAAACCAATTGTTCTTCGAATTAATTCACATCCTGCAAATCCTACAGCATCAGTAAAGATATTTTGCAAAATAATTGGTAACCACTGTTTTTCTTTCGTATATACTTCTACACCTTCTACAATCCATAATTTCGTAAAAGTTTCTACAAAATAACTCCATGTCTTCTCTATATGGAAAAATAGCACCCTTCTCTGTTCTTCTTCTCTAGATAAAGCATTTAATAATAGATTTGCAATAAATTGACCGATGTCAAATCCAAATGGACCGTACGTTGCAAATTCTGGATCAATCACTTTCGTTTCAGAAGGCGATGAAAAAATACTACCAGTATGTAAATCCCCATGAATAAGCGTTTCTTTTCTCGTTAAAAATTTATATTTATATTGCGCTACTTTTAGTTTTAAAGTTTTATCACTCCAAAGTTCATCAACAGCTAGTTGTAAATCTGGTTCATAATCGTTCGTATCGTAATGCCCAAACGGATCTGTAAACACTAAATCTTCTGTAATTTTACAAAGGTCTGGATTTACAAATGTACCTTCTAGTACCCTTTTCTCTTCTGACTGCAGACCGAAATCTGAAGTATAAAATAAAACATTTGCTAGAAAACGACCGATATGCTGAGATAAAAGTGGATAATCCTCTCCGTCTATTAATCCTCTTCTTGTAATTGTTAGTCTTGATAAGTCTTCTATTACCGTCACTGCCAACTTCTCATCATGACTGTATACTTCCGGAACGTATTCTGGCACATACTTCGCAAAAATTTGCAGTGCCTTACTTTCAATCGTTGCTCTTTTTATAGACAATGGCCAGCTCTCACCAACTACTTTCGCATATGGAAGTGCTTGTTTTATTATAATTGCCTTCACTCCATCATCTAATTTGAACACGTAATTTAAATTTCCATCTCCAATTTCATGGCAAACTACATTTGCTGCCTTTTCAAAATAGCCACGTTCTTTCGCATATTGTACAGCTGTTACTTCTGTTAATGAATAATATCCCATCGTCTTCTCCCCCTTTTTTAATTCAGAGGTTTTTCTGACGCAGAAAAACCTCTTTCCACAAAGAAAGAGGTTTGAAGTTAATCTTCTCCCCTCTTATCTGCCAGAAAGTATACTTTCTGCTGGAATTAGCACCGTGCCTTTTGGCGTAAATACACGCCCCATTTCACAATGGTATTACGGTCGGTTGCTGGGCTTCATCGGGCCAAATCCCTCCACCTGCTCTTGATAAGAGTTGTATAATTTTTTGAATTTTTAACTTTATGTTGAAGACTATACCAAGAATAAAAATCACTTGTCAACATTTTATTTGTATAATTCTGGACGACGATCTTCAAAAACTGGAATCCCTTTACGAACCTCTTGAATTTTCTCGAATTTAAGCTCGCCAAACAAAATCGATTCCTCTTCATTTGCCTCTACCACAACTTCACCCCAAGGGTCGACAATTAAAGAATGACCTGCAAATTCATTATTTGGGTCCTTCCCTGCCCTATTACAGGCAACAACATAACACTGATTTTCAACTGCTCTCGCTTGCAAAAGCAAGCGCCAATGTGCTAAACGAACTAATGGCCATTCTGCTACAACAAATAAAACTTTTGCACCTTTAGCAGTATGAACACGCATCCACTCCGGAAAACGAATATCATAACAAATTGTGCCAGCACACTCTACATCATCTAGCTTAAATTCACCTGTCTCATTACCCGCTACTAAATATTTATGTTCATCCATCAGCTGAAATAAATGCACTTTACTATATTCATTGACTAGATCTCCTTCCTTGTTTACAACATACATTGTATTTGTAACACCTTGCTCTGTTTGCTTTGCTATCGAGCCACCAACAATATGTACACCATATTGCTTCGACCATTCTTTCAACTTTTCTTTCGTTTCTAATCCATTCCTATCTGCAATTTCAGAAAGTCTCGTTAAATCATATCCTGTTGTCCATAGTTCTGGTAAAACAATAACATCTGGTCTTTCCTTCATCGCTTCACTAATTTTAGTTTTAGCGTTCTCAATATTTTTTTCTACATCTCCAAAGACAATATCCATTTGAATACATGCGACTTTCATTTTGTCAGCCCCATTCTTATTTTTTTCTTTACAAAATACTGGAAAGATTATATCATTTGTCACTAGAATTGTAACAACTTTCAAAAGAGGTGGAAAGTATGAAATTATTTCAACCTTCTGAGATAGTAACATCATTGCCAACACAATTTTTTGCTTCACTTGTTGCAAAAGTTAACAAAGTCGTTGCAGCTGGTCACGATGTTATTAATCTAGGTCAAGGTAATCCAGATCAACCAACACCACAGCATATCGTAAAAGCTTTACAAGATGCTGCCGAAAAGACCATTCATCATAAATATCCGCCATTTCGCGGACATGAAAGTTTAAAAGAAGCTGTGGCAACATTCTATCTACGTGAATATGATGTAGTAGTAAATCCAAAAACTGAAGTTGCTATTTTGTTTGGTGGAAAGGCTGGATTAGTAGAATTACCAATTTGTTTTACAAACCCTGGTGATACTATTCTCGTTCCAGATCCAGGCTATCCAGATTATTTATCCGGAGTTGCTTTAGCAAAGGCACACTTTGAAACAATGCCGCTTATTGCAGAAAATAATTTTTTACCGGATTATACAAAAATTGATGACTCTATTGCGGAGAGCGCAAAGTTAATGTTTTTAAACTATCCAAACAATCCTACTGGCGCTACTGCATCAAAAGATTTTTTTGATGCAACCATTCATTTTGCTAATAAACATAATATATTAGTTGTTCATGATTTTGCTTACGGTGCTATCGGGTTTGATGGTCAAAGACCCGTTAGTTTCTTGCAAGCAGATGGCGCTAAAGATACAGGAATTGAAATTTACACATTATCAAAAACTTTCAATATGGCTGGGTGGCGTATTGCTTTTGCAGTCGGGAATGAAAGTGTCATCGAAACAATTAACCTATTGCAAGATCATATGTATGTTAGTATTTTTGGTGCAGTTCAAGACGCAGCCCGCGAAGCACTATTAAGTTCACAGTCTTGTGTAACAGATCTTGTAAATAGTTACGAATCTAGGAGAAATGCTCTTATTTCAGCTTGTCACTCAATTGGTTGGAATGTTGATATTCCAACAGGATCATTCTTCGCATGGCTTCCTGTACCAGAAGGATATACATCTGAGCAATTTTCTGATATTTTACTAGAAAAAGCACACGTTGCAGTTGCTCCTGGTATTGGATTTGGTGAGCATGGCGAAGGGTATGTCCGTGTTGGTCTCTTGCATACAGAAGATAGATTACGAGAAGCAATTCATCGAATTGATAAATTAAATTTTTTCAAAAAATCGTTGACAACATAAAAAATATCTGACAAAATTCAGTTATCTTAAAAATTTAAACATTTCTAAATACTTCTTATCAAGAGCAGGTGGAGGGACGAGCCCGACGAAACCCGGCAACCGATCTACAATCGTAGACACGGTGCTAATTCTCGCAGCATTACGCTGACAGATAAGGAGCTGGTTGTAAAAAAACCTCTCCTTAGCTGAGAGGTTTTTTTATTTAACTAGGAGGTTATAACAATGAGCGGAATTATAGCGACGTATTTAATCCATGACGATTCACATAACTTAGAAAAAAAAGCTGAGCAAATTGCACTCGGTTTAACAATTGGCTCTTGGACTCATTTGCCACACTTATTGCAAGAACAATTAAAACAACATAAAGGCAATGTCATTCATATTGAGGAATTAGATGAACAAGAACATATCAATTCGTATCTACGTAAAAAAGTAAAACGCGGGATTATTAAAATAGAATACCCATTATTAAACTTCAGTCCAGATTTACCAGCGATTTTAACAACTACATTCGGAAAGCTATCACTTGATGGCGAAGTGAAATTAATTGATTTAACTTTTTCAGATGAGTTAAAAAAGCATTTTCCTGGCCCGAAATTTGGTGTAGATGGCATTCGAAACCTTTTACAAGTGTATGACCGTCCTCTTTTAATGAGTATTTTTAAAGGCATGATTGGACGAAATATTGGATATTTAAAAACGCAATTACGCGATCAAGCAAGTGGTAGTGTGGATATCGTAAAAGATGATGAAATTTTATTTGAGAATTCATTAACACCACTAACAAAGCGAATTGTATCTGGAAAAGAAGTTTTACAATCTGTATATGAAACACACGGCCATAAAACGTTATATGCCGTAAATTTAACAGGACGAACTTTTGATTTAAAAGAAAATGCGAAACGTGCAGTACAAGCTGGTGCTGATATTCTATTATTTAACGTATTTGCTTACGGACTAGATGTACTACAATCACTTGCAGAAGATGACGAAATCCCAGTTCCTATCATGGCACACCCTGCTGTAAGTGGTGCTTATTCAGCATCCAAGTTATATGGGATCTCGTCTCCACTATTACTTGGAAAGCTGCTTCGTTATGCTGGTGCTGATTTTTCTTTATTCCCCTCTCCATATGGCAGCGTTGCGTTAGAAAAAGAAGAGGCTCTTACCATCTCAAAATATTTAACTGAAGACGATGCATTTTTCAAGAAAAGTTTTTCCGTTCCATCTGCTGGTATTCACCCTGGTTTCGTTCCCTTTATTCTACGAGATTTCGGTAAAAATGTTGTTATTAATGCTGGCGGTGGGATTCATGGGCATCCGAATGGAGCGCAGGGCGGTGGCAAAGCATTCCGTGCTGCAATTGAAGCTACTTTGCAAGGAAAACCACTCCATGAAGTAGATGAAATAAATTTGCATAGCGCACTACAAATATGGGGAAATCCCTCACATGGGGTGAAATTATGAGTATTCAAGTGTTTTGTGATTTCGATGGTACGATTACAAATAACGATAACATTATGTCCATTATGGAAAAATTCGCACCACCAGAAGCAGAAGAAGTAAAGAATAGAATTTTATCACAAGAGCTATCTATTCAAGAAGGTGTTTCTCAATTATTCCAATTGCTACCTACTAATCTACACGATGATATGATTCAATTTTTAAAAGAAACTGCTGAAATTCGTAGTGGCTTTCGTGAATTTATACAATTTGTAAATGAAAATAATATTTCTTTTTACGTAATATCAGGCGGAATGGATTTCTTCGTCTATCCACTCTTACAAGGAATTATTCCAAAAGAGCAAATTTACTGTAATAAAACAGACTTTTCAAACGAATGCATTACAGTTAATTGGCCTCACCCTTGTGATCATCACTGTCAAAATCATTGCGGATTATGTAAATCATCTTTAATCCGTAAATTAAGTGATACAAATGACTTCCATATTGTAATTGGAGATTCAATTACTGATTTACAAGCTGCGAAACAAGCGGATAAAGTATTTGCCCGCGACTTTCTTATTACCAAATGTGAAGAAAATCGTATTGCTTATACACCGTTTGAAACATTTCAGGATGTTCAAGCTGAATTAAAACATTTGTTGGAGGTGAAATTATGAAACAACTTTTTCGTCAATGGTATGACTTAAGCGAGATCAAAAAAGAGTTAACAACACGAAATTGGTTTCCAGCAACAAGTGGTAATATTTCTATAAAGGTTAGTCACGAGCCACTTACTTTTCTTATTACAGCAAGCGGTAAAGATAAAACAAAAACCACTCCAGATGATTTTCTATTAGTAGATCATTTAGGAGTTCCCGTATTAGAGACTGAATTACGCCCTTCAGCAGAAACAATATTGCATACACATATTTATAACAATACGAATGCCGGGTGCGTACTTCACATTCATACAACTGATAACAATGTCATCACAAATTTGTATAGTGATGCAGTCACCCTTCAAAATCAAGAAATTATTAAAGCTCTTGATATTTGGGAAGAAGGTGCAACGATTCACATTCCTATTATCGAAAACCATGCCCATATCCCAACTCTTGGAGAAAACTTCCGAAAGCATATACAAGGAGATTCGGGAGCAATATTAATCCGTAACCATGGTATTACCGTATGGGGCCGAGATAGCTTTGATGCAAAGAAAAGATTAGAAGCTTATGAGTTTTTATTCCAATTTCATATAAAACTATTATCAATTCAAGGAGGCGTTTCTAATGGCGCAAATTCGTATTCATGAAGTAAATACTCGCATTGAAAATGAGGTGGAAGTATCAAAATTTCTACAAGAAGAAGGCGTTTTATATGAGAAATGGAATATTTCTAAACTTCCTACTCATTTAAATGAAAATTATTCGTTAACAGATGAAAACAAAGCTGAAATATTAGCGGTTTTTTCAAAAGAAATCGCTGATGTTTCAGCACGCCGAGGTTATAAAGCACATGATGTCATTTCACTTTCAAGTAGCACACCTAACCTTGACGAATTATTAATTAATTTCCAAAAAGAACACCATCATACAGATGATGAAGTTCGCTTTATTGTCAGTGGTCATGGCATCTTTGCTATTGAAGGAAAAGATGGGAAGTTCTTTGATGTTGAACTTGAGCCAGGCGATCTAATATCTGTTCCTGAAAATGCAAGACATTATTTTACCTTGCAAGATGATCGTCAAGTTGTAGCTATTCGTATTTTTGTTACAACTGAAGGCTGGGTTCCAATCTATTAAGGTAGTTAGTTGAATAAAAGGAATTGGATCCCCTTTTCCAACCTTTTATTCACTCTACATATATACATCCTCCTATGGAACAGACTTATTTCATCTTTTGAAATAAGTCTGATTTTTTATTTACTCAAAAATTTCTCCCTTTCCTTTTTAAGGTGGAATTATCCTCTTCAGTTTTTTAACATTTTTTGAACATTTATTGAACTTTTTTTGAATTTTTTCTGAAAATTCTGTTTTACGTATGATATACTACAATTACTAATAAGGAAAATAATATCGCGAACAGAGGGGGATAATCATGAGTTTACTTATTGCACTTATACTTGGAGTTACATGCGGAGCTATTCCTGTTATTTTAGGCGCTATTATGGAAGAGTTAGAAGTTGGTATTTTAGGATTTGTTGCATCTTGTGTAAGCGCTTTATTATTTGGTTTATTCGGTGCTATTCCTGTTTCGATTCTGTGTGCATTTTATATATTACGCCATGCTCGAGCGAAACGATTTGGTTCTAATCACATTGCGCAAGTTATTCCATTCCCAATTGAACGGTGCCGCCGGGCTTCTAACTTATAATTATAAGAATTAAATACATCTTCATAAATAAAAGTCCTCAAATGAGGACTTTTATTTATTTTCTTCTAGAAATTGAAACAACTCTTGCAAATGAAGTGCATCTTCACTATAGCTAACGGATACATGACATGTCCCTTCAATCTCAGCATGCATATAAAGGGCAATTCCATCCCGATCATATTTCAGTGCCAAATAAAACTCCATTTCCTCTAACATCTTTTTCGAAGTTCGAATAACATAATGCCCCTTCTCATCTCTTCCATATTCGAATTTCGGTTCAAAGTCATATTTTTGTTTAAATGCTTCTTTCTGCTTTTCATTTATTTGTATACAAGTTACTCGCTGTACAGTGTCAATCATCTCGTCAAACTTTTGAAGATCCATCTCGTTTACCCCCTTATGTATTTTTTGTATAACACTTGTGTTCCGCTATTCTCTTCTCCATCTGCGATTAGCTCTTCATACAATTCCTTCGCCAAACTTAAACCTGGTACCGGTAATTGTAATTTTTCAGCCTCGTCTAAAGCAATCTTCATATCCTTCATAAAATGCTTTACATAAAATCCTGGTTCAAAATCTCCCTTTAACATTCGAGGAGCTAAATTACTTAATGACCAGCTACCTGCTGCACCTGTTGAAATACTCTCTAATACTTTATCCGGGTTTAATCCAGCCTTTTTCGCATAAGCAACAGCTTCACATACTCCTATCATGTTGGAAGCAATCGCAATTTGATTGCACATCTTTGTATGTTGTCCACTCCCAGCTGGTCCTTGCAACTGAATATTCGTTCCTAGTTTTTCAAATAACGGTAAACATCTATCATATATTTCTTTCTCTCCACCGACCATAATTGCGAGTCTTGCTTCTTTAGCTCCAACATCTCCTCCAGATACAGGTGCATCTAATGTATATACATTCTTTCTTTTACCAACTTCATTAATACGCTTTGCCAATGTTGGGGTAGATGTTGTAAAATCAATTGCTATTGTGCCTTCATTTGCATTCTCTAAAATTCCATCTATCCCAAAGTATATTTCTTCTACATCATGTGGATATCCAACCATAGTCATTACAACATCAACTTGCTTCACTAACTCTTTCGGTGTATCGCACCAATTTGCACCATCTTGCACCAAAGAATCTGTCTTCGCTTTCGTTCTATTATATACATACACCTTATGACCTTCTTGCATTAAATGACGCACCATACTTTTTCCCATTACACCAATACCGATGAAACCTATTGATACACTTTTATGTTCCATTTTCCCATCCCCTTTGTTCTAATAAATCTCTTACTATCTCGCGGCACTCTTTATTACACTCATCATCCATATCATTTTTCACATTTGAAGACAAAATAACAAGTTCTTTATTCAATATAACATGTTCGTTATCTCCAACCAAAACTTCTCATTACATTACTTTCCTACTAAAGATTGATTTACTTTTAGATCCTATACTAACCTTTTTCTTTTCCTTCTATATTATTTACTACTTCTAATTCAACAACCGAATATACTCGTTGCTACTATTCTTTCCTTTAATTCACAAAAAAATAATAGATTACACCGTAAGCTCAGAACATAAACTATAATGATTATTTTTTTATCGTATACTTCATTAAAAATACTTTCCTAATTCTATTATCAGACAACAAAAAAAAATCGCAACAATTTGTTGCGAAAAATTACATTTTTTCTTTTCTATATACGCACACTTGATTTTTCCCATTTTTTTTCGCTTCATATAATGCAATATCCGCTCGTTGCATTAATTCCTCTCTTGTAATCCCTTGCTCATATAACGCAACTCCAAAACTCGCTGTTAACTTCGAAATTCCAGAGAAGTGCTTTGTTTCAATGAAAAACCGTAATGACTCTGCAACTTGAAATGCTTCTTTTTCCACTGTATTTGTCACTAGTATAATAAATTCTTCTCCTCCCCATCTTGCAAATACATGTTGCTGCTCCATCTTAGATTTCATAAGCTCTGCAAGTTGTACCAATGCTAAGTCACCAAAATCATGGCCATATGTGTCATTTACTGTTTTAAAATTATCTATATCAAATAAAATAAGTGCTATTTTTTCATCATTACGTATTACCTTCTCCCACTCTGTCTCCAATATTTGTTGGAATTTTAAACGATTATATATTTCTGTCAATGAATCTATCATAGCCAATCTTTCTTGCTCTTGATAGATTTCATCTAATTCTGTAATCTCTGTACACTTTACAATAAATCTCGATAAGTCTTCTGGCAAAGGTGTCGCACGCAATAAAAAAGTTGATATGTCCCCTTCATAATTGGACATCTTAATTCTTCTATCATATGATAATGTATCATCTAACCATGTTATATCATGAGTCGTCGAATAATATCCGTTTTCTCTAATAAAATGTTCAGCAAATACTAAATGTTGCTCACGATAAGCAAACAAATTTTCATATCCGAAAAACGCTAAAAAATTTGTATTACAATCAACAATCTCATCATCTTCTACTATAAATAATAAATCATTTTGAAAATCAAACATCGTTTGAAGTAGTTCTTGCTGCAAACTTACTTGCCGCACTAAAGAAAGTTGATACAAACTCTTATTCACTTCCTCTAACACTACTTGTGGAGTTACGGGGGCTATCACAATATTACGTATTCCTAACGTAAGCACCTCTGTAAACTCATTTGTTATCTGTTGATCCCAAATGACAATGAATGTACTATGTGGATTATACATATTCTTTATATATTTTATTTGAGAAAAATCTGTTACATACATAATTACAATATGTGGTCTAGTCTTATGAAACAATATTTCTCCTTCTTCAAAACTATTTGCTATAAACATACATTTTGGATGGATATTTTCTATCGTTTGTTGATGTGTGCATCCATTTTCTATATAAAGGACATTTAACTGAAGATCTTGTAATACATTTTGGAAAACCGTATTCTCTAATAAAAAATGTAGTATGTTCATCACTAGTCTTCACTCACTTCATATATCTTGTTCTACTGCATTCCTCACAAACATTTTATAATAGACTGTTCTCCAAAAATATTAATTAGTGAGGTATACATGTTAACAAGCTAATTGAGAATGTTCTCTTTTCTTTTTTCACTCTATAAATTCCTTTTTTAGTGTATGACTACAGGAATTGATTCGTTTGTATGAATGCCCTAGCTTACTCTTTAAAACTTGACAATTAAAATAAAGGTATTATATTCTTAAATTCGACAACTTACAAAATGTAAGTAGAATGTATTACATGTATTTTTTAATAATTTGATTTGCAATTTGGAGGATATATTATGACAAACGATAACTTTTTTAACGTTCTATATGAACGCACATCTACACGTGCATTCAACCCAGACAAAGAAATTTCTTCTACAGAACTACACGAAATTTTAAAAGCAGCTGCACAAGCACCATCTGCTTGGAACTTACAACACTGGAAATTCCTTGTTTTCCAAGGCGAAGATGTACAAAAAAGATTACACCCAATTGCTTATAACCAACAACAAATTCTCGACGCTTCTGCAGTAGTCGCTATTTTAGGTGATCTAGAAGCCTATAAAAACGTTGAACCTGTTTATGGTCCAATCGTAGAACAAGGATTTATGAAAGAAGAGGCAAAAGAGCGTTTAGCTAAAAACATTGAATCTGCATACGCTCGTGAGCAATTCCCAAGAGATGCTGCCTTTTCAAATGCCTCTTTAGCAGCAATGCAGCTTATGCTTGCAGCTAAAGCAACTGGATGGGATACTTGCGCTATTGGTGGTTTTAATCCACAAGCACTTACAGAAGAATTCAATGTTTCATCTCGTTACGTACCAATTATGCTTATTACAATTGGTGAATCAACTTTAAAAGGCCACCCTGCACCACGAATGAGCGTAGAACAAGTGAGTGAATGGGCGAAATAATAAAGTGAAACTTTAATCGGCCCTCAGGCTTTTACTGCCCACAATAGAGGGATAAAAAACGAAGGTAATTTCATTACCTTCGTTTTTTATGTTCTGTTACACATCCGTAATATTACAATGTATTATTCGACATCTACACATAGAGAAATAGTAAAGTTTATACTATTCTCATAAAAAAACATGGCGTTTCATGTCGAAATTTGTTTAATCACCGAAATATAACCGTGTGTTTTTGTTACAATTGTGATACAATGATAACAAATAGATAACAAGAGAGGGATTTTCATTGAGTTCATACGGAAGCTTTATCGCACTTTTAAGTTACATAGTGACTGTACTACTTCTTTATTTCATTGGCGATGCTGCAAACATATCAATGCTACAATTCCCAAAAGAAGAAGCATTCCAATTAGAAGCAGAAAAACATACTGCACGATCCATTGCACCACTACTCTTAGCTCTTCCTGTATATATCATCGTTTTATATAAAAGCAAAAAAGTGTAAAGGCTACCTATTTCATTCATTTCGGTGGTCTTTACATTTTTTTGTGATATTTGCCCTATTTTAAACATCATTCCGTAATAAACACCCATCTAGTCCTTTAAAATGAGAAAATCCCCTAGAAAAATTTCCCTTCTCTGTCCAGTCACCAACAGTCAAACTTACATAGATTATAAGTGTGAAGGGGGTGATGAGGATTATGTTTGGATCATTTGGATGCTGTGATAACTTTAGAGAATGTCATCATCATGAAAGAGAGCGCGACCACCGTGAGAAAGAGAAAGAGAAAGAAGAAGTTAGACCACAACAACATGCTGTATGTAACGTCCTTAGAAACATTTCAGTTGGAACAGAGCTTTCTCTTTTAAGCATTAGAGGTAACGGAACATTCCGTAACGTAATTTTTGAAGGATTCGCTAACGGAGTTGCTCTTTTCTCTGCTTTAGCTAATAACAACAACAAAGATAACAATAAAGACGATAAGAACAATCAAAATACTTTTACTGGTATTTTACGTGTATGCCCAACTGATATCGTTGCTATCGCTATCTAATTCTGTGCCTTATCCTCTATAGTAAGAAAATAAGATTTACTTTTCTCATAGAAAAAACCTGAGACCGATTTCAAATCGACTCAGGTTTTTTTATATTTATATGCTTTTAACTAATTCAACAACTTCTTCAGCAGTTGACATTGTTAATGCTTTTTCTGCTAATGTTTCCATTTCTGCTTTTGACAACTTGCTTAGTTGTGTTCTTGCAGGAAGGATAGATGTTGCACTCATACTGAACTCATCTAAACCTAACCCTAATAATAATGGGATAGCAAGTGAATCTCCTGCCATCTCACCACACATACCAGCCCATTTGCCCTCTTTATGAGCAGCATCGATAACCATTTTTACAAGACGTAAAATAGATGGGTTATATGGTTGGTATAAGTAAGATACTTGTTCGTTCATACGGTCTGCAGCCATTGTGTATTGGATTAAGTCATTTGTTCCGATAGAGAAGAAATCAACTTCTTTTGCGAATTGATCTGCTAATACTGCTGAAGCTGGAATTTCAACCATCATACCAACTTCAATAGAATCAGAAACAGTTGTACCCGCTTCTACAAGTCTTTCTTTCTCTTCTAATAAGATTGCTTTCGCTTGACGGAACTCATCAAGAGTCGCAATCATCGGGAACATAATTTTTAAGTTACCGTATACGCTAGCACGAAGTAATGCGCGAAGTTGTGTACGGAACACATCTTGCTCATCAAGACATAAGCGAATTGCACGGTATCCTAAGAATGGGTTCATTTCTTTTGGTAAATGTAAGTATGGAAGCTCTTTATCTCCACCGATGTCAAGTGTACGAACAACGACTGGTTGACCTTCTTTTACACCTTCAAGAACTGCTTTATACGCTTCGAACTGCTCTTCTTCTGTTGGAAGATTGTCACGGCCCATGTATAAGAATTCTGTACGGTATAAACCAACGCCTTCTCCGCCATTATCGATAATACCTTGCACATCATTTGGTGTTCCGATATTTGCAACAAGCTCAACGTGATGTCCATCACTTGTTACAGTAGCTTGATCTTTTAATTTTGCCCATTCAGTTTTTTGCTCTTCAAATTTCGCTTTTTTTTCTTCAAAAGAACGAAGAGTTTCTTCAGATGGGTTTACAATTACTTCTCCATCTAAACCGTCGATGATTACGATATCGCCATTTTGGATTTTCTCCATTACAACTTTCGTACCAACAACAGCTGGAATTTCCATAGAACGAGCCATAATTGCAGAGTGAGATGTACGTCCACCGATATCAGTTGTGAAACCTTTTGCGTACTTACGGTTTAACTGAGCTGTATCAGATGGTGTTAAATCTTCAGCAATGATGATTACTTCTTCAGAAATTGTACCAGGATTAGAGAAGTTAATTCCTAGTAAATGTGCAAGAACACGTTTTGTTACGTCGCGAATATCCGCAGCACGTTCTTTCATATATTCGTTATCCATGTTTTCAAACATAGAAATAAACATTGATGCAACTTCATCCATTGCAAATTCAGCATTTACTTTTTCGCTGTTTACTTTATCTTTTACTGGATTTACTAATTCCGGATCATTTAATACTAATAAATGTGCTTCAAAGATAGCAGCTTTATCAGCACCTAGCTCAGCAAAAGCGTGGTCCTTAATAGCTTCTAGTTCAGATTTTGCTTTCTCAAGCGCAGCGTCTAAGCGTGCAATTTCAGCAGCTTCGTTTGTAATTGATTTCTTTTCAATGTTAAATTCAGGATTTTCAAGTCGGAAAGCCTTCGCAATAGCAATCCCACTTGATGCAGCGATCCCTTGAATGTTAAGAGTCATTATTCTCCTAATCCTTCGTTTTTCATAGTTTCTTCGATAGCTGCTAGTGCTTGAGCTGCATCATCACCATTTGCAGTGATCTTAATTTCCGCGCCTTGTTGAATTCCTAAAGACATAACGCCCATGATTGATTTTAAGTTAACGTTTTTTCCGTTATATTCTAAGTTAATGTCAGAACCAAATTTGCTTGCAGTATTTACAAGTAAAGTTGCTGGACGTGCGTGAATTCCTGAGTCGCTAGTTACTTTAAAGATTTTTTCCATGATAATTTATCTCCTTTAAATTACAGTATTTTTTAGTTGTATAGACGTGAGTACTACATCATCTATTGTATATAATAGGCGATGTTCGGTCAACCACATCGCCTATTATAATTATAAACATTTTGCGTCAAATTCCTACTGGATGTCAATAATAGCGTTTTCGCCCTTCTTAACATTTCCATCTTTTTTCAATTCGACTTGTTGCCCTTGTTGTAAGTTTGTAAATACAATTGGTGTAATGATAGATGGCGCATTTTCTTTTACAAATGCAAGATCTACTTTTAATAATGGTTGTCCTTGTTTCACCTTGTCGCCTTGTGCTACAAGTGCCTCAAATCCTTCACCATTTAATTTTACAGTATCAATGCCGAAGTGGATTAAAATTTCTTTTCCGCCTTCAGATTGAATACCAATCGCATGCTTTGTAGGGAATACATTGACAATCTCACCGTTAACTGGAGCAACTACTGTTCCTTCAGTTGGCTCAATTGCAAATCCGTCTCCCATCATTTTTCCTGAGAATACTTGGTCAGGTACTTCTGTGATTGGTAAAATTTTCCCTTCGATTGGTGAAACGATTGTTTCATTTTCATCAACTTTTTGAGGAGCTTCTTCTACCTTTACTGCTTCTTCTTTTTCTACGTGAGGTGTACGACCTGACATAATATCATGAATTTGTGATTTTAATGTGTCAGATTTCGGTCCAAAGATTGCTTGAATGTTATTTCCAACTTCAAGTACACCGGCTGCACCAAGCTCTTTTAAACGATCTTTGTTTACATTTTTTTGTTCGTTAACTTGAACACGTAAACGAGTAATACAAGCATCTAATGACGCAATGTTTTCTTTACCACCAAGTGCTACTAATACTTCGCGAGGAAGTTCTCCTGCTTCTGTTTTCCCTGCACCGTCATTAGCATTTGCTACTTCACGACCAGGTGTTTTTAAATCCCATTTACGGATTGCAAAACGGAATCCGAAGTAGTAAATAACTGCTAGTACAAGACCAACAACAATTACCCACCACCATGCTGTACGGCCTGGTAGTACACCGAATAAGATAAAGTCGATTAAACCACCAGAGAATGTCATACCAATTTTAACACCTAAAATTTGCATTGTCATAAATGATAGACCCGCAAATACAGCGTGAATTCCGAATAGTACTGGCGCTACGAATAAGAATGAAAATTCAAGTGGTTCTGTAATACCTGTTAAGAAAGATGTTAATGCAGCAGATCCTAAAATACCAGCTGCTAATTTTTTATTTTCTGGACGTGCTTCATGGTACATTGCTAACGCTGCTGCTGGAAGACCGAACATCATGAACGGATACTTACCAGTTGTAAATGTACCAGCTGTTAATTCTACACCATCTTTTAACTGTGCCATAAAGATTTTTTGGTCACCACGGATTAATTCGCCAGCTGCATTTGTATACTGACCGAATTCGAACCAGAACGGTGAATAGAAAATGTGATGTAGTCCAAATGGAATTAATGAACGTTCAATTAAACCAAAAATAAATGCTGCTAACGTTCTATTTGCATCAATCATTTGATGTGAGAACGTATTTAAGCCACCTTGAATGTATGGCCAAACGAAACACATGATAATACCTACTACTAATGAGAATGTTGCAGTTGCGATCGGTACGAAACGCTTACCTGCAAAGAAACCTAAGTATGATGGTAATTCAATATTAAAGTATTTATTATAGCAATATGCCGCTACTATACCGATGATAATACCACCAAATACCCCGGTTTGCAGTGTTGGAATTCCTAATACATTGGCATATGCAGGATCTGCAAATCCAATTTTCACTGGATCTGTTCCAGTGCTTGTTACTTTCACTAACTTATCTACTTCTAAGAACACACTCATCGTTTTGTTCATAATTAAGTAACCAACGAATGCTGCTAAACCAGCTACTCCGTCACCGCCAGCTAAACCGATTGCTACCCCAACTGCGAATAGTAATGCAAGGTTAGCGAAAATAATATCACCAGATTGTTCCATAATTTTTGCAACCATTACGAACCAATCTGCTTTTAAAGCAGGAATAACATTTGTTAACTGTGGATTTTGAAATGCATTACCAAATCCAAGTAAAATACCTGCCGCCGGTAAAATCGCTACTGGAAGCATAAGCGCTTTTCCGACTTTTTGAAGAACACCAAAGATCTTCTTAAACATGGAAACCCTTCCTCTCTTATCTATATTGATACTTTTCGACAAACGCCAAAAAGGCATGAGGAAAAAAAGATAGAACGATAGCTATACAAAGGGTAGTATATCCCTTTCTCTAGCTTACATTCCTTACTTTTCTCCACTCATGCCTGATCGAATCAGTAACACGTGTCAAAAATAGGTTTACGTATAAGTTCACTATAACTAAGGCAAACGTTTTCGTTACTCACCTTAATGTGTTTGTCGAAATTTGTATAACTTTGCAATAGTTATTATACCTAACTATTGTAAGCGATTCAATGATTTTTTTTAACGTTTTCATTTTAGACAAAAATATATGTCTTTTTACACATGCTCCGCTTTTACTAATCGTTGCAAATGCATCGTTAAATATATGCTCTCCGCCTCATATACAGGAAGTTGCAACTCTTTTTGCATGACCTTAACTAGCTTCCAAGCTAAGTTATAACAGACTGGATATTCTGCTTTTAATAAATCAGCAAAACTTTGTGATTCCTCTACCTCTTCTCCTTTTTTCACCCGTTCAATAGCATATTGCAGATGACGAATAAGGCGTAAATAGTGAATACTTTCTTGATCTAATGTAATTTGTAAGTTTGTCTCAATTAAAGACACAAGCTGCGCAATGAGACGGGAGTTTTGATTAATCGAAGATAAATCCGAATTTGTAAGTGAACTGTAAATATGAAGTGCGATAAAACCAATTTCTCCTTCTGGCAATGTAATTTGCAAACGAGAATTTAAAAGGTCTACAACACCTTCAGCAATTTCATATTCCTCCGGATAGAGCATTTTCGTTTCAACTAAAAAAGGATTATCAATTGTAAGTCCTTGTTTTAACCGCTTAATTGCAAAAGAAATATGATCTGTTAAAGCGATATGAATATGTTCATTTAATGGAGATTTTGCCTTTTCTTGAATGTAGAACATAATGTCATTCATCAATTCAATTAATTTTTCACTCACATGTGGCACTAACAATTTGTATTGCTCACGATCACGTTCATTTTTTAATATAAACATTTTTTCAACTTGTTCTTGCTCTAGCACATCTTTCGCTTTTTTTCCAAAACCAATCCCTTTACCAATCACTACTACTTCCTCGTGTTCAGGATGGCTAGCAATGATGACATTATTATTTAAAACTTTTTTAATTTCTAGATAATTATTCATATAACACCACCCTCGTACTTAAATAGCCTACTTTTATGTTACAGAACATTCTTCTTTGTCGTCAATGTAAAACATCTACCATTTAATGAAAATTCATTTTTTAGACATGTTTGTATATGATGCGTATAATGTAAGGGCAACTGTACATAGAAAGGAGACCGCAATATGATAAAAATGTTTGTGAGTGATATCGATGGTACAATGATGCAACACGGAGGTCTAATTGACGAACAGGATATCGTCGCACTTCGTAGTCTGGCTGAGCAAAATGTGATTCTTTGTTTCGCTTCTGGCCGACTTGATAATGAAATTGCAAATTTAATGCAAGCTGTAAATACAAATTTCCATCGCATTAGTGTAAATGGCGTTTTCGTATATACACATGAAAATAAGCAGCTGTTATCTGCGACATTCGACTCGAGTATTCTACCTGATTTGTTAGCAATGACAAATGAAGATCCTTATTTCCGTTATATAAGTGATGAGCATAATTATTACATTGAAGAGAAAACACCGTTTATTCATGAACTGGAACAACAAGTAACAATGACTTCTGTTGAAGAACCTAATTTATTACAGAAAATAGATGATACAATTTTTCCAAATAAAATTTCTGTTGGCGGAACAAAAGAAAGCTTACAACTCCTTCAGAAAAAGATTGATGAAAAATTCCATGGAAAAGTTAGTACGTTCATTTCCGCAGAACAATGTTTAGATGTAATGCCACCAAATATTAGTAAAGGTTCTGCTATTTCTGTTTTATTAAAAGAATTTCAATTACAACCAGAGGAAATTGCTTGCATAGGGGATTCTTACAATGATATTCCAATGTTTTCTTTAACTCCTCACAGTTTTGCTATGTCTCAAGCAGATGACGCAGTAAAAAAACACGCTCACTATGTAGTAGATGCGGTTAAAGATGCCGTTAACCACGTGATTGCTCATAATAAAAATACGACTCACTCCTTATAAGGAGTGAGTCGTATTTTTATTTCTTTACATGTTAAACACTTTAAAATTCACTGTACTTCACAAACTGAAATATATTATTTGTTACGTGCGATATTTGTAATAAATTTATAACGATCTCCACGATAAATACATTTCACATACTCTAACGGTGTCTCACCTTCTGAATATGACCATTGACGCATTACAAGAACAGGCGCCTTTTTAGGAATATGCAGATGTTCAGCTTCATTATCCGTTGCAATTGAAGCCTCAATTGATTGAGTAGCGCTAACAAGCTTAAAGCCCAGTTTTTTCTCTAAATGTTCATATAAAGATTGTTGCAATATTTCTTCATTAATATCCTTTACAAGAGTTGGCGACAAATATGTCGTCTCAAAAGCAATCGGCTCATCATCAGCTAAGCGAATACGCCTCACTTCATAAACCGACTCTCCCTCTTGTATTCTAAGCCGGTCTGCTATTTTCACAGTAGCTGGAACGAGGCGGAAACTAAGTAATTGACTACTTGGATTCATCCCGCGAGATATCATATCTTCTGTGAATCCCGTCATTCCTTGCAATTTTTGCTCCACTTTCGGAAGTTGGACAAACGTTCCAATTCCACGTTTCCGATATAAATAGCCTTGTTCCACTAAATTATTAATCGCCTGTCTGATTGTCATACGACTCACTTCGAACTTATCACAAAGTTCATTCTCAGATGGGATTTTATCTCCCGGCTTCCATTCGCCGGCCTCAATTAGCTGTTTCACCCACTCTTGAATCTGATAATAGATCGGAAATGGTGAATACTTGTCGATGTTCATCAGCAATCGCCTCACTGCATAAAGTTAGAGCTTCTTGATCAGCAATTACGGTTACATTCGGATGACGTTGTAAAACTGTAGCAGGACACGCTTCATTATATTCGCCTTGTAATAACTCTTTAACAGCTTCTGCCTTTTTAGAACCCATAGCAACAAGTAGAATTTGTTTCGCTTTCATAATACTTCCGATTCCCATTGTGATCGCATGAGTTGGCACATCTTCTTCTTTTTCGAAGAAACGAAGGTTTGCTTGGCGTGTAGACTCTGTTAATTCAACAATATTCGTTGGAGAATTAAACGATGTTCCTGGCTCGTTAAATCCGATGTGACCGTTTTCACCGATTCCAAGAATCTGTAGGTCAACTGGGTTAGCAACTAGAGTGCTCTCGTAACGTTTGCACTCTTCCTCTAAATCACTTGCCATCCCGTTTGGTACATAAGTTTGTTTAAATGGAAGATGATTAAACAACTGTTCTTGCATGAAATAGTGATAGCTGTTTTTATCTTCGTGTGGTAAATTTACGTACTCATCTAAGTTTACAGTGGTTGTATGGCTTGTATCAAGTTTATTTTTTCGCATTTCTGCATAAATACCTAATGGAGAGCTTCCTGTAGCCATTCCTAATGTTGGATTTTCTTTTGTTTTTACAACTTCTTCAATTAATTTATAGCCTGCTTCTGCTAATTCTTCTGGAGTTTTTACAACAAGAATATTCATTTAATTACTTCCCTTCCTTCATATGAATTCCTAAACGAACCGTATCATATACATGTAATTTATCAGTCATGACAACAAAGTCTGCATCTTTTCCTACCGCTAACGCACCTTTATTGTTTAATCCAAACTCTTCTGCCTGGTTAACTGATGTCATGAGTACTGCATCCTCGATTGAGCATCCTGTAAACTCAATTACATTTCGGAAAGCCTGATCCATTTTTAGAATACTACCAGCTAACGTTCCATCCTCTAATCGAGCACTACCATCTTTTACATGTACTGGCTGTCCGCCAAGCTCATATAATCCATCTTCAAGACCTTTTGCACGCATTGCGTCAGTAATGACACTTACTTTTTTCGGCCCTTTTAATTTATATGCTAATTTCACCATATCAGGGTGAATATGAATACCATCTGTAATTACTTCGACCATTACATCTGGATTTAATAACACATGACCAACAACTCCTGGTTCACGGTGATGTAATCCACGCATTTGATTGTACAAATGTGTTGCATGTGTAATTTTTCTATTTTTTAGTTGTGCATCAATTGCATCTGTATGCCCCATTGTGCCAACAACACCAGTTTCAGCAAGATACTGTTCAAACTCTAATGCGCCCTCTTCTTCTGGTGCATATGTTACTAATTTAATTAGATTCCCGCTTGCTTCCTGCCATTGTTTAAGTTGTTCAATATTCGCAGGAACAATATGTTCAAGTGGTTGTGCACCTGCACGTTTTTTTGAAACATACGGTCCTTCTAAGTGAATATATTCGAAATGCGCCCCTTTTTCTTTCGCTTCCTTCGCAGCACTTAGCGCCGCTTCGATCGCTTCTGGAGCTTGTGTCATTGTTGTTGGGAAGTAAGTTGTAACTCCTTCTTGTAACATTTCTTTACCTAGAGTTACTAACCCATCGCTATTTGCATCCATCGCATCAATATCGTATCCACCGTGAATATGAACATCAATCATACCTGGAATGACAATCTTCCCTGTAGCATCAAAAACAGTTTCATTTTCTTGTGGTACATATTGAGCCATCAAACCAATTTCTTGAATTGTTTCTGCGTAACGAATAAATCCGTTTTCCACTACTTCTTGACCTGTATAAATTTTGGCATTGATGACAATTTGCGTTTTCATTTTCATCGATCCTTTCCCATGAAATACCTACTTGTTCTTATTACCTTATTCGCCTAATTCTATCTTAATATATGCACGAGTAGTTGTCTATACATTATAGTGAAATTTCCATTTTCCTTAACAAAAACGGAAACGGAAACTTATTACGTCTCTCATAAATTATAATATATGTTATTCATTTTTTCCAAAAAAGGACAGTATCCACCTCTATTATATAAAGGGAAACTATAATCAGTGGGGGTTTTGTTCATCCCCACTGATTATTAACCCACACCAATCGGGCGTTTACCGGCAGCAGGGCTCCCGGGATAAATCACTTCAATAATGGCATTAATCCACTAGACCCTGTCGTAATATGTTCACCATCTGTTTCCATTTCTACAGTTCGTTTATTTGTGCCATATATCATTATACCATGCCGTTTTAATCGCTTTACTACACTTTGGTGAGGATGTCCATACGGATTGCTGCTCCCGTATGAAAGAATAGCGAACTGCGGTTCTACTTTTTTTATAAACAATTCATTTGTTGAAGTATATGAGCCATGATGTCCCACTTTTAACACATCAGCATGGACATCAAATTGCTTTATTATTTCCGTTTCCGTCCGCACATCAGCATCGCCCATTAATAAAAAATCTGCTTTTCCATATCGAACCTTTAACACGATTGAAGATTCATTATTTTCATCTTTTGATTTCCCATTGTTTAATACTTGTATGGAGACATGTGGATCTAGCGGTATGTATTGCCCTTCTTTCACAGAAACAAATGGAATTCCTCTTTTTTTAATATTGTTACGATACGTATGATAAGTAAAAGAACTATATGTTTTCCCACTATCTAATATAAGGGAAACCGGCATCTGTTCTACAATCGGAATTAGTCCTCCTATATGGTCCATATCAGGATGCGTACTGACGATAACATCTAAATGGTTAATCCCTTTCTCGATTAGTTTTTGAATGATAACCTCTCCTGCTTCATAAGGTCCACCATCAATTAACATCGTTTGTCCATTTGGCAAGATGATAAGGGTCGCATCCCCTTGTCCAACTTTTAAAAAACTCACTTTCATTTTACTGAGATGCTGCCGCTGCATATGTAAAGAAGACGCAGTATGAATAGACATCATGTACCTTTGAGCCGATGCGCTATTTAAAGAAAAGCATAACAAAACAGAAACTAATAATAATATATTTCGCATACCTTTCATAACTCGTCTCCTTTTTTCACTTAGTATGGCACGGTATATAATTGATATACAAAAAAAGCTTAGCAAAATGCTAAGCTTTTATTTTGATATTTCTTGTAAAGAACCGAAGAATAAATCCGCTTCATTCATTTGTTCGTTTTCTTCAGAAAGCGACGGTAAATCATCTAATGTTTTCAATCCGAATGTGTCCAAAAATTCTTTCGTCGTTCCATATAAAATAGGACGCCCTGGCCCTTCTGCTCTTCCTGTTTCTTTAATAAGTAAGTGGGAAACTAACGTTTGTAACGCCTTGTCCGTTTTCACTCCTCGAATCTCTTCCATTTCAGTCCTTGTAATCGGTTGGCGATATGCAACAATCGCTAACGTTTCAAGAGCAGCTTGAGAGAGTGAAGCAGCTGTTGGGATATCTATTAATTTTTGATAGTACGAAGCGTGTTCTTTCTTTGTAGCAAAGCGAAATACTTTTGCATACTGTACAATTTGCAAACCACGATGTGCACCTTCACATTCTTTTTGCATTTCTTCTAAAGTACTGATTACTTCGGTTACTTCAATTTCAAGAACTTTCGCTATTTGTTCTGGATAAATCCCTTCATCACCAGAAACAAATAAAAGCCCTTCAATAATCGATTTTTGTTCTTTCTTATCCATTTTACAAGCTCCTTCCTCCTATTTTCCCATAAAAATACACATCAAAAAACCGAATCACAGTTAATGCGTTCGGTTCAATATTTCTTCTCTTGTTCCAAACGATACATTAAAACTTAGCATGAGATAACATGTTCCTATCCCATTTTCACATGCTGGCTCTATGCAGATTTATTAGAGCTTGATACGAAAATTTCATCAAAATTATGTTCTTGCTCAATTATGATTTGTTGATTTTTCATAAGCTCAAGAACCGCTAAAAATGTTACAACCATTATTTCACGTTCATCATCAGCAAACAAATCATAAAAACTTTGACGACCACCTTGTATTTCTAACTGCTTTAAAATATCAGTCATTCGCTGTTCAATTGGTATTTCTTGACGAGTAATACGTGTTGTTACAGGTTTTTTTGCTTTTTTACGGCGCATTAGTTTTTGAAATGCCGCTAGCATATCATATAACGTAACATCAAGAGGTAAGTTTGTATCCTCTTCTTGTTGCAACGATGTAAAATCAATTGGTGGACGTGTATATAGCTGTGCTCTTTCTTGTTCTCTTTCTTTTAACTCAGTAGCAACTTGCTTATATTTCTTATATTCAATTAACCTCTCCATCAATTCTTGACGAGGATCATCTATAAAGTCATCACCGTTATCAAGTACATCTTCTTCGTGTTTCGGCAACAACATTTTACTTTTAATTTGTAATAACGTTGCAGCCATTACTAAATACTCACTTGCAACATCTAATTGTAGTTCCTTCATCGTATGAACATAAGATAAATATTGCTCTGTAATTTCCGCTACAGGAATATTATATATGTCAATTTCATAACGATGTATTAAATGTAACAATAAATCTAAAGGCCCTTCAAAAGCCTCTACTTTAAAATTATACTGCACAAAGCATCCCACCACATTTTTTCTATAACAACATAAGTATAGAGCATACTCATGTTCTATCCAACCTTTTTAAGAAATTTAATTAAAAATAGACCTATGCCTATGTCATCATGCCCACCGCTTCATATGATAACAGTGTAGTAAGAACAATGTAGGAGGTCAAAAAACTATGGGTCACGTTGATTGCGGTTTTAGCGGTGGGTTCGCATTACTTGTTGTATTGTTTATTTTACTAATTATTGTAGGGGCAGCTTGCTTCTGCTAATATGAACAATAACGGCTAGGGAAATCCCCTAGTCGTTTATTGTTTGTATTTCTATGATACACTTGTATTTATAACCGTTAGACAGGAGCGAAAAAAATGTATCCTACTGAATACATACAATTTTTAATTCATTTTCACGGAGATTATGATTATTTTGAATGTCATGAAATACTTGAAGAGTATTGGAAGACAAAACCTAGAGGAAATCGCGATACTTACTTAGTTGGTCTCATTCAAATTGCAGTTTCCTTATACCATCAAAGACGCTCTAACTGGAATGGCGCAGAGAAAATGATGAAAAGCGCAATCACAATTTTAGAAAAAAACAATGCACCTTTACTACGTTTAGGAATAGATCAAACACAACTTCTATTCTTACTCAACGAAAGAGTGCAATCTATACATAAAAAAGAAGGTTTTACACCGTTATTTTTACCGTTATCAGATGCGTCGTTAGAAAAGCGCTGTGTACAGTTATGCCAGAAACAAAACCTACTTTGGAAAAACGTGAATGCTACTCCTAGTGAATATATCATTCATAAGCACACGTTACGTGATCGAACAGAAGTCATCACTGAACGAAACGAACAATTACAAAAAAGAAAGCAGAGATAATAAACTACTTATCCCTGCTTTCACGAATGTATATTTTGTTCAAGCCCTTTACACTTTTCGCAAAAACTTGCCGTTTGCTCATTCCCACAAATTGTAAACTCAAGAAACTTACCCTTTAACTCTTGAACCATCTTCGTCCCAATTCCCATATGGCGGTGAGACGGGTTCACACTCAAATGCTGAATTTCTAATACTTGATTCTCTTTCTTTACAATCCCCATTATTCCAACAAAATCTTCATTTTGTTTCCACAAATACAATTGCCAATCATCTTTTGCTTCATATTCTTTCATTGTCAATTGTAATGTTTTCACATCTTTTTCAGTTGGCATAAACGAAAGAAGCCCCATTGCAATTTTTTCATAACTTTTTTTAAAACGAATTAACATAACCCTTATCCCTTCTTACAAAAGTTACAAACTATGAATCCCCTCAATCACTCTTTTCATATCACATTCATTTTACAATATTTTCAACAGAGTGAGAAGAGTCTAAAACAACTTGATAATCATACAAAGTGAAAAGAAGAAAGTCAAATAGATGTTTCCACACTATTTCTTTAATAAGTAGATTCCAAAAACAAGACAATTTTATATAAAGTGAAACTTTAATCAATAGGGGTTTTGTTCATCCCCACTGATTATTAGCCCTCACCAATCGGGTATTTACGGGCAGCCTGCCTCCCATCTAACTTCTTTGCTCCAGCCGAATTTTGAGGTGGGAGTTTTACTGCCCACAAATAGCGGGATAAAAAAGAGGAGAAATCTTTCATCTAGCAGCACTTCATTATTAGTCAAGCATAATTCTAGCAAAATTAATATAATAAAAAATATTTATTGAAACATATAAATTTAATGTATTCTATGTAATTTGTTAAAAGTTTGTTCTCATGAACAATATATTTTCACAACAATACTACTCGTATCATGTACTGCAATGGAAATATCCATTCCTATTTAAAAATAAAAAAGAGAGCAAAAGCTCTCTTTTTTTCCATAACTTATTCTTCCCAAACTTTAACTTCTTTCATTACATCGCCTTGACGCATGTTTAATACTGTTTCAATACCGCTTGTTGCTTTACCGAATACAGTATGTACACCGTCTAAATGCGGTTGTGGCTCATGAACAACAAAGAATTGGCTACCGCCTGTGTTACGACCAGCATGTGCCATAGAAAGTGAGCCAACAAGATGTCTATGAGGATTTCCATCAGTTTCACATGGAATAGAGTAACCTGGGCCACCTGCTCCTGTACCTGTTGGATCTCCACCTTGGCTTACGAAGCCAGGAATAACGCGGTGGAATGTCACGCCATCATAAAATCCTTGCTCTGCTAATTTTTTAAAGTTTTCTACTGTTTTCGGTGCTTCTTCTGGGAAAAATTCCAACTCGATTTTTTCACCATTTTCCATTAATATGTATCCTAAAGTTTTCATACGTATATGTCTCCTTTCAACTATCTCAGCACTATATTACCACATTCATGACTAGAAACAAAAAGAATCCGACAATCTACATACTTCTTTTTTGAAATGTGGAAAAAGCTAGGTGACAAATAAAAAATATATACTATAATAACTGTGTTGCCCGAAAATTTTAGAAAGAGAAAGGGAGCGATTTTTCGTGAAAACGAAATTACTAGCTCTGCTATTAGCTGTAACGGTATTTATAATGCCAACAGCTTCATTTGCAGACATCATTGAAGGAGAATCAATTGTTACACTAGGAGAAAACTTATCTGAACAACAAAAACAAGATCTGTTAAAAGAAATGAAAGCACCAAAAGATGCTACAATCATTACTGTGTCTAATGCGGAAGAACATAAATTTCTAGATGAAATTGTTCCAAAAGCCCAAATTGGTACGAGAGCAATTTCCTCTTCTATGATTACATACACAAAGCCAGGATCTGGTCTCATTGTACGTTCGAAAAACATTAATTCCATAACAGATGCAATGTACACAAATGCACTTATTACAGCAGGTGTGAAGGATGCAGAGATTCAAATTACTGCGCCATTCAAAGTTTCAGGAACTGCTGCTTTAACAGGTTTAATGAAGGCCTATGAAACAACATCGAACAAAGAAATTCCTGAAGAAGTAAAAAAAGTAGCCAATGAAGAAATGGTGCAAACAGCCCAGCTCGGCGATAAAATTGGTGAAGAAAAAGCAGTTCAACTTGTTGCGAAAATTAAAGAAGAAATTGCAAAAGAACAGCCAAAAACAACAGAAGATTTACGTTCATTAATTCAAAAAATTGCTGATCAACTCGGCATTACATTAACAGATGAACAGCTAGATAACTTAGTAGCGTTATTTGATAAAATGAAAAATCTTAATATCGATTGGAATCAAGTTGGCAGTCAATTAAATAAAGCAAAAGAACACGTTTCTGCCTTTTTAGGATCTGAAGAAGGTCAAGGTTTCTTAGATAAAGTTAAAGATTTCTTCTCTAGTATCATTGATTTTGTTAAATCTTTATTCCAGTAAAAAAGAAGCTCGTCAGTGACGAGCTTCTTTTTATACAAGTAATGGTAATTTCATAACAGCTTCTTCAACCGAACGAACAACATGATTCGCTTTCTCCTTCACATAAGGATGAGCATGATGAAGAGTAAATGAATGTGGGGTTACTTCAAACATAGAAATGTCATTAAAAGAATCTCCAATACATGCCACTTCTCTTGCTTCAATTTGCAAATGTTCCATTAGTTGCTTTAGAGCAGTTCCCTTACTTACGCCTCTTGGCATAATATCAACATAGCGTTTACCTGATATAAAGACTTCCGCTTCACCATGAAACGTATCTCGTAACTCTTGATCTAACGCTACAATTTTTTCTTCTTCCCCAAATACAAATAATTTCGCAGGATGTACCGTTTTCCCAAATTCCTCATCTAACTTTTCTATCTCAGCAATATGCACCCCCATATACTCTTCAAAAGTATGATGATGCTCATTCTTCTTTTTTGTATATCGCTGCTCATTTGCACAAACAATATCTGCTAGTCCTTTTTTATGTATATATCGATATATTTCCTGGGCAACCTGATTTTCAAAACTTGATTCATAAAATACGTTTCCATCTGGTAGTAACATTGTTGCTCCATTTAAACCCGTTGTGTAGTATGGGAATGCAAACCTTTTTACGACTTCATCAATTCGGTGCGTAAAACGTCCAGAGGCAAAACAAATATTTGTCCCTTTTTCAGCTAACCAGCAAAGTGCCCGTTCATCTTCTTTTTGCATATGATTCACATTGTAAACGAGCGTATCATCTAAATCACTTACAAATAATTTAATCATGTCCTCTTCCCCTTCCATACACAATATCTACTCTAAGTGTACACAAAAAATGTTTGGTTTTTGTTAAAAAATAATAAATTTTCAATAAAAAAAATAAACGGGAGTATAATCCCGTTTATTTTTGTCTTCTTACATTTTGAGGTCGCACAATACTAGGACGCACTTTTAAACTAGACATAGTTGGACGGAGTAAAATTTTCGTTAGCGCGCCCCAATCAAACGGTAAAAACGGCCATAAATACGGTGTTTGTAAGCTTTTTATAGACGTTAAAAATAGAATCAATATCGTCATTCCTATTACAAATCCCATTTCATGAAAGATGCCTGTCAAAATAATGACAAACAATTTCCCAACCTTATTCCCAAGCCCTAGTTCATAACTCGGCGTTGCAAATGATCCAATCATAGAAACCGCTACATACAAAATAACTTCTGGTACAAACAAACCTACATCAATTGCAATTTGACCAATTAATATGGCAGAAATTAATCCTGCTGCTGACGACAATGATGTCGGTGTATGAATGGCAGCCATCCTTAAAAATTCGAGTCCGATTTCCGCCATCAAAACTTGTAATAAAATCGGTAAATGTGTCATCTTATTTGGCCCAATGAAAGCCAGGTTTTCCGGTAAAAGAGTTGGATCAAATACAAACACTAACCAAAATGGCAGTAAGAATAGAGAAAATATAACACCTAAAAAACGAACCCAACGTAAAAATGTACCTACAGCTGGATTTTGTCTAAATTCTTCTGCATGCTGTAAATGATGGAAATATGTTGTTGGCGTGATCATAGCACTTGGTGATGTATCAACAAGTACTAACACATGTCCTTCTAACAAATGATTTGCTGCTACATCTGGCCTTTCTGTGTATCGAATAAGCGGGAAGGGATTATAACCTTGTTTGACTACAAATTCTTCTACCGTTTTATCCGCCATCGTAATCCCATCTACTTCAATACTATTTAATTCTTGTTTTATAATCTTCACTAAATCCGGATTTGCAACATCTTGAACGTATGTAATACAAATATCCGTTTGCGATCTATCCCCTACTCGAATCATTTCATTTCGGAGACGTGGATCTCGAATTCTTCTACGAATTAATGCTGTATTTACAACGATATTTTCAACAAATCCATCTCTCGCACCGCGTACTACCTTTTCAGTATCTGGTTCTGTCGGCGTTCGCCCTGGATAACTACGAACATCAATTGCGAACGCTTCCGTTTCACCTTCCACAAATATAACGATAAGTCCTGATAATACTTGGAGCATTACCTCATCCATCGTTTTCACTTTACTTACTTGTTGATGAATTAAACGATTCTCTAAAAGCTTTACTGTATCTTCTTCTACATCCCTTATTTCATTTGTATCCACCGCTTCTTCTAAAATAGGGATAATATAATTCGTATCACAAAGTCCATTTACAAATAACACACCAATCTCTTTGTTTAAAATTTGAAATTTACGAATACCAACATCGTATGTGACACCCAATCCAACTGTTTGCTTTAAATAATTTTCGTTGTCACTGATAAAAGTTGAAATAGGGATATTCACTTTTTTAGGCTTCGTCATAAAATCCACTCCTTTCCAAAATTAATTGAATTGCCTTTTTAGTAATAGGTGACCCTCTCTCCCATTCATCATTGCCACACATCTTTCCAATATCACCAACACCAACAATGACAGGCACATTTAAATCATCTAGACAATAAATCGTATCTCCGCTAATCCTGCCAACTTCACCATCTGGAAGTCCAAATTTATCAACACCGTATTCCGTTAAATTCCCATTCCGATCTACACTTACATCTACACGCGCCCATTCCCAATGATGTGTATTAGATGCAACCGCTAAAATACCAAGTACATCAATTTGTTTATGAGTTGCTACATATTTTAAAGCCTTTTCACCTGAGCCTTCTCCAATAAATCCACTGTCATCAAACATGACAAATACAGGGTCATATGGCGTTTGCATAATAAGCTCAACAACTTTCTTCCCTGTCAATTTGGTTGGATTACTTTGCGATGCTGAAATACACCTTCCCCCAAATTCCTTAGTTAACAGCTCAATTGTCCGCTTTGCATATTCATCTCCATCTGTAACCAAAACAACCCTTCGTCTCATTTGATTTATCCTTTCGGTTTACATATAAGTGCTACAAAAAACGAAAATAATATCGCTGCGGAAATACCCGCAGACGTTAAACTAAACATGCCAATGCCAATTCCTATATATCCATGCTTCTCTGCCGCATGCATGGCCCCGTGCAACAGGGAATGCCCAAAACTTGTAATCGGAACTGTTGCCCCAGCGCCTGCGAATTTTATAAGCTTATCGTACAATCCGAATCCGTCTAAAATAGCTCCAACAACTACAAAAGTTGCCATTAAATGAGCCGGCGTTAACTTTGCAAAATCTAGCAACACTTGTCCAATTACACAAATAGCTCCTCCTACAAGAAATGCATATATAAAATCCACAATTCACTCTCCTTTAACTCTTTCAAACACAACACCATGCGCAATCGTTGGAATCGATTCCTTTTGTTGTATCATCATTGGGCTTAATAAAGCTCCCGTTGCAACGACAAGAATGCGTTGTAAATTCCCTTTTTGCATTTCACGTAATAAGTGGCCGTATGTTACAACAGCTGAACAAGCACAACCACTACCTCCAGCAAACACCTCTTCTTGATTTGAATTGTAAATCATTAACCCACAATCGTTATATATATTGCCTAAATCATACCCTTCCTCAAGTAAAAGTTGCTTCGCGATTGGTGTCCCAACAGCTGATAAATCACCCGTAACAATCAAATCATAATCAGCTGCACTTCTCCTCAAATCATCAAAATGCTGTTGGATTGTATGAGCAGCAGCTGGCGCCATCGCCGATCCCATATCTAAAGGATTCACAATTCCTAAATCCTGCACTTTCCCAATCGTAGCTGCCGTAATTTTAATTGCACTTTTTTCTTTGCTAATTAATATGGATCCTGCACCTGTGACAGTTGAATTTGCTGTTCCCGGCTTTTGCCCCCCGTATTCTGTTGGATAACGAAACTGCCTTTCAGCCGTTGCATTATGACTACTTACCGTAGCTAAGACACGATTCGCAAATCCACCGTCTATAAAAGCTGATCCAACCGCTAAAGTTTCCATTGATGTCGCACAAGCGCTAAACATTCCTAAAAAAGGAATCCCCCACTTACGCGCAACATAATTTGCTGTCACTGTTTGATTTAATAAATCGCCAGCTAAAAAGAAATCAATTTGTGATGTTGTTATATTTCCTTTTTGCACCGCTTGTTGAATTGAGTCTGACATTAACCTTCGTTCCGCAAGTTCCCAGTTTTCCTCTCCACAATGTAAGTCATCATATGAAATATCAAAATCCTTCCCAAGGGGGCCTTCAGCTTCTTTCGGACCGACAGCAGTACCAGTTGCATTCACGTAAATATCATTTTGAAATACCCACGTTTGTTTTCCTGTCAATCTCATACCTATCCCTCCTTTAAGACATAAAAATTTTAAAAGTATATCTTATTAATCCAATAATGTATGCACCAACAACGCCAAACACGATAACACTTCCTGCAAGCTTAAACATATTAGTAGCAATCCCTAGAACAATGCCCTCACTCTTATGTTCTAGCGCAGCACTCGCCATAGAATTCGCGAATCCCGTAACTGGTACTGCCGATCCTGCTCCAGCAAATTGACCGATTTTATCATATACACCACATCCTGTTAAAATCGCCGATAATAAAACAAGAGTTGCAACTGTCGGATTTCCTGCCTCTTGTTCACTAAAGTGAAAATAATGTATATAAAATTTCATCAATACTTCTCCGACTGTACAAATGAGCCCACCTACAAGAAATGCCTTGACACAATTTATGAGATAGTTTGGTTTTGGATGGTACTCCTTCACTTTATTTATGTAATCATCCTTCAGTTTTCGCCTTGTCATTTATATATTGCCTCCTACTTTACGAAATAAATCCAGTGAAACAATGAGCCTATTACTTTTCCAAGTACAAGAGCAACGAGTAAAATAACAATTTTCCCCTCTACCCCGACTCGTTTCGCTAAAATAGGTAAAACATTTAATACTTCTGTTAATGCCGCCGCAAGCATTCCAATGAATGTGCCACAAAATAACCCTAATATTACGAGCCAATATTGCGATGTTTGAAATGTAATGTTTTTCAAACTACACCAAGCTCCTGTTAAAGTACCCGCAATGACAGCCCACTCAAAATATTGAATATGCTTTCCACTTCTCGTTAATTGAGCTAAACGAGGGATTATACCGAGTACGGCTAAAAAGGCAACATATCCGCTACCTACTGCAATCCCGCCAGCTAAACCAATTAATATAACAAACCCACATTCAATCATCGGCAAGCTGTTTCGTGTTATCCTTGTTTTCATTCACAATTACATATTGATCAAGCGACTGTTGATATTGAAACATTTCGACTTCTAACGGACTGGGCTCTTCATTAATTCTCTTTTGAAATACATGATTAAAAAATAAAACCATACCTAATCCAAGTCCTACTGAATATGGAACTTGAAATAATAGTGGTTGCTCCTTAAACTCTCCAGTAATCATGTAATATAACCGTTGATGCACTTGTTGCATACTTACATCCTCATGGAAATAAATGATGGCAAGAGCTGCTCCAATAAAAAGTAATAACCAGACAAGTCCAAAGAAAACCGGGTGCACTTTCTTTTTTTCGTATATAATTTCAACAAGAGTTTGTCCAGAACCGAGTAAATTAATTTGTATGTGCTCCGCTTTTTGTTGAATAATCTCAATCACTTTCATAACATCAATTACAACATGCGTTTTATCAAGCGCTGTTATGTTGTAAACTATCTCATTTTGTAACGAACCAACTATTTCAGAATCACCAGCAAGTTGAGCCACATCGCTCAGCTTTACTTCATAAGTAGGAGAAACTTTTAAGCGATTGCGCATTTTAATATAAATCGTTCGTTCCAATTTCGATCCACCCCTTCACTCTTCCTCGTAGTTGTAGTATGGTTATTGGAATTTTTTCTAATACAATTTTTTCATAAAAAAAACATCTGTACCGTCTCGGTACAGATGTTTTTAGCTTACGCCTTTTTCTTAAATAAATTTGCGATGCTTAATGCAAGTCCTCCCCAAATGACTACCATTCCAATAACCATCATCATAATCGCTGATCCACTCATCATGAAACACCTCGATCTTTCCATTCTTTTTCAAGCTTAGCAGAATCTGAATGTATTTGTGCATCCCATTTTTTCAGACTAATGATTATTGCAACTATTAGGAATGCCGCTGCAATTAACCAACCATAAGTTATAACAAACTCGGTTGGGTAATCTCCGTAGTTCTTTTTAATATTTTGGATTGTGCCATCAATTAACATATACCCTAACATAAGCGGGGTAATAACGAGTAAACTCACTCTCCAAAACGTCCCTAACTTTATATCAGATACAAAGTTTGCGTGATTTTGATAAACTGGTAAACGGCGCAAGATAAGTCCTATTGTCACTACTTCAACAAGTGCTATTGAAATTAATCCAAAATTGTTAGCGAAATAATCAACAACATCTAGGAACATAAGTCCACCACGCGTTGCAAATACAAGAGAAACTAACACGAGAAGCGTTCCCATAATTCCAATCGTTTTTTGACGACTTAAGCTGAATTTTTCAGATACAGCCGCAAAACATACTTCCGCAAGTGAAATGAGTGATGTAATTCCAGCAACCGTTAACGATAAGAAGAATAATACACCAAACAACTGTGACATCGGCAGCTCATTAATAATTTGTGGGAATACTACAAACGCAAGTCCCACACCAGCACTAGCTACTTTATCAACCGGTACCCCCATGTTATTCGCCATAAATCCAAGAGCTGCAAAGACCCCAATACCTGCTAATAATTCAAATCCTGAATTTGCAAATCCAGTAATAAAAGCATTATTTGTTGTGTCTGAGTTTTTCGGTAAATAACTAGAATACGTAATCATAATTCCGAATGCTAACGATAAACTAAAGAAAATTTGACCGTAAGCAGCAAGCCATACTTTTCCATCAAAAATACGACTCCAATCTGGTTTGAAGAATGCATCTAATCCTTGCATCGCACCTTCCATTGTCACTGCACGAACAACGATAATAAGGAACATAACAACTAATAACGGAATAAAAATGCGGTTAACAACTTCGATTCCTTTCTTAACGCCTTTAAATGCAACACCTAGTACAATAATCCAAACGAGCGCTAATGGAATTAATACTTCTGGCACAAGCCCTCCAAACTGCCCTGGCTTATCTGCAACATGTAAATATTCTTTAAATAAAAATGATTGCGTGTCTTTCCCCCATGCCCCAGTAATTGCAAAGTACGTATATGAAATAGACCAAGCAATAATTACTGCATAATATGTTGAAACGATAAACGTTACACACATTTGCCACCATCCAATAAACTCAGCACGTGGATGGATACGGAAGAACGTAAGTGGTGCCGAACCACGATGGCGATGCCCAAGAGCAAATTCGAATGCTAACAATGAAATACCAGTCGTTAATAATGCGAATAAGTACGGTAAAAAGAATGCGCCTCCTCCATTTTCATACGCTGTATAAGGAAAACGCCATATATTCCCTAATCCAACTGCAGAGCCGACCGCTGCGAAAATAAATCCGGCCCTCGTTCCCCATTGTTGCCTTGTTTCCATGTTTCCTTCCCCCTTTGTGACAAGTTCATACTTGGATTATATTTTAAATTTACTAAATTATCAATAAATTCTGTAAACTCTTTAACAATAATTGGAACCTTATCCTTTTCATCACAATAAAAAAATCGAATAGATAGCTATTCATCTATTCGATCTTTCATCTGTTTTAATATTTTCTTTTCAAGTCTTGAAACTTGTACTTGAGAAATGCCTATGCGCTCAGCTACTTCTGATTGGGTTTGGTCTTTATAATAGCGCAAATACACAATGAGGCGTTCTCGTTCATCCAATTCTCTAATCGCTTCTTTTAAAGCAATTTTATCAAACCATTTCGTTTCAGATTGATCTGCAATTTGATCTAAAATAGTGATCGGATCTCCATCGTTTTCATACACCGTTTCATGTATCGATGAAGGGGCCCGGCTCGCTTCTTGTGCCAGAACAACTTCTTCCGGCGTTAGTTCTAGCGCCTCTGCTACTTCATTAATCGTTGGATTCCTTCCGAACTCTTTCGAAAGCTCGTCTCTCATCTTTCGAATTTTATTTCCAGTTTCTTTTAAAGACCTACTTACTTTCACTGATCCATCATCACGTAAAAAACGCTGTATTTCACCAATAATCATTGGAACTGCATATGTTGAAAATTTCACGTCGAAAGATAAATCAAATTTATCCACCGATTTTAAGAGTCCAATACATCCAATTTGAAATAAATCGTCTGGTTCGTATCCTCGATTAAGAAACCGTTGCACAACCGACCATACGAGACGCATATTACTTTGAACAATTGTATCTCTCGCTTGTTGATCTCCATCTTGACTTTTTTGAATTAACGCTTTTAGCTCGTGGTCCTTTAACTGAGGTTTCTTCTTTTCATTTTTGACCTCGATGTCCATAGGCTATTCTCCTTAATTGCATAGAGCGCTACTATTTGATAAGTATTTTGTCAAATGGATTGTTGTCCCGAAAGATTCGTTTGAAATAACTTCTACTTCATCCATAAAATTTTCCATGATAGTAAATCCCATTCCGGAACGCTCTAATTCAGGTTTAGTTGTAAAAAGGGGTTGTCTCGCTTCATCTAAATTAAAGATGCCAATCCCTTCATCTCGAATCGTGAGTTTCACCATTGCTTCTTCCAAAATCACTGAAATATAAACAACACCTTCTGCATTTCCTTCGTACCCATGAATAATTGCATTTGTAACTGCTTCGGATATAACTGTTTTAATCTCTGTTATTTCTTCCATCGTCGGGTCTAGTTGTGCAATAAAAGCAGCTACTGTAACGCGAGCGAATGATTCATTCTGACTTAACGCTGAAAATTGAAGGTTCATTTCATTTCTCATTTATGCCACCCCCAACGTCGCGAGCGCATGCGCTTCACTTTCTTCTAAACGAACAATTTTAAATAGACCTGACATTTCAAATAAACGTTTAACAGGCGGTGAAATTGCACAAACAACCATTTCTCCACCTAATCCCTTTACATGTTTATATCGGCCTAATATAACACCTAAACCAGAACTATCCATAAATGATAAGTTCTCTAGGCTCAAAACAATATGATGAACACCATGCGTCTCAATCATATCTGTTACTTTCGTTCGCAACTCTTCAGCAGTATGATGATCTAATTCACCCGCTAGCCTCACACATAAGACGTCACGTTTTACTTCTAATTGCATGGAAAGACTCACACGATTTCCTCCTTATGCTCAAACTTTACTCATTAGCATACATAAGATTTTCGTGACAAAAAATAAGAATCCTTCCTACTGACAAAAGAAGTACTATTTCGCCATAATGTGAAACCTTTCAGCAATTATTCACTTACATAAGAATAGAAAAGCGGCAAGATTCCCGCCGCTATTTTGATGTTGAAAACATCCCAAAACTTCTTTTAAATAACTCCCACCAGCTTGCTGCAGCAACATCTTCTTTTGCTACAATTGTTTGTTTTAATAAAACATCTTTATCTTTTTTAATAACAAGTGTGCCAAGTGCATCACCTTTTTTGATCGGCGCTTTCACTTTCTTTTCAGCAATTACTTCTTGTTTTACTTTGTCCATATTTTCGCCCTTCTTCATAAGAAGAGATACATTGTCTGACGCAACTAAATCTACTTTTTCTTCTTTCCCTTTTCCTACTTGGACAGTCTTAATTTTTTCGCCACGCGTATACAATTTCTTTGTCATATATTGTCCAAATGCATAATCAAGAAGCTTTGTCACTTGATTGTTCCGTTCTTTTGATGTAGGTGCTCCCATAACAACTGAAATGACACGCATTCCATTTTTTTCAGCCGATGCTGTTAAACAATATTTTGCTTCTGTCGTAAAGCCTGTTTTCACACCATCTACTCCAGGATAAAAACGTACTAGCTTATTCGTATTTACGAGCCAAAACTTCTTATCCGTATCTTCACGTAAATAGTCTTCGTATTTACCTGTGTATTTGCGAATAAGTGGATATTTCATCAATTCTTTCGCCATTATAGCCATATCATTTGCTGTAGAATAATGATTTTTCGCTGGGAGACCTGTTGGGTTTTGAAAATGAGTATTTTTCAGTCCTAAATCTTTCGCTTTTTTGTTCATCATATTTACAAAACCTTCTTCTGAACCAGCGATATGCTCCGCCACTGCAACAGACGCATCATTTCCGGATGCAATTGCAATACCCTTTAGCATTTCATTTACAGTCATCTCTTCCCCAGGCTCTAAAAAGATTTGTGATCCACCCATTGAAGCTGCATGTTCACTTGCTCTAACTTTATCGTTTAGTTTTAGTTTTCCTTTTTCAACTTGTTCCATGATTAATAGCATTGTCATAATCTTTGTCATACTAGCAGGTGGTAACTTTTCATTCGGATTTTTATCAAACAAAACTTTACCGGTATCTTGCTCAATTACGATTGCTGACGACGCTTGTTCCGCTAACTTTGGCGCGGTTTCTTCTGTTTTCTCCTGCTTCGTTTTCTCAGATTGTGCGAAACTAACTGAAGTACCAGAAAGCAATAACATGAAACAAACAAGTATTCCAAAAACTCGCTTCATGACTAACCCTCCATTCTATATCAAACCTATTTTTTCCAATTTATTCGTTTTTAATACCATATTTTTCTATCATTTTCAGTTGACAAATAAATTCATTGCTTATATTGTATTAAGTGTATTACACACAGTAGTACACTTAATACTCATCAGGAAGGAGACATTGCTCTTGCATATTCAACTTGATCCAAGAAGCAACACTCCGATATGGGAACAAATTGTTCAAAACATAAAAGAACTCGTATTAAAAAACATGTTATCTCCAAGTGATAAGCTTCCTTCTGTACGCGAGCTTGCTTCTTTACTCGTTATAAATCCAAATACAGTTAGTAAAGCGTATCAAGAATTAGAGCGACAAGGGATTATTGAAACATTACGAGGAAAAGGAACATTTGTAGCCCAATCGATTACCCCAACATTAGACGAAAGGAAAATCGCTATGGTTGAAAAGCAATTTCATCAATTACTACTAGAAGCCTCTTATCTTGGGATTACGAAAGATAAAATTCACGATTGGATAGATTCATACTATAAAGAGATTGGAGGAAATACAGATGTTGAAAGTAACAAACCTGAAGAAAACAATTGATAATCAAACTATTTTAGACGATGTTTCTTTCACATTACAAAAAGGTAGTATCGTCGGATTACTCGGAAGAAACGGGGCGGGGAAAACAACTTTATTACGAACAATGGTCGGCATTTTAGACCCTGATGCAGGAACTGTTACATATGAGGATACGGATATTCATCAGCATCCTGAAATGAAGCAAAAAATCGTATATGTTCCGGATTCTACTAACATACTGAACGGATATACAATAAAAGAAATTGTAAAGTTTTATAAAGCTGTTTATACAGCATTTGATGAATCATATTTCTACGAATTGCTAGAACGTTTCAACTTACCAAACAAGCGAATTCGTAGTTTTTCAAAAGGAATGAAAGCACTACTTGCGATCATTTTAGCCGTTGCTGCAAAAGCAGAATATATCATTTTAGATGAACCGACAAACGGGCTGGATCCTATCGTTAAAAGACAAATCCTCCAATTTCTCGTTGGAGAAGTTGCGGAAAAAGAGATTACTATTTTCATCTCAACTCATCATTTAGATGAAGTTGAACAAATTGCAGATACAATCATTATATTAAAAGGCCATACCGTATCTTCTATTACATCACTAGACGATGCAAAATCAAGATTTGCAAAAATACAAGTAGCTTACGAACGATCACTACCTCAAAAACTAGAAAACTTAAGCAATATTAAAATATTAAATCTAACAGGAAAAGTATATACAATCTTAATCGAAGGAAATGTTGCTACAACGCTTGAGAAGTTTTATAAAGAGCAACCAATACTCATTGAAGAATTAACGATGTCACTTGAAGATGTCTTCGTTACGACACTTGAGGAGGATGAGTATGTTTCATAAGGCGTTATGGATGTGGAATTGGAAACGCGGGAAATATGCTGTGTTACTGTTTTTCTTTAGTTCGCTTTATCTTTTATCTTTCGGATACTATGAAGCAGCCGAGCGACAACTTGCTAATTATTATAGATTACAAGAAAAGGGAACGTTCTATTACTATTATGAATTTTGGTCAAAGACAGGTAATAGTGTTTGGCTAACTCTTCTTATTATTTGCTTAGCCTGTCTATTTATAGGATGGGAACGTAATAACCAGTCTAATGCCCTACTGGCAATGCCATTTACAAGAAAAGATATTTTCTTTTCTAAATGGGCTTTTGGTTCATTCTGGATTATAGGATCTCTCCTTGTAAACTGGATCCTTATGTACGTTATTTATAAAACAACCATTCATTTTGAGTACCAATCATTTAGTCCGTTTCATCGATACTTTCTTTATGCGATTGTTTCTTATGTTGCAGTATATACAACTGCACTATGCATCGGTACGTTTACTGGAAGCATAGTTTCGCAAGTAGTCTTTTGTATTCCGTGGCTTCTAATGGGACTTACATTCATTTCATTAGTGTACAACCTTACATTACAACATTTAGATGCTATAGATCCTAAAAATAATGACTTATATCAACAACTTGATGAAATCAATCAAAAAACAAATATAGTTGCACCAATATATCGGTTTTCTATCACTTACGACTATGATCCAGCATCACGAAAGAAAGAAAAAGACCCAACCACTTTAAGAGATCCAGCATCTTATCAATATTATTCGGCTAAGTCAATGTTAGTCCCTATTTTTTATACAATAGTTAACCTACTACTTGGCGCATATTTATATACACGATCACCAAATGAAAACACTCAAAAAATATTTATTTTCCATAAACATTTAAAAATATGGATATGGGGGACAACCATTTACTTTGCATTACTAGGTGGCTATAAAATGAATCAATTTAATTTCTTACCTAGCTACTATATCAGTTTGTTTCTCGCTGGACTCATTACTTATGTTGTATTATCACGACTAACAAATTATAAAGTTTTTTAAAGGAGGAATCCTATGTTTCAAAAAGCATTATGGCTAAGAACGTATCAACAAAGTAAATATGTTGTATGGCTATTGTGGCTCGTTAGCTTCTATACTTTATCATATAAGTACTATATGACTTCTATTGAACAACAACAATATCTAAAGATGCACAAAGCGTGGAACTATACATATCATTATCACTTTAATTTAACACTTATAGACCCTGTCATACTGTTAGGTAGTGTACTGATCGTTCTAGCCTGTACGTTAATTGGATGGGAAAGACAAAATAACTCTAGTGACTTGTTATGGTCTATGCCCTTTAAACGTTCGCACCTGTATATAACAAAGTGGTTGTTTGGAGTCTGTAACATTGCAGCAATCGTCGTTTTAAACTGGGGATTATTCGCCATTATGAAAAAAACAACTTTTCATAATAAATATCAAATATTTTCGCCATTCCATACGTACTTTCTATACATGTTAATTGTGCTAATCGCTATTTATACACTTGCATTATGTATAGGCACGATTGCTGGAAATATCGTCTCCCAAGGAATTATCACTACTATTATAATCGTTTTTCCATTCTTACTTCCATCTCTTATCGTAGGGGTGATTAGTGTTCATTCACACGCGGATGGGGAAAAGATTTATACTAAAATAAACACTATGACGGAAAAGATACGTATTTCTAGTCCAGTAGAAGATTTTCAGATTCACTTTAATTATGATCCACAAAATGCTTTTACCGATTCTAACGGCGTGCGTCATAATGAACCAAATTTTTCAACCATTCCTTCAGCAAAAACATTGATTGGACCTATTGCAAATATAATTATTTTATTACCACTCGGTATATATTTATATGTTCGTTCCGTCAATGAGCGAAATGGTAACTTCATATTATATCCGAAACTACAAAAAGCAGTTATCATATGTGCTATTTTACTTATTGGAATCGTTGGAGGTTTAACATTAAGTAGTACTCATTCATTGGTTAGTTTCTACATTGGATTTTTGGGGACTAGTTTAATTACGTATTTCCTTCTACCTAAAATATTGAAATGGAAAGTCTCTTGGAATTTCAAATAAAATAGCCTCCTCATAGTGAGGAGGCTATTTCACATTCTCTCTTCTTTTCCCATATTCTTTTTCTTGCTTCGTTCCAAACCCGTCACCATTTGCTACGATTTGATCTGTTGGAGCAACTATACTTTCAGCAATTCTCCATTCTCCCCCTTGTTGAATAAACACTTGCATAAAATAATTCATTCCATTTAATTGGTACGGGTTCTCTTTTTTCACTTCATAACGAGCTGCCACATAATACACCTGCACATTTTCAGCCTCAAACTTAGAAATATACTGTGATAATCTCGGGATGTACTGTGATGCTTTCTGAAGTGGAAGTTGTTTTACTTTTACAAGAGAAGACTTTGTCACATTGCTTATCGTATCTTCATGCCGAACGTTATCGCTATGATGAAATAAAATCGTATTCTGCATAGAGCGAATCCATAGTTTCGAATATAACACAGGTTGCTTATTTGAAATATGTTGTAATTCTTTTTGGACGACTTGAATTGGCGTTGCAGCATCCACGAACTTATTAAAGCAGAAAATGCTTCCAATCATAATGAGAAGCGTAAACATACGTTTCATAATTTTTCACTCCGATTCTTTTTAATTAAAGTATTGGAGTTTCAAAATATTTTTATTCAAAAGAAAAAGGATAGGAAAGCTTTCGCTTCCTATCCTCATTTATTATAATACGCGGCCAAATAGCTCTAACACCATTTCTATTTCTTGGTCGCTCCAACCTTTAAATCTCTCTTTATAATATTCTTTACGCACAGCTTCAAGTTTCTCAGTTACTTCTCTTCCGTGTTCTGTAATTTCTAAATACACGATACGACGATCTGAATTAGAACGTTTTCTTTCTACAAACCCTTTTCGTACGAGACGATCTGTAACAGCTGTAATATGACTGGAGGTTACGTTTACTTCACTCGCAATTTGCGAAGCCATTTGTGGACTTTTTAAAAATAACGCACGCAATACAGAGAATTCATTATATGGCATATGTTCTGCAAAACGTGTATTAATATCATTTTGTAATAAACGTATCATCTTTCGAAATGATGCGGATAAATCTAAAATCAGTGTTTCTCTGTTTTCGTTCACTAGCCTCGTCCCTTTTTTATCATATTTACACATATTATAATCTATAAATACCCATGTTGTATATGCTTTCTTTCCTTAACATTCTCATTTATGTAACTTTTTCATACAAATTTCTTTTTTGTTCACACATATACATATAAAAAAGGATGGTGATGGAAAATGCAAGGTGGAATGAATCCGTACTTACATAATATGCGTACGGCAAATACCGGTAAAGAAGCGACTATTACTGTACAAGGAGAAGGAATTGTAAAAGCAAAGCCAAATGTTGTCATATTAACACTCGGAATTCGAACAGATAGTAAAAATGTAAAACAAGCGCAAGAAGAAAATGCAGTGCAATCAAAACAATTGCTGGATGCACTGAAACAGCTAGGTATTGCCGACAAAGATATCGAAACCATTTCGTATACAATTACTCCTCAGTACGAATATGTAAATGATAAAGCATTACTACAGGGATACCGCGTGGAGCATTTGTATGAAATTACCGTTTTAAATGTACAAAAAGCAGGGGAAGTATATGATATAGCTGTTTCAAATGGTGCAAATGTAGCAAAAGGATTACGTTTTCGAATATCTCATCCAAATAAATATTATGAGCAAGCTCTCATTCAGGCCCTGCAACAAGCAGTAGAAAAAGCTCGTGCTATTGCGAGTACATACAATTTAAACATTAATCCTGTTCCACTCTCATTCGTTGAAGAATCCGCCCAATTACCAAGAGAAATTACATCTTATGCTACATTACATGCGCAAGCAGCTCCGCCCATTCAATCGGGAGAATTAGAAATTATATCTTCTATCCGGGCTATTTTTACGTATTTATAAGTAATTTCACTTGTAAGTAACCGTTATCATTTTTATTGTTGTAAAAACATGATGTTCTGATATAATAAAGGTCGGTGAGCTCTTACAGAAGAGATATCACGGGTGGGAGAGGGATATGAAAAAGAAGGTTTAACATGAAAGGAATACTTGAAAGAACATTTAAATTAGGTTTACATGAAACATCACCAAAACAAGAAGTTTTAGCTGGCGTTACGTCATTTTTCACGATCGTATATATTATGATTGTAAATGCATCCATCTTATCAGATGCTGGCATTCCTCTTGAAGCTGGAATTTTAGCAACTGTTTTCAGTTCATTCGTCGGATGTCTGCTCATGGCATTTTGGGCAAATGCACCTGTTATTCTTGTTCCTGGTATGGGTGTAAATGCATTCTTCACGTACACTGCTGTCCATACGCTCGGGTTAACTTGGCAGGAAGCGTTAGCAGCTGTCTTTATCTCTGGTATTATTTTTGCAATTGCTGCTTTTACACCAATCGCTCGCGCGCTCTCGGTATCGATTCCAAAGTCATTAAAGGAAGCTATTACTGTCGGCATCGGATTGTTTCTAGCATTTATCGGATTGCAAAAAGGTGGTTTAGTCGTTTCGAATCCAAATACTGCTGTTGCAATGGGGAAATTAAGTAATCCTGTCGTTCTTGCGACATTACTGACTCTTATCGTTGCACTTGTGTTATTTATTCGTAATGTACGTGGAAACTTTTTATGGACGATTGCAATAGGAACTGGTATCGCATGGCTATTTGGTCTTGTTGATACGAGTCAAATGGGAAATAGTTCATTCTCATTCGCTAATTACGGTGATGTGTTTGGAGCTATGTCATTTGGGAAACTTTCTTCCTTACCGTTTTGGATTGCAACATTCTCCTTAAGCATGGTGCTTATTTTCGAGAACATGGGACTATTGCACGGTTTATTAGAAGATGACCGTAAATTCCCACGTGCTTACCAAGCCAATGCAATTTCAGCAATGACATGTGGTCTATTTGGCACAAGCCCTACCGTTTCAACAGTAGAAAGTGCCGCAGGTATTACTGCAGGCGGTAAGACAGGTCTGACGTCTATCGTTACAGGGTTGTTATTTTTCGCATCACTGTTCGCGCTTCCGTTTGTCAAATTAATTCCTGATAGTGCCATTGCACCAATCTTAATTATTATTGGCGGTCTGATGATTACAAGCATTCAACAAATTCCTCTGAACGACTTTTCAGAAGGATTTCCAGCGTTCTTAATTATCGTCATGATCCCGCTCACATATAGTATCGCGGATGGCATTGCGTTCGGATTTATTGCTTATCCTATCTTAAAAGTTGCCCTTGGGAAGCGTAAAGAAGTCGCACCGTCTATGTATATCATTACATGCTTATTCTTAGCCATGTTTGTATTACATGCCATTGGTTAAGTAAAAAACACCGAGGATTTCCCTCGGTGTTTTTTACTTAAACCATCCTTTTTTATAAAACCAAGCCATCATTCCGCCGCCAATTAGCGCCATGATAAGTAGGCAAATAAAATAACTATACTGTCCGCCTAACTCTGGCATATGCGAAAAGTTCATTCCGTATACTCCCGCAATAAATGTTAATGGCATAAAAATAGTTGAGAAAACAGTTAATGTTTTCATAATATTATTCATATGGTGCGAGTTTAATGAAAAATAGCTATCTCTAATATCTGCCGTTAACTCTCGGCTCGCTTCAATCATTTCAGTCAGTTTAAGTAAATGATCATGTATATCTTTAAAATAAATTTCATGATCACTTATACCGTAAAATCGAGTTGAATTTAAAATACGATATAATAAATCACGCATTGGAATAATCGTACGCCTTAGCTTAGATAAATCTGCACGTATATCAAATACCTCTTCTAGCACACTTCCTGCTGTCTCACCCGTTAAATTATCATCAATTGCATTTAAATGATCCTCAATGTAGTAAACAGGTGCAAAATAGTCATCGACAATTTGGTCTGTAATCGTATGCGCTACATGTAAAGGCCCCTTCTTAATCCGTTTTTTTTCACCAAGCGTTTTCCATACTCTTTCAATCGCATTGTTATGAGAAAAATGGAAAGAAACAATATAGCGATCACTAACAAATAAATCGATTTCATGTGGTTCAAGCCCATCCTCACCAAACGCATGGAGAACTAAAAAGTTATATCCATCATAAAAATCAACTTTTGGCCTCTGTACATATTCTATACAGTCTTCAATTGCCAGGGGATGGAACTTAAAATGATCTTGCAAAATATATGTATACTCTTCTTTCGTTGGCTTATATAAATCGAGCCAATACCATACAATATGGTCTTTCGTTGTTTCTTCTAGCGAAACATCATATAATACTTCATCTGTTTTTGTTATTGCACAAATTCTAATCATAATTTCACCCATTATTATTATAAACAAAAAATAGTAAAAAAAGCCAAGGAGAAATCTCCTCAGCCTTTTTTATTATTTCGTTACGATACCGTGTACTAAAGTTGGTGCATCTACGTGTTCTTTAGAGATTTTCATGTTCTCATAAATTTTCGCTTTCACATCTTCAACATTTTCGCGGTTTGCATAAATTGTAACTAGTGAGTCACCTTGTTTCACGCTATCGCCTACTTTTTTGCGAAGCATTAAACCAACTGCTAAATCAATTTCAGACTCTTTCGTTGCACGTCCTGCTCCTAGAAGCATTGCTGCTGTTCCGATTTCGTCTGCAACGATTTCTGATACATATCCATCTTCTTTCGCTTCCACTTCAATTTTAAATTGTGCTTGTGGCAATTTAGAAGAATCATCAACAACAGATGCGTCGCCGCCTTGCGCTGATAAGAACGTTTTAAATGATTCTAACGCTTTACCGTTGTTCATTACTTCAATTAGTTTTTCACGTGCATCTTCTAAAGATGAAGCTTGTCCAGCAAGGTATACCATTTGACTTCCAAGCGTTAAACATAGCTCTTCTAAATCTTTCGGCCCTTTACCTTGTAATGTATCAATTGCTTCTTGTACTTCTAATGCGTTACCAATTGCTTCACCAAGTGGCTGACTCATATCAGAAATAACTGCCATCGTATTACGACCAACGTTATTACCGATGCGTACCATTGCTTCTGCTAAACGTTTTGCATCTTCATCTGTTTTCATAAATGCGCCTGCTCCAGTTTTTACATCAAGAACAATTGCATCTGCACCAGCAGCAATTTTTTTACTCATAATCGAGCTCGCGATAAGCGGAATTGAGTTTACTGTCGCCGTTACATCACGAAGCGCATATAACTTTTTATCGGCAGGTGTTAAGTTTCCGCTTTGACCGATAACAGCAATTTTATTTTCATTAACAAGACGCATGAATTCATCATTTTCAATTTCCACATGGAATCCTGGAACCGCTTCTAATTTATCAATTGTACCACCCGTATGCCCTAAACCACGTCCAGACATTTTCGCTACTGGTACACCTAAAGCAGCTACTAATGGACCTAATACAAGTGTCGTAGTATCACCAACACCACCTGTTGAATGCTTATCTACTTTTACCCCTTCAATGGCTGATAAGTCAATTGTATCACCGCTATTTACCATTGCCATCGTTAAATCAGCACGCTCTTGGTCGTTCATATCTTGGAAGAAAATTGCCATTGCAAGTGAACTTACTTGATAATCAGGAATATCACCATTTGTATATCCTTCAACGATAAAGTTGATTTCTTCTGTCGTTAATGCATGTCCATCACGTTTTTTTGCAATTAGGTCCACCATTCTCATTGTGAAGTCACCCCTTCATTTGTTTTACAATTGCTTTTACTAATGCTAAGAAATTAGCCTTAACACGTTCTGTCGTTTCAATTACTTCATCGTGGTGAAGTGGCTGATCTAAAATACCAGCTGCCATATTTGAAATACAAGAAATACCTAGTACTTTCATACCTGCATGACGAGCTACAATTACTTCAGGTACTGTTGACATACCAACTGCATCTCCGCCAAGTGTACGAAGCATACGAATTTCAGCAGGTGTTTCATATACAGGACCTGTCATTCCAACGTATACACCTTCTTGTACTTTAATATTTAAATCTGCTGCAACTTGTTTCGCCATTTCGCGAAGTTCTGTTGTATATGATGTAGACATATCAGGGAAACGTACGCCCATTTCAGAATCGTTTGGTCCAATTAATGGATTCGTACCCATGAAGTTGATGTGATCTGAAATTAACATAAGATCACCTGGTTCGAATGATGTATTTACACCACCAGCTGCGTTCGTTACAACAACTGTTTCTACCCCTAGTTCTTTCATAACACGAACTGGGAATGTTACTTTTTGCATGTCATATCCTTCATAGAAATGGAAACGTCCTTGCATTGCTACGACTGTTACACCTTGAAGTGTACCGAATACTAGTTGACCTGCATGGCCTTCTACAGTTGATACTGGGAATTCAGGGATTTCACTGTAAGGTACTGTTACTGCATTCTCGATTTCATCTGCTAATACACCTAGTCCAGATCCAAGGATTAGTCCTACTTGTGGTGTCTCTTGAAATTTCTCTTTTAAGTATGAAGCTGATTTTGTAATAAGTTCACGATTCATTTGTTTATCCCCCTATTTCTTTAGCTCGTTTAAGAAGCTTGTTCCGTATTCTGGCATTTTCACACCGAAGTTTTCTGCTACTGTTGCACCAATATCAGCAAATGTTTGACGAATTGATAATTCTTGTCCGCCTTCTTTCATGCTTGGGCTATATGCTAATAACGGTACATATTCACGTGTATGATCAGTACCAGGATGTACTGGATCATTACCGTGGTCCGCTGTAATTAATAATAAATCATCTTCTTTTAGTTTTTCGAATACTTCAGGAAGACGTGCATCATATTCTTGCAGAGCTTCTCCATATCCTTGTGGATCACGGCGGTGGCCAAATAATGCATCAAAGTCAACTAAGTTTAAGAAGCTAAGACCTGTAAAGTCCATGTTTAATGTATCTACAAGTTTATCCATTCCATCCATATTAGACTTCGTACGAAGTGATTCCGTTACCCCTTCACCATCATATATGTCAGAAATTTTACCGATAGCAATTACATCATAGTCACTATCTTTTAATTCATTCATTACTGTGCGGCCAAATGGCTTTAACGCATAGTCATGACGATTTGGTGTACGTGTGAATTTACCTGGTTCTCCAACGAACGGACGAGCAATAACACGTCCTACCATGTACTTCTCATCTAACGTTAATTCACGGGCAATTTTACAAATTTTATATAACTCATCAAGTGGCACTACTTCTTCGTGTGCTGCAATTTGTAATACGCTATCTGCAGAAGTGTAAACGATTAAAGAGCCTGTTTCCATTTGCTCTTGACCAAGCTCATCAAGAATTTCAGTTCCAGAAGCTGGCTTATTACCGATAATTTTACGGCCTGTTTTTTCTTCTAATTCATCAAGTAATTCTTTCGGGAACCCTTCAGGGAACACTTGGAATGGTGTATCAATGTAAAGACCCATGATTTCCCAGTGGCCAGTCATTGTATCTTTACCAGTAGATTTCTCTTGCATTTTTGTATAATATCCAAGTGGCTTTTCTACTTTTGAAATACCCTTCATTTCGCGAATGTTACCAAGACCTAATTTCACCATGTTTGGCATTTGTAATCCATTCATATGTTCAGCAATATGACCAATTGTATCAGAACCTAAATCACCAAATTGTTCAGCATCCGGTGCTTCACCAATTCCCACTGAGTCCATTACGACTAAGAATATACGTTTATATTTATTCATAACTGCGACCTCCTATAAGTTCCGTTCTACTTCTTGTAGTATGTTCAAAACGCTATAAAGTGAAACTGTTATCCATAAGAATTATCTTTCGTTCTCGTTGTCAAACAGTGCTTCTTTAAATCATTCTCTAACCTATTTTGGTTTACTTTAAACGGCTCAAAAATATTTCTAGTTTTTTCTAAGTCAGATGTCAGACATCTGATATTGATATCATAACATGTTTACGCTTTCTTTTTAATACATTTTCATAGAATTTCTCATTTTCTTCACACTTCTATTGTAATCCATTATGCAAAGAAGTGCTAATTATTTTGTGACTTATTTCTTAATACAAAATAAAAAGCAGCTCTAAAGAGCTACTTTTTATTTTACTTCTACTGTTTCTTCTTTATGTTCATGCAGTTCGCCTTTTCTTACATGCACTTTCACTTTATAAGCACCATTCTCTTTGAAAGTATATTTACTTTCATATTCCCCTTTATTCCCCTCTTTTGCTGGAATAAATTCATGCTTTTCAACGCCGTCTTTCCAAATTTCAAGTTGTACTTCAGCACCAGTTAATGCTTCTTCTTTTTGCTTTAAATGAACTTTCATTGTTGACTCAGCATTTGCTTTAATATCACCAGCCATTAGATGAATCATTGTGTCACTTTTATGGTCGCCATGTCCTGCACCGTGATCGCCATTTTCTTTCTTCGCATCTTCTACTTTCGCATTTCCTACAGCAACTTTTACTTCTGGCATAACGTGCATCTCACGAGCATTTGTATGAGCAATAATATGATATACTCCGTCCGTCTCGAATGTTTTCTCTACAGCATAAACACCTTTTCCTTTATGCTTACCTTCTAACATCTCGTGCTTTTCATCGCCATCTTTCCAAATTTCAAACTTTACATCATCAGCGTCTGTTACTTTTTCTTTTCCTTGTGTAACAAGTGCTTGTACTTCTGTTTTTTCACCTGGTTTAATTTCTTTCGGATTTGTTTGAACTGCTACTTTTACAGCTTCAAGTTTCTGTTCTTTTTTCGGTTCTTCTTTGTTTGTATTACAGCCAGCCAATGCTAGCATCGCGATAAATAAAGTCATAATAAGTTTTTTCATCATCATTTCCTCCTTCATACTATTATTTAGTATAGAGGAAACACATTGTAATATTCCAGTCTTCCGCTGAAAACAATATACGAAATGTTTGTGAAGTTTTTGTGAAGCGTTTTCCCTTTTGAATCTATGAAAAAAAGAGCATAGTCACTATGCTCTCGGATGAAACTGCTTATACACATCTTTTAATCTAGTTTTTGAAACGTGCGTATAAATTTGCGTCGTCGAAATGTCTGCATGTCCAAGCATTTCTTGTACAGCACGTAAATCTGCCCCATTTTCTAATAAATGCGTAGCAAAAGAGTGACGCAACGTATGAGGTGTAAGCTCTTTTTCAATATTCGCTTCTTTCGCTAAGCGTTTTAAAATTTTCCAGAACCCTTGTCTTGATAATCGATTACCATGATGGTTTAAAAAGAGTGCATCTACTATTTTTTTTCCCATCAATTCTCTTCTTCCTTTTTCAATATACTTTTGAATCGCTTCCGTCGCTAAACTTCCTAACGGAATAATTCTTTCTTTATTCCCTTTCCCTATGCAACGAACAAATCCCATCGTTAAATGTACATCTTCTAAATTTAATGCGATTAATTCCGAGACACGAAGCCCTGTCGCATACAATAACTCCAGCATCGCCTTATCACGAACCCCAAAAGCACTCGTCATTTTTGGTGTCTGAAGTAACGCCTCTACTTCATCAACTGATAATACTTTCGGTAATTTCCGTTCCCCTTGCGGCGTTTCAATATGTACTGATGGATCGTGCTCTACCACTCTTTCACGAAGTAAAAATTGGTGGAACGAACGAATCGATGCAATATGACGTGCTAATGTTTTCGAAGATTTCCCATTTTCTTTTAAGTGCTGCAGAAAGTTAACAATGTGTAAGCGTGTCACTTCATGAAAGGTTTTTGCCTGTTCTACATTTTGCAAATACTTTACATAACTTTTCAAATCACGTTCATAAGATACTACTGTATTTTTCGCTAATCCTTTTTCTACAACCATATAATGAATAAAATCTTTTAATTGATCTTCCAATCTACACTACTCCCCATTTTCATAGAAAAACATCATTCTATTTACGAAAGCATCCTTTGCCGGTTCTTCATTCCCTGATACTTTTTCTACAGTCTCTTCTTTTGGCTTTTCATAACGATGATAGCTTTCATATTCTTCATTTATCCATAGTATAGCGAAATAAAACAAAATCGTACAACTTGTAAATAATAAAAATACTTTTATTCCATCAAAAGTTATTTTTAAAGCTCGGCGCATTGTAAATTCCTCCAAAATATAAGTTATTACAACATATGCCAAGCTTTCACCAATTTATACCTTATTCAAATAAAAAACCTCTTCCTAGATAAATAGGAAAAGGTTATTTTTCATCCGTTTCATTTTCTTGACAATTTTTACAAATCCCATGGAATGTTAAACGATGATCTTTCACCTTAAAGCTCCAGTCTCGTTCTACTTTCCTCTCCACTTCACCAAGTAAATCTTCTTGTATTTCTTGTACAGCACCACATTGTGTACAAATCAAATGATGGTGGAAACGCTGCGCACCTTCTTGGCGTAAGTCATAGCGTGAAACACCGTCTCCGAAGTTAATCTTATCGACAACTTTCAACTCAGATAATAGTTCTAAAGTTCGATAGACGGTTGCTAATCCGATCTCTGGCGACTTTTCTTTTACAAGGAGGTAAACATCTTCTGCGCTTAAATGATCTTCTTCATTTTCTAGCAGCACACGAACTGTTGCTTCACGTTGCGGTGTTAATTTATAGCTCGCTGCATGTAATTGCTTCTTAATTCGTTCAATTCTTTCTTCCATTCGGTACTACTCCCTCCTCGCCACTCTTACACCATTATATCAGAAGAAGGGCTTCTGTCAAAAGAAAAAACAATAAAAACAAACTGATAATTATTCTCAAAAAGTATTTATTTTTTATTAATAGTTTCAACGACTTCTTTCATTAAAACTGGCGATGCATAAGCCTCTACACTAGAAGCGAGCGCTAACACCACCCCAATCACAAGAAAGAAGCATGTGTAGCGAATTAATAAAGGTAACAGTGGTTCGGTTATTTTCCGGATAAATTGATGCCTAATCATGCGTAAGGAAAAACTTGCAGCAATTGTTGTCATAACGAGAAATACTGGAATTATAATTAGGTTTTGTGGCAATACAGATACAAATGCTAATAATAATCCGTTCCATCCATGCTGACTTACTAAAAAGCCTACTGTAAAACCAACAACAACTCCTTTTACAAATAATAAAATAAAAATGAGTGGCAACCCAATAATTGAAATCCCTAAAATCCAAATAAATCCAATGTATTTTAACTGCGAAAAGTAACTTTCTCGAAACATTTCGCCCGCGATAGCAAATTCTCCTTTAGAAACTTGTCCAAAAAAACGCTGTAAATAAAAAGATAAATCTTGTTTTTGATTTATTTGTAAACTATTCACAAGGATGGCTCCAAATATTACTCCCATCAATAATAAAACAGCGTTAAATATATATAATGAAGAGTTTTCCTGTATATGAGACATTACACGGTCTTGCCAAGTTTTTCTCCACATTTTTCTTCCCTCCGTTCACACTATTACTAAAAATGTATGAAAGAAAGAAAAAAAGTATGACGAATTAACATTGAAATTCCGCTCTACTTTGCTAAACTAAAAGGTAGAGAATAGGAGGGATTTCTCTTGAAACCATTATTATTAGATTTTCCAACATTATTTCAAACTGAACGCTTACAAGTTCGTAAACCGTTTCCAGGTGATGGTGCCGAAGTGTATGAAGCAATCCAAGCTTCTCTAGAAGACTTAGTACCGTGGATACCAATTAACGCTGAAACAGAAGAGAGTGCTGAAGAAATTGTTCGTAACGCTCATGGACAGTTTTTACTTCGTGAAACACTTGATTTTCACTTATACGATAAAGTATCTGGTACATTCATCGGAGCTATTACGCTCAAGCCTGAAAACTGGGATATTCCAAAGTTTTCACTTCACTTCTGGCTACATAGCGCTTATACAAAACAAGGCTATATGACCGAAGCTGTTAAAGGGGCGATTCAATTTGCCTTTGATAAGCTAGGTGCTAGAAGAATTGAAATTCGTACTGATGCAACAAATGCAAATGCATGTAACTTAGCAGAACGTTTAGAATTTATTTTAGAAGGTACAATGGAAAATGATTTCCTAGCGCCAGATGGTAGCTTACGTGATGCACGTGTATACGCAAAAATCAATTAAAAAACACTCGCCTTTGGCGAGTGTTTATTTTTGTAATTGTAAATATTGTACTGCAAACATCGTCTTCGCATCATGAATACGAAGATCTTTCATAAGTGTAATCGCTTCTTCTAATGATACTTCCATTAATTCCACAAACTCATCTTCATCTAAAGCCGCTTTATTTTCTTTTTTTGTCAAACCTGTCGCTTTATATACATATAAAATTTCATCTGCGAACCCTGGAGATGTATAGAAAGAAGTAATGAGCTCCATATTTTCACATACATACCCTGTTTCCTCTTCTAATTCACGAACTGCTGTCACCTCAGGTTTTTCACCAGGTTCTAGCTTACCAGCTGGAATTTCTATAATCGCCTTTTCAAGCGCTTTACGATACTGCTCAACAAGCACAATTTTCCCCTCATCAGTAATAGCAATAATAGCAACTGCACCAGGATGATTTACAATTTCACGTTTACTCATTTCTCCATTTGGTAATACTACATCATCAACACGAACTTTTATAACTCTACCATCAAAAATCGGCTCAGTTTTTACCGTTCTCTCTGCAAGATTACTCATACTACTTCATCTCCCTGTTCTATTTCCTATTCTTTCTTCATACATTTTACCACATTGAAAGGAGCGTGATAGAAATGAAAGTTTATATTTTACCAAATCGCGTCACTTTAGTCGGCAAAGCATGGCAAATTCGCCATAAGCTAAAACAATATGGCAAAGAGTATACAACCGTACAAGAGTGGATTACAGCAAATAAAAAGTAAACGTTTGTCAACCTCTTTTCCCTTTCGTACAATAAAGATAAGGAGGTTGACCTATGAAAAAACGTCAATTAGGAAACTCAGATTTGTTTGTTACAGAAATGGGCCTTGGCTGTATGTCTCTCGGTACATCTGAAGCTGAAGCTATGCGTATTATCGATGAGGCAATCGATTTAGGTATTAACTTTTTTGATACAGCCGATTTATACGATTATGGATTAAATGAAGAATTTGTTGGAAAATCCTTAAAGGGAAAACGGGACCAAATTGTTCTTACAACTAAGGTTGGAAATCGATGGACAGAAGAAAAAAATGGCTGGTCTTGGGACCCTTCTAAAGCTTACATAAAGGCTGAAGTAAAAGAAAGTTTGCGTAGACTTCAAACAGATTATATTGATCTTTATCAACTACATGGCGGTACGATTGAAGATCCTATAGATGAAGCAATTGAAGCTTTTGAAGAATTAAAAAAAGAAGGTGTCATTCGCTATTACGGTATTTCTTCTATACGTCCAAATGTCATCCGTGAGTATGCAAAGCGATCAAATATCGTTAGTGTTTTAATGGAGTACAGCCTTTTAAATCGTCGTCCTGAAGAATGGTTCCCGATGCTTAATGAGCATCAAATTAGCGTTATTGCTCGCGGACCACTTGCGAAAGGCATTTTAACTGACGACAATGCAAGAAAGATAGAACGAGTAAAAGAAAAAGATTACCTCTCTTATTCTTACGATGAATTAAATACAACACTCGAGAGTGTAAAAAAAGTTATCGGAGAAAACTCTTTAACAGAAACAGCTATTCAATATTGCTTACATAACGAAACTGTTGCAGCCGTTATACCTGGTGCAAGCTCTATTCAACAACTACAGGCAAATGTACGAGCTAGCCAACAGTCGCCTTTAACAAAAGAAAAGTACGTACAGCTTCAAAAAATCGCCAAATATGATTCATATGCTTTGCATCGTTAAAAATATCGATTTACCGATAAAACAGAAGACTGCCCCAACATTAGGAGGCAGTCTTTTTTTATAACGTATCATATTTATCAGGATTCGTTCCTACATGTAAATTACGATTTAACGTATTAATTTGATCCATCTCTTCTTCAGTTAATGAGAAATCAAAAATAGTAAAATTCTCCTGAATGCGAGATGGTGTAACAGATTTAGGAATTGTAACAATTCCACTTTGAATATCCCATCTTAATATAACTTGCGCAGGTGTTTTTTCATATTTATTAGCAATCGTTTGAATGATTGGGTGCTGGAACACTTCGCCGCCTCTCATTAATGGACTCCATGCTTCCATTTGAATTTGCTCACTTTGACAGAAATTACGCAATTCAAATTGCGCTAACATTGGATGAAGTTCCACTTGGTTTACCATCGGCTTTACTTTGCAATTTGGTAATAACAGCTCTAAATGATGTTTATGAAAATTAGAAACACCGATCGCGCGCACTTTTCCTTCTTCATATAATTTTTCTAAAGCACGGTACGTATCAACATACTTCCCTCTAATTGGCCAGTGGATTAAGTATAAATCTACATAGTCCATTTGTAATTTTTTTAAACTTTTTTCAAAAGCCTCGAGCGTCTCTTCATATCCTTGATCGTCGTTCCAAACTTTTGTCGTAATAAATATGTCTTCTCTCGGAATTCCTGATTCACGAATCGCTTCTCCGACACCGCTTTCATTTCCATATACAGTTGCTGTATCAATTGAACGGTATCCAACTTCTAACGCTGTTTTTACTGCCTGTTTTACTTCGTCGCCTTCTTTCGCTTTATAAACGCCTAGGCCAATCATTGGCATTTTCACGCCATTATGAAGTGTAATTGTTGGAATATGCACAGTCGTCTCCCTTTCATTCTTACATTTTTATAAACCACAACTTTATTTCAACAATATTCATCCAAAAAGTCAAAACATACGTACAGTTTACATAATAATTTTATACCCTTTTAAAAAGTAACATGAATTCAGTCGTTCACGTTACTTTCTATCCATTCTTTCGCTTTTTCATCCACATTACGTACAAACTCATTTTTTCCTTCTGTATACAACGTGCCATCATATGTATATTTTTCAGCTAGTTCTTTCTTTAAAGTTGCATATGCCTCTGCTTCTTCACAATGAGCCATCATATAATCACGAAATGCTAAATGCCTTGTAATCTCAGGATTTCCTTTTTCAAATACATGCAAATGATACGAGCGTTTCTCCTCAGTTCCATGAATAAAAAAACGACGACCTGAAATACCATTTTCCCCTTTCACAATGTAACCAAGCTCATCAAATTTTTCATTCCAATGATCTACTCTTTCAATATTATCTACTTCCATTATCATATCAATGATAGGCTTTGCCGCAAGCCCCGGCACTGACGTACTACCAATATGATAGATTTTCACCGTTTCTGGCATCGCTGATTTTAATCTTTCGGACTCTATTTGAAATTTTTCACCCCAATGATTTTCATGCGGAACGACTACAATTTTTCTCATTTAAACTCCCCTTTTCTTACAAGCTCGTCAAAAAAATGATCAGCGGTATTTCACTGATCATTTTCGTTATTATTTAAAGTCTTTCCAAGTAAGGTTACTTTCACTTAACAGTTCTTCAAATGATTTATTCTTTTCACGCTCTTTTTGTTCCTGACGCTTTCTTTCTAGTTCTGCTGCCTCTTTTTTCTCTTCTCTCACTTGCAACTCTTTTTTCTTATTCTTTAATTGCTGCATGAGTGAATCATTTAATTGATCACCTAATGTAAGCGATTCTTTCTTTGGTTGATTCACTTGCGATTGTCTTTGCATTTGTTTTTGTTTCTTTTTCTTCATACTGCTCACCTTTTACTTTTTTCTCCATTATAGAGGATACACGATGAAATCGACAACAAAAAAGGTCACTACTCTATTATTCATTTTTTGTAAATGTGTTAATTTTTCGAAAAAACAAAATTTTTATATGGATATAATCCTATGAATCTATTAAAATTATGTCGTATGATGTCAGATTATAAAAAAAGGAGAAATGAATCATGTGGAAAAAAATTATTCCTGCTGTTGCTATTTTAAGTACCATTACCTTTTCAAACGTATTCGCCGCTCCCCCATCTCAGACTCCAGCTGAACAAAACCGCTACATAGATGTACAAATGCTTGGTATTAATGATTTTCATGGACAACTAGATACTGTTAAAAAAATTAATAACAAAGAAGCTGGTGGCGCTGATTACTTAGCCACTTATTTAAAAGAACGTAAAAAACAAAACCCTAACACCCTTCTCGTGCATGCTGGCGATGTCGTCGGAGCTAGTCCACCAGTTTCAGCATTGTTACAAGATGAACCGACTATTGAATTTTTAAATGACTTAAAATTTGATGTTGGTACAATTGGAAACCATGAATTTGATGAAGGCATCGATGAAATGAAACGCCTCATTTATGGTGGATATCACGAAAAAACAGGGAATTTCAAAGGTGCTAACTTCCCTTATGTCGCTGCAAACTTCTATAACAAATCAACTGGTCGCTTATTTTTACCACCATTTACTGTAAAAATGGTAAATGGTGTTCCTGTAGGATTCATTGGCGTTGTTACAACTGATACACCCAATGTCGTTATGCCTACTATGCTTAAAAATGTACAGATCACTGACGAAGTGGAAGCAATTAATAAATCAACGCAACAATTAAAACGTCTCGGCGTTAAATCCATCGTTGTCCTTGCACATGTCGGCGGAACAACTGATGAGTCTGGTATAACAAATGGCGATCTTAACCGAATTGCAAATGAAACAGATCCAGAAGTTGATGTTATTTTCGGTGGGCATAGTCATACGTATGTAAACGGTACAGTAAATAATAAACTAATTGTCCAAGCGAACTCTTACGGAATGGCTTTCTCTGATGTAGATGTAACGATTGATAGAAAAACAAAAGATATTGTGAAGAAAAAAGCTGAAGTTATTACAACATACCATGAAGGTGTAGAACCTGATAAACAAGTAAAACAAAAGTTAGATCAATATAAAGAAAAAATTGCACCACTTGTAAATGAAGTTGTTGGAAAATCTACAGCACCTATCGATCGTAAACAAAACGATGCTGGCGAGTCTACTCTTGGAAATTTAATTGCCGATGCCCAGCGTCAAACGATGCAAGCTCAAATCGCACTTATGAATCCGGGCGGCATTCGTAATGACTTAGATGCTGGTGATATTACATGGGGCGAATTGTACGGCATTCAGCCTTTTGGAAATCAATTAATTAAAGTAGATTTAACAGGTCAAGATATTCGCGATATTTTAAATCAACAATGGCAAAAAGGAACAACAAGAATGCTTCAAATTTCAGGTATTCAATATACTTGGGATGCAAATAAACCAAACGGTGAAAAGGTTACAAATATTCGCTTAACAAAGGGCGAAGAGTTATCACCATCTAAAACGTATAGCGTAGTTGCAAATGCTTTCTTAGCTTCTGGCGGTGACGGATTCGTATCATTTACAAATGGTAAAAATGCAGAAACTGGTCCAAACGACTTTGAAGCGCTAGTCGATTATGTAAAACAAGTAAAAGAGCCAATTCAACCAGTTATTGATGGAAGGATTCAAAAAGTAAATTAAGTATTTTCCTAACAATTGATCCATATTTTTTCATTGCAAAGGATATGCACTTACCCTTTATTTTATCCGTAATATACATGAAACAAAGAAAAGGATACTCGTTCTTACAATGAACATAGTATCCTTTTCTTTAGTTATCAAAATGTGATGTTTCGTTAAAGTCATATTGCTGTAAAAATTGCTGCAGTGCCTCTTCGACAAGTTTAGATTTTTGAACTCCTTTCGATTCTGATATAACGTCTAATCTTGCTAATACTTCTTTATTAATAGAAAAGGTTCGTTTCTTTTTCTCTGTACTTTTACTCATAATTGGTGCACTTACTTCTTCTCTTTTTCTTAGTAATTCATAAATGCTTTGTAATTGCTCATAAATTAATAATTGATAATCTGTTTTCTCATGTTGAAGGGCGGTCGCTTCTTGGAGTTGTAAGTGACGTGGTTCTTCTCCATCTCCTACAAAAATACGTTTCTTCTGCTCTCCGTCATATTCATATCCAATTAATCTTAATTTCTTCGATAGTGTATATGGACTTATTTCAAGGCGTTTCGCTATAATAGCGATTGATTCACGTCTATTTAAACAATCTATAATTTCTCCAATCGTCACAATTTCCCCTCCTCCCATGTTGAAATGACACTAGTATGGTATGTTACAATGATTTTCTAACAGTATATGCAAAATAAATAGCCTGTGCGATTCATACGATTTCAGAAAAGGAGGTTTTCAATATGCTTTTTCGTAGCTATACCCCACAGTTCTATAATGAAAAGAAACAACTCATTCCTAATAGTATCGCTACGATGGAAAGCGTTATGATTAATAATCGAAAACAATCTCTCCTTATGCGCGGGCAAAACATAGAACAGCCTATTTTATTATGCTGTCACGGTGGACCTGGCATGGCACAAATCGGATTTATTCGCCATTTTCAAAAAGAATTAGAGAAACACTTTATCGTTATTAATTGGGATCAACGCGGGGCAGGTAAATCCTTTTCAATGAAAGATTTCGGGGCAAATTTTACAATCGAACAATTCGTTTCCGATGCACAAGAAGTTATTCAGTATGTACTCAAAAGGTTCAACAAACAAAAACTATTTCTCGCTGGTCATTCTTGGGGAAGTATTATCGGGCTTAAAATCGCACATCGCTACCCAAAGTATATCGAGGCTTACATTGGTATTGGGCAGATTGTACATATGAAACAAAACGAAGAATTGCTATATCAACATTTAATTAATTCTGCAAAAAAGCATGATCATAAAAAAGCATTAGCTTCCCTTTTAAAATTAGGTAAACCACCATTTTTAGATACGAGACGTCTCATTATTCAAAGAAAGTGGCTTGGCACATTCGGAGGAGCAATCCAAAATGGATCTTCCTTTTCTTTCATACGAAAAGGTTTCTTTTCTCCTGAATACACGCTATTAGATTGGCTCAAGTTTCTCGCAGGAAACTTAAAATCTGGCGTTTTATGGGAAGAAATGCTAACAATCGATTTCTTTTCGTCCATTTCAAGTTTATCTATTCCTGTTTACTTTTGTTCTGGTCGCTATGATTATCAAACTCCTTATGCACTCGTTCAAGAATACTGTGATGTTATTGAAGCACCCATAAAAAAAATGATTTGGTTCCCAAATTCAGCACATTCTCCTGATCTAGAAGAACCAGAACTATTTGCTAATTCTTTACGATCCATCAAACAAGAGCTATCTTTTCAACATTAAATACAAAAGGCTCTTTTACATTTCATAGAAAACATTTTATAATAATATGTCGCAAGTATGTATAAATATAGCAAACTGCTTCATATTTACTTGCCTTAACAGAATAAAAATTAGGGAGATTATATCTATTATGAACGCTGTACTCGTCGCAGTAGCAGTCATGCTATCGCTTAGTTTGTTACGTGTCCAAGTCATTGTCGCCATCATTATTGGAGCTCTAACAGGCGGACTTATCGGCGGACTCGGTATTTCAGAAACAATTAACACTTTTACAACCGGTCTCGGAAACAGTGCTCCAATCGCATTAAGCTATGCAATGCTTGGCGGTTTCGCTATTTCTCTTTCTAAAACAGGACTTCCAGATGCCATGATTCAAACCGCATTAAAATGGGTTGGCAACGAACAAGACACAAAAAAACAAGTTTATTCTAAAATACTTATTTTATTCATCATTTTAACAATGGCTTGTTTCTCACAAAATGTTATCCCTGTTCATATCGCTTTCATCCCAATCTTAATTCCAGCACTTTTAAAAGTATTAAACGAGCTGAAAGTGGATCGCAGACTTGTTACATGTATTATTACATTCGGATTAATTACACCTTATATGTGGATTCCTGCAGGATTCGGAAAAATTTATCATGACGTATTGCAAACAAATGCTGCCCAAAGCGGTCTTACATTTGATGTCGCGCTTATCCCAAAAGCGATGACTATTCCGGCAATCGGTATGATTATCGGATTATGTGTAGCGGTATTCATTACGTACCGAAAACCTCGTACGTATGAAACAGAACAAATTCATACTGCCGAAAATGAAATCGTTCCCTATACAAAGCGAAGTATTACTTTCGGATTATTATCTATCATAGCTACATTAACAGTTCAATTAGCAACAGAATCAATGATTTTCGGTGCTTTAGCAGGGATTATTGTCTTATCAATTAGTGGTAGTCTCCCTCTTAAAGAAGCAGATGCAATATTAACAAGTGGAATGCGTATGATGTCCTTTATCGGATTTGTTATGATTTCTGCCGCTGGATTTAGCGCTGTGCTTCGAAAAACAGGACATGTTGAATCGCTTGTGCAAACGAGTGCACATATAATTGGAAATAACAAACCACTTGCTGCGTTTCTTATGCTCGTTATTGGGCTTCTCATTACGATGGGAATCGGTTCATCTTTTTCAACCATCCCTATCTTAACAACAATTTTTGTACCTCTTTGCATCCAGCTTGGATTTAGTCCAATGGCCACAATCTCAATTATCGGTACAGCAGGAGCGCTAGGTGATGCAGGATCTCCAGCATCTGATAGTACACTTGGACCAACATCAGGTTTAAACGCTGACGGTCAACACCATCATATATGGGATACATGTGTACCAACTTTTCTGCATTATAATATACCGTTACTTATATTTGGCTTTATTGCCGCAATTACATTGTAAAAGGTGCGTATAAAACGCACCTTTTACTTTTTTATTTTTCCCTTTAATTGTTGAAAAGCTATTTTCGCTTCTTCTTCGACGTAATTTTCAATTGCTGGTAGTGATGGACCTATCCATTCGCACTCTATACTCCCATTAGGTCCAATAATTTTTAATTTATCTGGTATATGTATTTTTAGAAATTTCGCTGCTCGGATTAACTCAATAGCAACCTTATCACTTGAGACTACAATCCCATCTATATACGGATGATTTTGTAATAATGTAATGAACTGCTTATTCGTATACCCTTGTACACTTTCTTCTCGATAAGAGATTCCTTCCTCCCAAACAGCGTCTAAAAATCCTGATACATGTTCTTCCATTTCTTCGCTTTCATCTCTCTCACTGATATAAGCAAGAAAATGACAGCCTTTCTCTTTCAATAAAGAAACAGCTCTCTGTCCACTTTCAAAATAATTTGCAGGAGATTGTTTTTCCTCAATCACTACAAATGGAAATGAAATTTCTCCTATACTTTTAAAAACTGATTTTGTCAAAATAACACCCGCAACGTTATTTTGCTTCAACATATGTATGTACCTATCTTTATTCTCTATATTACAAACAATTATTTGATATCCTTCTTTATATGCTATTTCCTCAATACAATGTAGCAAAGTAATGTTTGATAGATTACGTAAATTATCTACAAGTAATGCAATTATCGTTGAATTTTGCTTAAATAATGGCTTTGCTGCACTGTTTGGCCTATAGCGTAATTCCTCAATTGCTTCCTTTACTTGTTTTACTGTATCTTCATGGACGTATCCTTTTTCATTAATAACTCGTGAAACGGTTGCGACTGAAACACCTGCCAATTTTGCAACATCACGTATAGTTGCCACATCGTCACCCCTTAATATGGTAATAGATTACAATTTTACGGTAACCTAAATTATAATATTCGTCAAGGTTAATAACTTATATTTCTGAAAATTGTTACATCAATTCACTAAACGCTGCTCCAACTGAATTTCATGTAAAATTGGGATATTATCATACCCAATGCGTGGAATTTCTTCCTTTATTTTTCGTGCCTCTTCCACTGCATTCACATATAAATTAGTCATCATGAAATTACGTTTTTGGTAAAAACGTAACGCGTTCATATTATCATTTGTTGTAATGAGCCAAACCTTCAGGCACTGCCTTTCTTTTGCAACTTGCAATACACAATTTACAAGCTTCGTCCCTATTCCCTTTCTTTCTTCAAAGCTATCTAACGATACGATTTCACACATATTTCCGATCACTTCATACGTTATAATTCCGATTATTCTGTCATCAAAGAATGCAACAAATCCTGATAACTCTTCTAACTGATGCGCCCTCCCACGTGAAACCATCAATGAGCTCCCCCAGTTCTCACACATGAACATCCGGATTGTTTCTTTCATTGCTGGCGTAATTTTTTGTATATGCACCATTTCCTATTTCTCCCCTTTTCTATCATTGTGATACAATGTAAGTGTATCACATGTAACGGTATTTGGAGGATGAGGTAAAGTATGAAACGTTTTTTTGCAGCATTGTTTACTATACTAGGTGCGATAACTGCTCTTGGGATTTTCTTTACAAATAAAGTGATGTACTTAAAGAAAAAAACAGAGGAAGAAGTACTTGAAAGAGAAACGAAAAAACATTTTCGTATAGAAGATTTTGATGCTCTTCATAAAGAAGAAATTCATATCCCTTCACAATTCGGATATGATCTTCACGGATATTACATTCCTGCTGGTCATTCCAACAAATTTATGGTTTTTTGTCACGGTGTAACTGTAAATAAAATGAACTCTGTGAAATATGCAAACTTATTTTTAAGCAGAGGATATAACGTCCTTATTTACGATCATCGTCGTCATGGTAAAACTGGTGGAAAAACAACAAGCTATGGATACTATGAAAAACATGATTTAAAATCCGTAGTTGACTGGCTAAAAAGTCGTTTTGGCACAAATATAACACTTGGTATTCATGGTGAATCTATGGGAGCTGCAACACTTCTTCAATACGCGGGATTTGTAGAAGATGGTGCTGATTTTTATATTGCAGATTGTCCTTTTTCTGATTTCTACGGACAATTACAGCACCGTTTAAAAGTTGAATTCCATTTACCAAAGTGGCCTTTATTACCTTTAGCAAATGCTTTTTTAAAAGTTCGTGACGGTTATACAATTCGTGAAGTTTCACCAATCGACTGTATAAAAAATATTAACAATCCCGTTCTCTTTATCCATAGTAAAGATGACGATTATATTTTAGCTGATATGACAAAAGCGTTATATGAAGCAAAAGAAAATAATAAACAACTTTATATTGCAGAACACGGTGCACACGCTTGCTCTTATAACGAAAATAAAGAAGAGTATGAAGCAGCCGTTGACCAATTTTTAAACACATATGTAAAAGAAACAAAAAACAGGCTTGCATAAGCCTGTTTTTTTTATTGCGCCAAAACATCTGTAACTTGTTCCATATTTTCAGAGATCCATTGCACCGCTTCATCTAGCGTTGGAAATTCTGTCGTTTGAAACGTTACCTCATCTTGAAGTAACCAAACATCTTTCACTTCTTGTCCTACACCTGCAATGGACCAGTGCAACAAGCTATAAGGATGATTATCATTCAAAAATGATGCCCACGTGCGCTCATTTACAATATTTCGTAATGTATGTAATTGTTTATCCATCTTTCGTCACCTTACTCTAGTCAGTTATAAAAAACATTATAACACTCTCTTCTACATCAAACAAAGTGCTCTTTTTATCCCGCTATTTGCGGGCAGTAAGACTCCCACCTCAAAATTTGGCTGAGGCAAAGAAGTTAGGCACTGCCCGTAAACGCCCGATTGGCGTGGGCTAATAATCAGCGGGGGATGAACAAAACCCCCACTGATTAAAGTTTCACTTTATATTGCCAAGTACTTCCCTTGATTATATGATGAAATTAAGCGTTTGGGAAGGAGGGATAACATTGACAAAAGTACAAATTAAAGTAAATGATAATGGCTCTTTTCGCGTTACAGGGGACGTGGAACTAGTTGACTCACAAGGGAATGTATTTCCTGCAAAACCGGCATTTTCTTTATGTCGTTGTGGTTTATCGAAAAATATGCCTTATTGCGATGCTTCGCATAAAGGTAAATTCGAATCTGTTGTTAGAGCACCAGCGGCAGAATAGTTTTGTACGTAACATGCACATTTTTTTGTGCATGTTTTTTCTTTCTATTAACACCGCATACTTACAACATTTCTACTGATTTTATCTCCATTCCTATTACATCTATTTTCACACAATTCTTCACATTCGAATATTTTTTACTAGCCTTTTTCCTTTTTTGTGCTATAATTTGAGCAAACAACATCCTTCGGGGTCGGGTGAAATTCCCAACCGGCGGTGATGAAGCCAACGCTTCTAAGTCCGTGACCCGTTTTCAACTCGAAAACGGTGGATCTAGTGAAAATCTAGGGCCGACAGTATAGTCTGGATGGGAGAAGGATATGTTTTCTAGTAATTTTATATAGCGAATACACTTTTATTTCAGCATGCATATTTTTAAAGATTCAATTTGAGTCTCTATATATGTTTTATTTTATATGCTTTTGTTTCTATGCTGAAATAAAAAGATGCGACTAGCGTTTGAAAAACTCGATATTTTGCTAGGTTTTTTCCTTATGCAAAAATATCAGTCATCGTTAGGTTTCTTTCCTATACTTTCGTATTCGAACTATATTTCTAGAAATCACGTCTCCCAAACCCCAAGGATTTTATATCCTTGGGGTTTTTTGATTTTTTCAGGAGAGGTGAAGAGAATGACAGATCAAGAATATATGAGGATTGCCTTGCAGTTAGCACAAGGGACATCAGGACAAACGAGTCCAAATCCTATGGTTGGTGCTGTTGTTGTAAAAGATGGAAACATCGTCGGTATGGGCGCTCATTTACGTGCTGGTAAAGAACACGCAGAAGTTCATGCCCTTCAAATGGCTGGTGAGAATGCAAAAAACGCTACCGTTTATGTAACACTTGAACCGTGTAGCCACTTTGGAAAAACACCACCTTGCTGTGAATTGCTCATCGAAAAGGAAGTTAAGCGCGTTGTCATTGCTACCCTTGATTGTAACCCGCTCGTTTCTGGTAATGGAAAAAGGAGATTAGAAGAAGCTGGAATCGAAGTAACTACCGGTGTTCTTGAAGCGGAAGCAGTTTTACTAAATCGCTACTTTTTTCACTACATGAAAACGAAACGCCCATTTGTAACAATAAAAACAGCAATGAGCTTAGATGGAAAAACAGCAACTGTAACTGGTGAAAGCAAATGGATTACAGGTGAAAAAGCACGAGCTGATGTTCACCAGTATCGCCATACTCATGATGCGATTCTTGTAGGGGTGAATACAGTTATAGCTGATAATCCCCATTTAACAACAAGAATTCCTAACGGGGGTAAACATCCTATACGCGTTATTTTAGATACCCATTTACGAACGCCACCATCTTCCCATGTCATGACAGATGGTTTAGCACCGACATGGATTATTGTCGGTAAGGATGTAAATAAAGAGAAAATAGCTTCTTATGAATCTGAAAATATAGCTATATTCCAAATGAAAACGAAACAAATTGAAATCCAAGATGTCTTATACCTACTCGGCGAGAAACAGATACTTTCTCTGTTCGTCGAAGGTGGTCAAACAGTACATGCAAGTTTCCTACAATCAAACAATTTCAATGAAATTGTAACGTATATAAGCCCGAAATTAATTGGCGGGAAAGATGCTCCTACTTTATTTGGAGGAAATGGTTTTTCAAAATTACAAGATGCACTTCCCTTGAAAATTCAAGAGATGAAACAAATTGGCGATGATATAAAAATTGTTGCGAATGCTCAAAGTGAGGTGACGAAATGTTTACAGGAATTGTAGAAGAATTAGGAACGATAACAAACATGCAACAAAGCGGAGAAGCGATGAAGTTAACGATCCATGCAAACAAAATTTTATCAGATGTGAAGTTAGGCGATAGTATCGCGGTTAACGGTATTTGTTTAACCGTAACGAGTTTTACACCTACTTCCTTTACAGTTGATGCAATGCCTGAAACGATGAAATCAACATCACTTCGCCTACTTAAATCACACTCTAAAGTAAATTTAGAGCGGGCCATGGCTGCAAATGGACGATTCGGTGGACATTTCGTTTCAGGACATATTGATGGCATCGGAACGATTTTAACTAAAAAACAACACTACAATGCCGTCTATTATAAAATAGCAATTTCTGATGAATTACTACGCTATTGTTTGCATAAAGGATCCGTTGCTGTCGATGGAACGAGTTTAACGATATTTGATATAGACGATTCTTCTATTACCATTTCACTCATCCCGCACACAGTAAGCGAATCTGTTATCGGGGACAAGAATGCTGGAGATATCGTAAACATTGAGTGTGACATGATTGGTAAATATATCGAACGCTTCATTACTAAACCTGTAAAAAGAACAGGCTCAATGACCGAAAGCTTTTTACAAGAAAACGGATTTCTATAAGGGGGAAGTATAATGTTTCATCGTATTGAAGAAGCTCTAGAAGATTTAAAACAAGGAAAAGTCGTTATCGTATGTGATGATGAAAATCGAGAAAATGAAGGCGATTTTATTGCTTTAGCAGAGCATATTACACCAGAAACAATTAATTTTATGATTACACATGGTCGTGGTCTCGTTTGTGTGCCGATTACAGAACAATACGCAGAACGTCTACAATTAGAACCAATGGTATCTCATAATACAGATTCGCATCATACTGCGTTTACAGTGAGCATTGATCATGTTTCTACAACAACAGGGATTAGCGCTCACGAACGTGCAACTACGATACAAGAATTGTTAAACCCGGCATCAAAAGGTGCTGATTTCAATCGTCCTGGACATATCTTTCCATTAATCGCGAAAGAAGGCGGTGTCCTTCGCCGCGCGGGTCATACAGAAGCTGCTGTCGATTTAGCAAAGCTTTGCGGAGCAGAACCAGCTGGGGTCATTTGCGAGATTATAAATGAAGACGGCACGATGGCACGTGTACCTGATTTAATAGAGTGCGCAAAACAATTTGATATAAAAATGATTACAATAGAAGATTTAATCGCTTATCGCCGCCATCATGAAACACTTGTGACAAGAGAAGTTGAAATTACTTTACCTACAGATTTCGGTACATTCCATGCAATTGGCTATTCTAACTCATTGGATACGAAAGAACATATCGCGCTCGTAAAAGGTGATATTTCAACAGGCGAACCTGTACTCGTGCGCGTTCATTCCGAATGCTTAACAGGAGATGTATTTGGTTCGTGTCGCTGTGATTGCGGGCCACAGCTTCATGCTGCACTTTCTCAAATTGAAAGTGAAGGAAAAGGTGTTCTTCTCTATATGAGGCAAGAAGGACGAGGCATTGGCCTTCTTAATAAGCTTCGTGCTTATAAATTACAAGAAGAAGGCTTTGATACTGTAGAAGCAAATGAAAAGCTCGGATTCCCAGCTGATCTTCGTGATTACGGTATTGGCGCTCAAATTTTAAAAGATTTAGGCTTACAAAGTTTACGATTATTAACGAATAATCCACGAAAAATTGCTGGCTTACAAGGTTACGACTTAGAAGTAGTCGAGCGTGTACCATTGCAAATGCCAACAAAAGAAGAGAATAAAACATATTTACAAACGAAAGTAAACAAATTAGGACATTTATTAAATTTATAATTAAAGGAGAGATTTATTATGGTATTCGAAGGTCATTTAGTTGGTACAGGATTAAAAGTTGGGGTTGTTGTTGGACGTTTTAATGAGTTTATTACAAGCAAGTTACTTGGCGGAGCTTTAGATGGATTAAAGCGTCACGGTGTAGAAGAAAATGATATCGATGTTGCTTGGGTTCCAGGTGCATTTGAAATTCCTTTAATCGCAAAAAAAATGGCGAATAGCGGAAAGTATGATGCCGTTATTACATTAGGTACAGTAATTCGAGGTGCTACAACGCATTACGATTACGTTTGTAATGAAGTAGCAAAAGGTGTTGCATCTTTATCACTACAAACAGACATCCCAGTTATTTTCGGTGTATTAACAACAGAAACAATCGAGCAAGCAATTGAACGCGCGGGTACAAAAGCTGGTAATAAAGGCTATGAATCGGCAGTTGCTGCCATTGAAATGGCTCACTTATCAAAACAATGGGCGTAATAAAAAAAGAGGCCACGGCCTCTTTTTTATTTTTCCACCTTTTTCCGTAAATCTTTTATTAATTCATCCATCGTTTTTCCTTCTGTTTGTATACGAAGAGTTTGCGCTGTTCTCCATACATTCTCTCTTTTTTTTGCTTCTTCTATAATAGTAATTTCTTTTCGTACTTCTTTTAAATCTTTCCCTTCCGTTTTCAAGCCAAAATGTTCAGCTTTCGTTCGAAAATGTTGTTCAATTCTTTGTTGCATTTCTTTTTGTTCAGGATTTTTGGCGGCCTTAACTGGATCAGCACTTATTGCTTTTATTAAAATTAGACAAATCATAATCGCTAATATGTATTTATGCATGTAAAATCCTCCAACCCAATATAAATTACATATTTACTATGTACAACTAGGGCTTGGAAAATTCGTCCACAAAAATTCTTTTTTTCGCTCAAAAACCAATGGTATCAAGTGTTAATGGCTTGTTATTACATTTTATTTACAAAAAAGCAAACCCTTTAAAGAGTTTGCTTTTCATCTATTTTATAACGCACATTCCTCAATCTCGAATCCTAAATCTTCAATCATACCCCAGTCTGCAGTCGGCTCCTGTCCAGCTGTCGTTAAGTAATCGCCAACAAAGATAGAGTTTGCTGCGAATAAACCGAGCGGCTGTACAGAACGTAAATTAATTTCGCGTCCTCCTGAAATACGAATTTCTTTTGTTGGGTTTACAAAACGCATCATCGCCAGCACTTTTAAACATTCTACAGGTGTTAACTCTTTTTGTCCTTCAAGCGGTGTACCCTTTACAGCAACAAGGAAATTACAAGGAATAGAATCTGCATCTATACGTTGTAATTCAAATGCAATTTCAGCACGCTCTTCAATTGTTTCTCCCATTCCAAAAATCGCTCCTGAGCATGGTGAAATACCAGCTTGTTTCGCTTTTTGAACTGTATCAACACGATCGTCATACGTATGAGTTGAGCAAATGCTCTCGTAATTGTTTTCATGTGTATTTAAGTTGTGATTATAACGATGCACACCAGCTTCTGCTAAACGCCCTGCTTGATCTTCGTTTAAAAAACCTAAACAACAACAAATCTTCAAATCTGTCGTTTCACGAATCTCCTTCACTGCTCCAATTACGTGATTAACTTCTTTATCCGTCGGACGACGTCCAGATGCTACAATACAATATGTACCCGCTTTACGGCGAATTGCTTCGTGTGCTCCTTCTACAATTTTTTCCTGCGTTAACCATGCATATTTATCAATTGGCGCTTCAGAAATAATAGACTGTGAACAATACCCGCAATCTTCAGGACATAAGCCAGATTTCGTATTAATAATCATGTTCAACTTGATCTTCTTACCAAAATGATGATGGCGAATGATGTAGGCCGCATTCATAATTTCTAAAACCTCTGTATCGTCAGCTTCTAATATTGCTATTGCATCCTCTTTCGTAATCATTTTTTCTTCTACTACGTCGTATGCAAGTTTTTTCCAATCCCTTTTTGTTTGTACTTGTTTCATTTCATCTCTTCCCCTCTTTTGTTATATGCACAAATAAAGCATGATACGTTGCCATTATCCCTTCATTTCCCGTGAAGTCTCTTTCGTATATACGAAGCATTGCACGAAAGAGTGAGGGACTTTGACAATATGATCCTTCATTACTATTAGTCGCTCCTACTTTTCGAATAGAATGTAGAAATTCCTTAACTTCTGTAAAACTCTCTATGTAACATGTTTCAGAAACATGTACATCCCCTGTTTCTATCTCGCATATATGAAGCAACTGATCTTTCGAATAAAAACGTTGACCAATCGCTGTTTCATTTCTTATATTTTTTTCTTCTTTCGCCCGACGGAACGAAGTGTGAAGCTCTTGAAAAGTTTCTTGTCCAAACGTTGAAAAGAGTAATATGCCATCTATAGACAAATGATGAAATAAATTTCTTATCACTTGTTTTACATTATTAAGCCATTGAAATGTGGCATTTGAAATTATGACATCATATGATTCTTCTAATTTTAATTGTTCAATATCTTCACATCGAAACATCACATTCCCCACATTATGTCTAGTTTTCGCGACTGCAATCATCTCATCAGCAAAATCCACAGCTGTAATATGTGCTTGCGGAAATAAATTCGATAATTGCTCTGTGACATACCCTGTCCCGCATCCAAGTTCTAAAATACGTATTGATGATGTTTCACTATATCGCCGATTCAATGTAGAAAGTAACGAATGTGCCATCTTTTTTTGTACGTTTGCATATTGATCGTAAGATACGGCCGCCCCGTTAAACCGTTTTTGCAGTAACGTTTTGTTAATCATGTCGTATCCCCTCTACAAATTGGATAATTTCATTCGCGCAATATTCGAAATTCGTTACACATAATGCATGACCAGCCTCGCTTACTACTTTTAGCGTAGCATTCGTATTCTCTGCCATACTATGAGCTGCGGATAATGGACATATCACATCCTGTTCTCCATGAAGAAGTAACAACGGGACTTTGACATCTGTTAATTCGTTTCTCATATCTGTTTCTATTAAATAGTCTAAGCCTAATTGTAATGACTGAATCGAGTCTCCTTTAAAATTCAGCGCAATCTCTTCAAAACTCGTATTCTCCTTCAGCTCATTTTTTGTAAACATATTCTCATAGAAACGCTTCAAAGTATCTTCTTTCTTTCTCGTTAAATTCTTTTTCATACGTTCTACATGCAAGGAATTCCATCCACTTGTATAATCACTTGTATTGGTAAATTTAGCGGTAGCACCGATTAGTACGATACCTTTTGCCTTAATCTTTTTATAAGCTTGTACTGCTGCTAACGCTCCTAGCGACCATCCAACTAAAATTACATTTTCATCATGCGCTACCTCTATTATTCGTCCCGCAAATTCACTTTTCTCTTTCACGTTACGCCAATCTATGCATTGAACAGAATATCCTTTAAAATACGGCAGAACTAAAGTCCAAACACCTTCTTCCATTCCCCACCCAGGAATAAAAATAATCTTTAGCTCTTTCATACGAAAAACCCCTCTTCTTTACCAATGCGTATAATATGCTGGATAGCCCATTTCAAATCAGCTATTGTATGTTGTGACGTAACTGCAAAGCGAATTCGGGAACTCCCCACTGGAACAGTTGGCGGACGAATTGCAATGGCTGCGATACCTACCTCTTGTAATCTTTCACTAAACCGTAAAGCATTTTCATTTGAACCGACTACAATCGGTACAATATGAGTTGAGCTATTCCCAATGTCAAAACCAGCTTCTTGTAAATGCGTTCTGAAATATGCACCATTCGCTATAAGATTCTCTCTTCTTTCTTTATCTTCTTTTACAATCTCAATTGCTTTTTGCACTGCTCCTAATGTTCCTGGTGGTAAAGCTGTAGTAAAAATAAAGCTTCTCATCATATTTTGTAAGTACTCTATATAAATTGTATCACCTGTTAAATACGCACCATAACACCCTAAAGCCTTACTAAACGTCCCCATATGTATATCAATTTTTTGAGCAATATCCTTTTCTATATGAGATAATCCAGCTCCGCCGATTCCATATATTCCACTCGCATGCGCTTCATCAACTATAATAATCGCCCCGTATTTCTCTTTAAGCTGCACTAATCCTCTCAAGTATGCAGTATCACCATCCATACTAAAAACAGTATCTGTTACGATTAATTTCCTCTTTTCAGGTGACGCTATTTTCAACATCTTTTCTAAATAATCCAAATCATTATGACGATATCTTTTATGCTCTGCTCCGCTTAATATAATTCCATCAACGATACTTGCGTGATTTAATTTGTCACTAAAAACAATATCATGGCGACCAACTAATGAAGAAATCGCCCCAACATTCGCGGTATATCCACTATTTACAATTAAGGCTTTTTCAGTGCCTTTCCAATCGCATATACTTCTCTCAACCTCTTCATACAGCGGATAATTCCCTACAACAAGACGAGATGCTGTCGCTCCAGTTCCATATTTTCTCGTGCAGGCAATAGCAGCTTCTTTCAGCCTTTCATCTCCAGCTAACCCTAAATAATTATTTGACGCTAAATTTAGCATCCTTTTCTGATTTCGAATAAGCCATGTCTCTTCTGATCGCTCTGTTACATACAAATTGCGATACTGCTCTTGCTCATGTAATTGTTGTAATTTAGATTGAAGATGTGTGCGCCACATTTGATTCATTTTGAATGAACTCCTCTAATTTCGAGATCATAATATGTTCTTTTGCAGATTCTACTACTTCTTCCCGAGTAAATTCATCTGTAAAGAATGGTAATAAACCTAAAACCGGTACTCCGCTTAACTCTTCAATCATCTCTTTATTCTCTTGTACTCTTTCCATTTCAGACTCTTTACAACCAGATAAAATTACACCTGCTACTTTTAAACCATGCGCTTTTGCATAAGAAATTGTTAAAACAGTATGATTAACTGTCCCTAGCGTAGGACGTGCTACTACAATAAGAGGAAGCTGTAATTCTATTGCAAAATCAATTACTAGAGCATCTTCTGTATATGGGACTGCAAGCCCACCAGCCCCTTCTACAAATAGGCTATTAAACTCTTTTAATAGTTCATTGTAGTGCTCAGTAATTTCTTTTAACGTTACTGTCCTTCCAGCTCTTTGCATAGCAAGTCTCGGAGCAAGTGGTTCTTCAATAGAATACGGACAAATTTCTTCTTCTCTTGTCGATACACCCGATAAGGCTTTTAACCTTGCTGCATCTCCCTCTGCGTTTGATGCAGCATGTCCACTTTGCAACGGTTTATATACCCCTACGTTATATCCCAATTCTCTAAATACACCTGCTAACGCACCAGCAACCACAGTTTTTCCAACTTCAGTATCTGTTGCTGTTATAAAGAAACCACTCATTACTCTCCCTCCGTAACATCCGAGATTGATTTATATAAAATGCGTAACATCTCATCAATTTCAGCAATTGTAGATGCAAGAGGAGGCATAAATACAATGGTGTTACCAAGCGGACGTAAAATCATACCTAACTCTCTTGAACGTTTACACACTTGAACACCGACTCTTTCTGTCCATTCAAACGATTCTTTCGTTTCCTTATTTTTCACAAGTTCAATGCCAATCATTAACCCGCACTGACGAATATCTCCCACGTGCTTATATTCATTAAGCGCTTCTAATTGCTCTGCTACATATTCTGTTTTATGCGCAACAGCTTCTATTAATTTAGTTTTTTCATATAGTTCTAAATTCGCAATTGCTACGGCACACCCTAACGGATTACCTGTGTAACTATGCCCATGGAAAAATGTTTTTTGTTCTTCATAGTCTCCTAAGAAGGCATTATATATTTCGTCTGTCGTTATTGTAACTGCAATTGGTAAATATCCACCTGTTAAACCTTTCCCAGCCGTTAAAATGTCTGGCGTCACATTTTCATGTTCACATGCAAACATTTTCCCGGTACGCCCAAATCCAGTCGCTACTTCGTCTGTAATAAATAATACATTGTATTTTGTACATAAATCGCGAAGCCCTTTTAAGTATCCTTTTGGCATTGTAATCATCCCGCCAGCACCTTGCATTAATGGCTCCACAATGATAGCTGCTACTTCTTCATGTTTTTCTTTCAACAACTCTTCCATTTCTTCTAAATGTTTTTTTACAATTTGCTCCTTATTGTTTCCGTAAGGAGAACGATATGTATATGGATACGGCATTTTAATTGCCTCAAATAATAGTGAACTATACACTTGGTGAAACAAGTCTATCGCTCCTACTGAAACCGCTCCAATTGTATCGCCGTGATACGCTTCTTTTAATGTAACAAATCTTTGTTTTCTCGGTTTCCCTTTGTGCTGCCAATATTGAAAAGCCATCTTAATTGCAATTTCAACAGCTGTTGAACCAGAATCTGAATAGAATACTTTCTTCAAACCTTCTGGTACAACATCAATTATTTTTTCTGCTAATAAAATAGATGGAACGTTAGCAAGTCCTAGCATAGTAGAATGAGCGATTTTATTTAATTGCTCACGAATTGCCTCATCTAGTTCTGGTACTTGGTGCCCATGAACATTTAACCAAATAGATGAGACACCGTCCCAATATTCATTTCCATTTACATCGTATAGCTTTCTTCCCTCTCCACGTTCAATAATGACAGGATCTTCTTCTAAATAATCTTTCATTTGTGTGAATGGGTGCCATACATAAGCTTTATTTTTCTCAGATAATTCTTCATATGTATAAGACGATTTTTCAGTCGTTTTACTATTAACAGTCACAATTGTCACCCCTAATGTTAACTTGTTTATAAATATAGTTAACATTAAAATTAAAAGACTGTCAATTATTTTTAAATCAAATAGTTCTTAAAAAAGAACAACTTATCATACGATAAGTTGTTCTACTTTCCATGTTGTATCTTTCCAATTTCTAAAATAATCTCTTCATCTTTTTTTCCTTCTGTATCAATTCCAAGTTGCTTCGCATGTTCAATTAATAAATCATGGCGCTGCTCAAATCTTGCAGTATTTACTTCTTTCGTAATCTCTTCTTTTGTTTTTCCCTCAGTAGAAACTCCTAGTTTCGTAGCTGCTTTTTCCATCGACTTCTTCTCTTCAGTTTCTTTCACTTTCTTCACTTCTGACTGCTGCATTTGTTTTTGTTTCGACTGCTCTGATTCAGCTGCAAAAGCTGTGTAAATTCCAGCACTTCCGCCAACGACTAGTAAGGTGGTAAAAAGAATTATTTTTTTCTTCACTCTTTCCTCCCCTTTCAAATTCATTATAACGCACAATTTTAGAACATTAAAAACATTTCTCCTTTATTTACCTAAAAAATTATTGAATGTTTTTATTGACATGTAAGATGAAAATATGATAAAAATTTAACTAACATCATATGAATCGGCGTTGATAGGATTTAGTAGTATTTCGATTTCTGATTTCAGAGAGCTGGTGGTCGGTGCGAACCAGTACAGAGCGAATTATGAATTACCCCCTGGAGCTTCTTTTACGAAACGTAAGGAGTAGTGAAAGACGGTTATAGACCGTTATGTCTAAAGAGTGGTGAAACGATACTGTTTCACAATTTAGGGTGGTACCGCGAATTTTTCGTCCCTGCATATATTGCAGGGGCGTTTTTATTTTATTAGCGCATATCATATGACCCTTTATTTTGTGATACATTCATTTTACAAGCTAGGGTGGTACCGCGATTTCTTCGTCCCTGCATAATTATATGCAGGGGCGTTTTTTTATCCAATCATTTCCGTATCATATTGAGATATTGACAATTACCGGTAATTTGTCACAAGATTCTAAATTTTAGAAGGAAATAAACAGTATTGGCGAATTTTATATAAAAAAGTCTATTTTCGATCAATTAGGAGGGAAAAACAATGGTTTCAAAAATTGAATCTGTTCTTTTAACATTTTTTATCTTTTTCTGCATTGGCTTTAGTGTTATTCAATTAGAAGTTTCACCGCATATCCCAATTTTATTTGGTATTGTTCTTTTATTAGCATTTGGATTTATGAAAAAAATCTCTTGGTCTACTATGGAAAAAGGAATGATCAGTAGTATTTCAGCTGGTATTCCATCTATATTTATTTTCTTACTTGTAGGAGTATTAATTAGTGTTTGGATCGCAGCTGGAACAATTCCAACTTTAATGGTATACGGATTCCAACTTGTATCTCCAAAAATTTTCGTTCCTACCGTTTTTGTTGTTTGTGCGATTGTTGGAACAAGTATCGGTAGTGCATTTACAACTGCTGCAACTGTAGGACTTGCCTTTATGGGAATGGGCACTGCCCTTGGATACGACCCAGCTCTTATCGCTGGCGCAATTATTTCTGGTGCATTCTTTGGAGATAAAATGTCTCCTTTATCTGATACAACAAATTTAGCTCCAGCTGTAACGGGTGTAGATTTATTTGAACATATCCGTAACATGCTTTGGACGACAGTTCCAGCTTTCATTATTGCTTTTATTGCATATTTCATTTTAGGAAGCGGCACTGGAGGAGACGTTGATTTCACAAACTTTATTAGCACGTTAGAAAAAAACGCAACGATTTCTATCGTTACACTGATTCCAATTTTATTACTATTTTTATTCGCATTTAAAAAAGTTCCAGCAGTTCCAACATTACTTGCAGGAATCGTAGTAGGAATTATTATTCTCTTTATTTTTAAACCTAGCACTTCTTTAGCTGATTTAATGAAAATTATGCAAGACGGTTACGTTTCTAAAACTGGTATAAAAGATATTGATAGCTTATTATCTCGCGGCGGTTTACAAAGTATGATGATGTCAATTGCTCTTATTTTCCTAGCTCTTTGTATGGGAGGATTATTACAAGGAATGGGTATCATCACGCAGCTGATGAATATCATCTCTAGCTTCGTAAAAACTAGTACACGCCTTATTATTTCTACTGCATCAACTGCAATTGGTGTAAACTTCTTACTTGGTGAACAGTACTTATCCATCGTTTTAACTGGACAAGCATTCGCTAACAAGTACGATGAAGTCGGTTTAGAACGTCGTAATTTATCACGTGTACTAGAAGATGCAGGTACAGTTATTAACCCGCTCGTACCATGGGGAGTAAGTGGCGTATTCTTAACAAACGTCCTTAGCGTTCCAACACTCGATTATGTTCCATACGCAATCTTCTGCTTAGCTTGTCCAGTCTTAACAATTATTGTTGGTTTCACTGGGTTTGGTCTTTCATGGAAGAAAGAAAAAACAGTACCAGTTTCATAATATGCATACAAAAAAGGATTACCGATTACGGTAATCCTTTTTTGCGTGCAACACTTTACTATCTATTCGCTTTCTTCCTTCTAAATAACATAAGTACTCCTGCACCAACAAACGCCAGACCCGCTCCTATTGTAGAAGCAACACTTGCACCTGTTTTCGGTAGATCACGTTCCTCTTTATCTGCTTCTTTATTTTCACTTACAGTTGTTTCTTTTGTATTTTGATTGTCCGTCGTAGTTTGTCCATTTCCTGCGTTATTTCCATTATTACCTTCATCCGTTGGTGGTGTCGTTGGATTTCCTCCGTTATTGCCTTCACCTGTTGGTGGTGGCGTTGGATTTTCTCCGTTATTACCTCCATCTGTTGGTGGCGTTGTCGGATTCTCTCCACCAGTTTCCTTATCATCATTCTTCTTCGTTATATCAATTGCATATTTAGCAAATTCGTTTTCAGATGGTCCAACATATGATATTTTCCCATCCTTCTTTATATACTTTTGTGCATTTGGTGAAGAATCAAATGTTGTATTTAATTTATCTGCAACAATCGGTTTGAACGTCCAATTTTGATCAGCCGCTGGATCAATAACTGGCGTTTCTTGCATATACTTCACAATGATTTGACGTGTTTCATCTTGGGATTGGTAGACAACCTCCCCTTTACTTACACCAGGGAACGTTTGGCTACTCCCGCGATAGTTATTTGTCGCAACGATGAACTCTTGATTGTCAGCTACAGGCTTACCTTCATACGTCATATTTATAATACGATTCGTATTTGCATTTACAACTTTTCCATCTTTATCGTATTTCGCCGGTTGTGTCACATCAATCTCGTATTTTAAACCATCTAAAATATCAAAGTTATATGTAGGGTAGCCTATATTTACTAATGGCTGTTCTTCTGTTTTCTTTGGATCAATTTGATTAAATTGACCTGCAGACATTTCAAGCCATTCTTTCACTTGCGCTCCATTTACTTTCACAGCATATAATGTATTCGGATATACATATAAATCTGCAACGTTTTTAATCGCTAACGTTCCAGCTGGAATATCAGTATAATATGTAGCACCGTTTCGGCCACCTGCTTTAAATGGTGCTCCTGCAGATAAAACTGGAATTCCTTTATATTTACTATATTGTCCATTTTCCGCAAATAGCTTTTCTACATACCATTTCTGTGCATTTGTCACAAGTTGTACAGAAGGATCATCTTGTACTAATGAGAAATAACTATTAATTGGCGCTGTCGTTTTTCCTACAGCTGTATTCACATAATCAATTGTCGCTTGATGATCGTCTTTAATTTCATTCACTAATTTTTCATCAGATTGTACTAATGGGTTCCCTTTACTATCAGCAATCGGACGAAGTTGTGGCTTCGATTGCTCTTTTTGTACTTCCCATTTTCCGTTTACCTTTTTCAATTGCATATCAATAATACCTAAGTTACTTCCAAAGACACCAGGCATTACAACTGGAACCCCATTAAATACATCCTTCACTTCAGTATGTGAATGTCCCATTAATACTGCATCTACACCAGGCACTTCTGTTAAATAAAACGATGCGTTTTCCATCCCAACATTGTATCCACTCTTATCAACACCTGAATGAGCTAATGCAACGATAACGTCTGCACCTTCTTCTTTCATTTTCGGTACCATTTTCTTCGCTGTTTCAACAATATCTTTCGCTTTTACTTTTCCTTCTAAATTCGCTTTATCCCAGTTCATAACTTGAGGTGGAACAAATCCCATTACACCAATTTTCACCTTTTGCTTTTGACCCGCTTCATCTTCTACTTCTTTTTCAATAATATGATATGGTTTAAAGTAATTTTGGTCGTTCTCTTCATTATTATCATGATCATCTTTATAAACATTCGAGTTAATAACCGGGAATGTCGTTTTACTAATCACTTTGTTTAAATAGTCTAAACCATAGTTAAATTCATGATTCCCAAGAGAGATGACGTCATACTTCATTAAATTCATTAAACGATATAATGGATGTACATAACTAGAATCAACAGGATTCTTCGGATCATTGATTTTATTCGCCACATAATCCCCAAGCGGCGTCCCTTGTAATGCATCCCCATCATCAAATAGGACAGAGTTCTTCGCTTCTTCACGTGCTTTATTAACAAGTGTTGCTGTTTGCACGAGACCTACTTTATTATCTGTTTTCGTTTGATAATAATCGTAATTCATTAAGTTAACATGAATATCCGATGTTTCTAAAATTCGTAAGTTAACTGTACTCTCCCCAGATTGCTCCTCCGCATGAACTGTTGTTGGCAAGACTTGTGGCGCTATAACACCAATTGCAAGTGTTGCTCCAGCTATCATTTTTTTTGACTTTTTCACAAAAAATCCCCCTTATACAATTACCCCAAAATAATGAAATGAATCTCTATCAGTCCCTAATCACATACCTTTTTCTTCTATTAGAGCGATGATTTTCACCTTATCTGACATTATCATATATAATGTACTTTCATATCGTCAATATTTTTTGACATACTTCTACAAATTTTCTGTAAAGTTATTGTGAATTTTTCATAAATATATACTATGCCCTTACATTACTAATACTGCTGAATATGATACAATTACCAATTACAAGGAGGATGAATTTATGAAAAAAGTCATCTTAACAATTGTTTGTCTCCTCCTTCTAATCATTTCTTATTCTTATTTTGAAAAGAACGATGAGACAAAACAAAATGAACCCGAAGAAAAAACTGAAAAAACAGCTGCTCCAAGTTGGATTGATAAGCAAACAAACGACTCCTTTTATCACCTTGTTTTAGGTGATTCACTCGCTAAAGGATACGGATCAACACAAGGCGGATTTGCTGAATTAGCTTCTAGACAATTAGAAGGACAAATTCACAAACCAATTACGGTAGAAAACCTCGGTGTAAATGGTCTTACAACAGATCGTCTCGTTAAAAAAGTTCAATCAGAAGAGGTTCAACAAAAAATTAGAGCAGCAAATATCATTACAATTAATATTGGAGGAAATAATTTATTCCGTTTAAATCGTGATGTCGGTGTTATAGATGGTATTAAAATGTTAAATAAAGAAAAAGCTCTTTTTGAAGCGGATATAAAAAGTATTGTAAAGACAGTTCGAGATCAAAATCCGAATGCTTTACTCATTCTCTCCGAACTCTATAACCCGTTACAACTTGATGACTCCATCGCAAGTTATGCAGATATGTTTTTAGATGGCTGGAATGAATCCGTTTATTCCATTTCCAAAGCAAATCAACCGTCTATCGTTTTACCAATTCGCAAATTAATTTCGAATGATAAAAAAGAGTTACTATTTGACCAAGTACACCCAAATGATAACGGTTATACGATTATTGCCAATACACTTACAAAAAAAGTGTTGGCCTACAAATATTAAAGCGACCATGAAACAATTCTATTTTTATACCTTGTCTTTTTTGTTACAATGATAGTGGAAGGGGGCCTTTATATGGAATCACGCGAGTGGGAACGTATTGTTGATCATCTTCTTTCGCTAGTGCCTCTTTTTTATCGCAAATTTATGCTTCCTGGAGAATTTACTTCTCAAAGACATATGCCGCCATCACATACACAAGTATTACTGCTTTTGCATGAAAACGGCACATTAGCAGTTTCCGAAATTGGCAAGCGGCTAGCGATTTCAAGGCCTAACATGACACCTCTATTAAACAAACTTATTCAAGAAGAACTAATAGAGCGTCATTATAGCGAAAAAGATCGACGGGTCATTTTAATTTCCCTAACAGCTGAAGGGAAATTGTTAGTAAATCAGTATCAGCAATTCATTTTAGACAAACTAAAAGAAAATTTCCAAACATTATCTGAGGAAGAGCGTGAAAAGCTCATTCATTCTCTTCAAACCATTCAAAATTTAATTTTGAAAACAAACGCATAAAGCTGCTTCTAAATAGAAGCAGCTTTATGATTCGTAATAATTACCGTAGTATACATTTGAATATGGCCATGTCGTTAAATATGGTTTTTGTTCTTGCGTAGGCTGTTGCGGTGGTATTTGTGCTAATTGCTGCAAATGTTGCTGTCGATACCATTCGTATTGTCTACTCATATCATATACAGGATAATAATTTACATATGGATATACTTGAGGTACGTAATAATAATACATCCATTCTCTCCCCCTTTTTCTTAAACATATTCACAGGAGAAAATGAATGTGACATTCTTTATATTTGTACAAGTGGTTCTCTCACTCGTTTTTTTCTTTTCTTCAAACGTAACTTACGATTCTTTTCATATAAATAATGCACAATGAAATATGAAATTACCCCAAACACCACTCCTATTATCGTCATACCAATCAATACATACACTTCACTCTGTAATAAACTCTTTAGCATCGTGAAAATATGGCTAGAAAACAAATCTGATATCGTGAATGGTTCATGATGTATTTGCTTTACATGAAATGGATAAATCACTTTCCCTAACGCGTAAGCAAATGGAAATAAAAATACCGGGAGAAACGATATTTTCCCAATAATATTGCCAATAACTGCAGCTGGAAACGATCCTTTTGCTAATCGAACTATCGGATAAAATATTAAATATACGAGCGATGCTGTATAAATCACCAACATTTCTAAACCGAATCCAATAGCAAAACCTAACGATACTTTCTTGGCTCCTTCTGGCGATCGAAGCAACTTATAATATTGAAACTTTAATATTCGCCACATCCGGTGAAAAAACGAATATGTCTTCTTAGTTGTTTTCAAATTCATCATCTCTTTAACTATATTTTTAATGTCTAGTATGTCCCTACATAATATGAAAAACAAAATTAATTTTCTCTTTTTATTATAAAGGATATAAAGCTAATTAACCAAATATACATCCGACATTTTAATATAAAAAAGCACACCTCCAATTGTTATTCGTGTCTAACAATTGGGGTGCACATCATTTAGGAAGACTCTTCTACATTTTTAAATAAACTCACTAATAATGCTTTTTGCGCATGCAATCGATTACCAGCTTGCTCAAAGACGATAGACTGTGGTCCATCTATAATTTCCCCTGTTACTTCTTCTTCACGATGGGCGGGTAAACAGTGCAAGAAACGATATGTTTGCTTCGCATTTGTAACAAGCTCTTTATTTACTTGGAACGGCTGGAATAACGTGTATTTCTCTTCTTCTCCTTCTTGCCCCATACTCATCCAAACGTCCGTATAAATGAAATCTGCTTCACGTACCGCTAATTCAGGACTATGCAAAATTTCAATTTCAGCTCCTGTTTCCTCAGCAATGGCTAATGCTTTTTTAACAATTTCCTCATTCGGTTCATATCCTACGGGAGTGGCAACTGCCATATTCATTCCGACTTTTGCACTCGCTAACAACAATGAATGGCATACATTATTCCCATCACCTACGTACGCCAATTTAATTCCTTTAAATGTATTCACTTCTTCATATATTGTCATTAAATCTGCCAATGCTTGACAAGGGTGATGATCATCCGTTAATCCATTAATAACAGGAATGCTTGATTCTTTTGCAAGCTCTTCTACATCCGCGTGTGAGAATGTACGTATCATTATCCCATCAATATAATGAGATAATACTTTTGCAGTGTCTGAAACAGTCTCCCCTCTTCCAATTTGCATTTCTTTCCCACTTAAAAACATTCCATGTCCTCCGAGCTGTACCATTCCTGCTTCAAAAGAAACGCGAGTACGAGTTGAATGCTTATCAAAAATAAGCCCTAATATTTTGCCTTGTAGTAAAGGCTCCTGCTTATTCTTTTTTAAATATATAGCAAACTCAATTAAAGAAATGATTTCTTCTTGCGTCAGTTCTTCTAGTGTTAAAAGATCTTTCGTATTTAATTTCGGTACTTGTACAGTTGACATGAAACTTCCCCCTTATATGATTGATACGTTTTTTGTACAAACTACTTTTTTTATCATATATACTGCTTGTTCTAGCTCTTCATTCGTTACAATAAGCGGTGGTAATAGTCTTATAACATTAGGACCTGCTTGTAATACGAGAAGTCCTTCTTTTTCTAGTTGTTCTATAAAACTTGCAACTTCATGCTTACACTCAATCCCAATCATAAGCCCCTTACCACGTATATTTTGAATACAGTCGACATGTCGTAATTCCTCTCGCAACTTCTCTAATACGTACTCGCCCTTTTCCTTTACTTCTTTTAAAAATGATGGTTTCTTACTTACTTGCACTACTTCTTTCGCTGCAGCCATTGCAATATAATTTCCACCAAACGTTGAACCGTGTGATCCTGCAGTAAACGATGTTCCGAGTTCTTTCTGGCCGATCATCGCTCCAACAGGAATGCCATTTCCAAGAGCCTTAGCGGTAGTAACGATATGAGGATTTATTCCCATTTGTTCGTAAGCAAATAATGTCCCTGTTCTTCCAATTCCTGTTTGTACTTCGTCTATAATAAATAAGGAACCGAACTTATTACATAATGTTTCAATCGCTTTCAAAAAAGATAGATCAGCAGGTATTACCCCTCCCTCTCCTTGAACAACTTCTACCATTACCGCCGCAACCTCTTCATTCATTACTTCCTCTAATACCTTAATATCGTTAAAAGGGATATGTAAAAAAGACGGAAGTAGTGGACCAAATCCCTCTTTCACTTTATCTTGGCCTGTTGCACTCATCGTTCCAAAGGTTCTACCGTGAAAAGATTGCTCACATGTTATGACGAGAGATTTTCCAGTATGCTTGCGTGCTAACTTTAAAGCTGCTTCATTTGCCTCTGCCCCACTATTACAAAAAAACACATAATCTAATGCTATATCTTCTGTTAACAACGAAGCGACTTCTTCTTGTAAGGTATTTGTAAATAGGTTAGAGATATGCCATATATCACCAAGTTGATCTTGTACTACCTTCATAACAGTAGGATGACAATGTCCTAAGTTACATACTCCAATACCAGAAGTAAAGTCTAAATATTGCTTACCATTTTTATCAATGACTTTCGTTCCATTAGCCTTTACAAACTCAACGTTCCGTCTTCCATACGTTTGAAAAAGATGACTTGTCATACAATACTCACTCCTTTCGTTACCGTCGTTCCGATAAATTCACCTGTAACCTCGGTAAAATCCTTCGTACCATTTACAATACTAATCTTTTGCACTCCCATTTTTAATGATGTAAGTGCCGCCTGTACTTTCGGAATCATCCCGCCTGTAATGACACCTTTTTCTATAAAAGTAACAATTTCAGATTCATCCGTTTTCTTTATCAATTTCCCTTCATGTAATATCCCATCTACATCTGTAATAAAAATAAGTTCTTTTGCCCCTAGCGCGGCCGCAATCCCAGCTGCTGCAGTATCAGCATTTATGTTATAAACCTCATTACTATTTATTCCGATTGGAGCAATAACAGGAATATAATTCATATCTATTAATCTTTTTAATAAGACTGTTTCTACATAACTTACTTCTCCTACATATCCTATCTCTCCGCCAACAGGTTGGACTTGAAGTAAATTACCATCACACCCTGCAAGCCCTACCGCAAGTAAATTATGTTTTTGTAAATTCATGACACACTTTTTATTTATACTTCCGCATAGCACCATTTGAACAACATCCATAACTTCTTTTGGTGTTACTCGTAATCCATTTCTTTTTTCTACTTTGATATTATAGTCTTTTAATTTGGCATCAATTTCTGGACCACCGCCATGGACAATCACTACCTTATACTTCTGTTGCAATTTCTTTATACAATCAAAAAACACATGATTTAACTGATCCAACATACTACCGCCGCATTTAACTACAATATATTCGCTCATCTGCTCTCTCCTTATGTACGATAACAAGCGTTTATTTTCACATAGTCATAACTTAAATCACAGCCCCAAGCTGAGCCTGTTTCTTCTCCTAAATGTAAATACACATCAATGACTATTTCATGTTCTTGTAATCTCTTTTTCATTTCCTCTTCAGAAAACATTTGAGGCTCACTGTTTTTTAACACAGCGATAGATTGCAGAGTCATACCAATTGTATTTGGATTAATAGCTACTTCACTTTGTCCAATACTACTAATAATTCGCCCCCAATTTGGATCCTCACCGTATATCGCTGTTTTCACAAGACTTGAACCGACTATTTGTTTTGCAATTTTCTTTGCTTCTTCATTTGTTCGAGCCCCTAACACGTTTACTTCTATTAACTTCGTAGCCCCTTCACCATCTTGTGCAATTTTTTTTGCTAAATCTTCACATACCTTCTGTAAAGCACATACGAAAGTTCCCCATTCTTTATGTTCCATACTCATCGTGTTCGTTTCTGATAATCCACTTGCCATAACGATGACCATATCATTTGTAGAAGTATCCCCGTCTACCGTAATTTGATTAAATGTATGATTCGTAACTTGTGATAATGCTGTTTGCAATACTTCATGCTCTATATTGACATCTGTTGTAATAAAACTAAGCATCGTTGCCATATTCGGATGGATCATCCCTGAGCCTTTAGCGACACCAGCAATGGTCACTTCTTTTCCATCAATGATCAACTCATAGCAAGTGTCTTTCGTTATAAGATCCGTCGTTAAAATCGCTTCAGAAAAAGAACGTGCCCCACTTACGTTTTTTGTTGGTATAAGAGTTTCAACTCCATGCCGAATTATATCCATCGGTAAAGGGACACCAATTACACCTGTTGAAGCTATCGCGACGTAATTTTCTTTCACATCAAGATGTTCTGCTCCTAATCCGCGCATCTCGTATGCATCTTGTAGCCCCTTCATTCCCGTACAAGCATTTGCATTTCCGCTATTGACGATAATTGCTTGTAATTTCCCCTCAGCTGCTATACTTTCTTTCGTTACTTGCAGGGGAGCTGCTTGTATTTGATTTGTTGTATAAACAGCGGCACATGCTGCTGGTACTTCACAAACGATTGCACCTAAATCCTTTTTCTCTTGTTTCAGACCATTTGCAGTACCAATTGCTGAAAATCCTTTCGGCGTTACAATTGAACCATTTTCTAATTTTGTAATAGACGATACTTTAATCATAATGTCCCCCTTATGGATAAAGCGGCATATGTTGTAAACCTGTTGTCTCTTCCAATCCCGCTAATACATTTGCATTTTGAATCGCTTGCCCAGCTGCACCTTTCATCATATTATCTATAACAGAAACGACCGTGACTCTTTCTGTTCTTTCGTCGTAAGCTATCCCAATATCACAATAATTTGAGCCTCTTACTTCTTTCGGACTTGGAAATTCTCCTTGAGCGCGAACTCGAACGAAAGCTGAATGTTCATACGTTTCTTCATACAAAGTTTGAAGTTGCTTTATTTTCATTTCCTGTTTCACTTTCGCATAAAGCGTAATCATAATCCCCCGCGATATCGGTATTAAATGTGTACTAAATGTAATTGGTTTCATTTCACTATTCCACTCTGTAAGCATTTGCTCAATCTCGGGAATGTGCTGATGTTGATTTACTTTATAAATGTGTAAGTTATCATATAGCTCAGGAAAGTGAGTCATTGTTGTTGGCGTTTTGCCTGCTCCAGATACCCCTGATTTCGCATCAATAATAACGGAATTTCCTTCGATCATGCCGCTACGTACTAACGGCGCTATCGCTAATAATGCGGCTGTTGCAAAACATCCTGGGTTTGCAATTAAATCTGCATTTTGAATCTCGGACCTTTTCCATTCGCTTAACCCATAAACTGCTTTCTTAAGAATTTCTTCTTGTGCAGCTGGCCTTTTATACCACAGTTCATATGACGAAGGATCGATCATACGATAGTCTCCAGATAGGTCAATTACCTTTAAACCTACTGCTAATAATTTTGGAGTTAACTCTGCCGATACTCCTGCCGGGGTCGCTAAAAATACGATTTCCGCTTCCTTCTCCATTGCCTTTACATCAATTTCTTGTAATGTATGTACGAAAACATTTCGAAAATGCGGGTATACATTTGTTATACACTCGCCAACTTGCGAAAAAGAATGGAGAGATGCTATCGAAAAATATGGATGTTGCTCTAATAACCGAATTAACTCAATCCCTCCATATCCAGTTGCTCCAATAATTGTGACTTTCATAAGCTCCTCCTCATATCGATTCTTTAAATTAAGTATGATTATAATATTGTATATTTATAGAGTCAATTAAATATTTATAAATTTTTAAAACTTAAAATTCTTAATTTTACTAGAAAAATAATATACATAATCGAATTTTTATGCAAAAACAATGTATAGTAGTATTTCCATTTCACTTCAAGTACAATAAAACAATACATGTATACATACAGGCGGGGAAAAACATGAATGAAAAATTAATCGAGAAAATGATTACAAAAAGTTTTCGGCAATATCAATGTAATCCTGTGTCAAAAGAAGATCAGGAAATGCTAATTAAACATATTCAAACGATAATTCATTCAAATACTGAAATTGATGTATACGAGGCAGTTGAGGATATCGTTTACGATTATGTGACTGGAAAATAAAAAAATAGGAGATTTCCATATGGAAATCTCCTATTTTTTACTTAATGATTTGCCTGCAACACGTTCAAATAAACCTGGGAATAATGCGTAGAGCTTTGGCCCAATTCCCATCCACTTCGGCAAGTTTACTTCACGTTTTTTCGTTTGCATCGATTTTACGATTTGTTCTGCTACATATGTTGGTTTTAACATGTAACGTCCCATATTTTTTACATATGTACCTGATTGATCGGCTATTTCAAAAAAGTTCGTATCTATCGGACCTGGATTAATTGCTGTTACATAAACATCTGTATTCGATAATTCCATACGTAAACTATTCGTAAATCCTAATACGGCATGTTTCGTTGCTGCATAAGCACTCGATTTCGGAGTTGCAATTTTTCCAGCAAGCGAAGCGATATTAATAACATGCCCTTCGTTCCTTTTTACCATATAAGGTAATACCGCTTTCGTACAAGCTACTAAACCGAATACATTTACTTGGAACATATCCTTTACCTCGTCCATTGACGCATCTTCAAATGTTTTAAAAATACCAAATCCCGCATTGTTTACTAATATATCAATACGTCCCACTTCTTGTAATACCTTTGCGAACACAGTTTGTACTTCCGCCTCATTACTTACATCCAATACATAGTAGTAGCAAGGCGTATTATAAGTTTCTTTAATCTTTTTTGCTAATGCTCGTAGTTTTTCTTCCGTTCGAGCTATTATTACTGGAGTCGCACCTTTCTCTGCAACTTGCATTGCAACTTGCTCTCCAATTCCACTAGAAGCACCTGTAATGACGATTACTTTTTCTTGTAAACGTCCCGTCATTGCTGTCACCTACTTTGCATAATAAATCAATTGTTGCGAAGACTCATCAATCATCACTTGTTGATTATATGCTAAAAAGTCTAATTGTCCAACAGTTTCTGAGATAGTAAGTGGCAATTGCTCCTTATATAATACTGGGAATAGTTTTACACATACTTCAAATGCTGTCATTGGTTTTTCCTTCAATAACTCAAGCACTTTAAACGCACGTGTTTCTTGCTTTTGTAACCTCGTTTCAATAAGTTGTTTCACATTTAGAACATCTTCCCCATGTCCTGATAAAATACGTGAAATATTCATTTCACTTAAACGTTTTAACGTTTGATTATATTGTAGTAATGGACGTGCCCTTTCTGTTTGCCCTTCATATGGTGGTTCTAAGATTGGATTCGAAGAAATATGACTAATGAGAGCATCACCACCAATTAATATTCCATCAGATTCTCTATATAAAGAAATATGAGTAGAAGCATGACCTGGTGTTTCAATTACTGTAAACCCAGGCAGAGAATCAATACAATCTCCCTCTCTCACAGTATGCGTTAACGATCTATTACAAGAATATTTTAGTGTCTTTGTCGTCAATAATTCCTCATCTTTCAAAAATGCTGCTGGAACACCGAACTGCAAGGCTGTCTCTTTAAAAAACTCATGATACCACTTTAAAAATTGTGGATTTTGTGTGATCCAAGGCTCATTCCAAGGGTGTCCAATAATATTTGTTTCCTCAGAGAATATATTTAACAGCCCACAATGATCCGCATGATGATGTGTAATCACTACCGTTTTAATATCTTCAATCGTATATCCTAATGCACCTAATTGGCTTTCTAACGCACTCCTTGCTCCTTCTGTATTCGTCCCTGTATCAATTAGCGTTAATGTCTCCCCCTCAACTAAAAACACATTCACTGTCTCAACTGCAAATGGCACAGGAATCTCCATTCGGTGAATCGCCGTCATGCCTAGCCCCCCTGTCTCTTTCCGGTTCAAAAATGAATACCTCTTCAGTTTACAACTTCCTTATTAATTTGTCATTATTTTCAGATAAAAAGAGGTGTTTTCTATAAAAAAACGAATGTATGTACATTTATAAGAATTTCTAACCAAATTTTAAGGAGGAACATCATGTCTATTCAAAATATTTCCTTTCTCGGTGCAGGCTCCATTGCCGAAGCAATTATTGGTGGCTTGGTACAAGCAAATGTTGTTAAAGGCGAACAAATTACCGTAAGTAATCGTTCTAACGAAACAAGATTACAGGAACTACATAAAAAGTACGGTGTTAAAGGTACGCATAACAAAAAAGAACTACTTGCTAATGCAAATATTCTTTTTCTAGCGATGAAACCAAAAGATGTTGCAGAAGCAATTATCCCGCTTAAAGAATATACGGATCCTAATTTGCTTATTATCTCGTTATTAGCAGGTGTTTCTACTCATTCAATTAGAAACCTACTTCAAAAAGACGTTCCGATTATTCGTGCGATGCCAAATACATCTGCGGCTATTTTAAAATCCGCTACCGCTATCTCACCTTCAGAACACGCAACGGAGGCACATATTCGCATTGCAACATCGTTATTTGAAACAATCGGTCTCGTCTCTGTTGTAGAGGAAGAAGATATGCATGCTGTCACTGCATTATCCGGAAGTGGACCAGCTTATATTTATTACGTAGTAGAGGCGATGGAAGAAGCAGCAAAAAAAATTGGTTTAAAAGAAGATGTTGCAAAATCACTTATTCTTCAGACGATGATTGGTGCTGCTGAAATGCTAAAAGCAAGCGAAAAACACCCTTCTATTTTGCGAAAAGAAATTACTTCTCCTGGGGGAACAACTGAAGCAGGTATTGAAGTGTTACTGGAGCATAATTTTCAACAAGCATTAATTTCATGTATTACACAAGCAACGAAACGATCACATGATCTTGGAAAAACATTAGAACAATTAACAAAAGAAAAATAAAAAATGGAGCTCAACCTTACTTGAGCTCCATTTTCTATAATCCTATATTTTTAGTTATTACTCTTCCCAAAAATCTCTTCTTGCAGACGACGACCTGTCGGTGTTGCTGCAAGTCCACCCTCAGCTGTTTCACGAAGTGCTACTGGCATCGTTTGTCCAATTCTAAACATTGCCTCAATCACTTCATCACATGGAATTGTACTAGTTACACCAGCTAATGATAAATCAGCTGAAATCATCGCATTTGCAGCGCCTGCTGCATTACGTTTCACACAAGGTACTTCTACAAGTCCTGCAACCGGATCGCATACTAAACCAAGCATGTTCTTTAATGAAATTGCCATCGCTGTAGCTGCTTGATCTGGTGTTCCACCAGCCATCTCAACTGCGGCTGCGGCTGCCATCCCACTTGCTGAACCTACTTCAGCTTGACATCCTCCTGCAGCACCAGAAATACAAGCATTATTCGCAACAACCATACCGAAAGCTCCTGCTGTAAATAAAAATTCAATCATCTCTTCACGTGTAGGCTGTAATTTTCCTTTCAGTGCAAACAGTACGCCTGGCACTGTTCCAGCAGAACCTGCTGTTGGTGTTGCACAAATGATTCCCATCGCCGCGTTTACTTCATTTGTTGCGACCGCTTTACTCACAGCATCCAAAATCGTATCTCCAGATAACCCTTTTCCGCTATTCATATACGTTTGAACTTTTACAGCATCTCCGCCAGTTAAACCAGTCGGTGATTTCACACCGCGAATACCGCGTTCTACTGCTTGTTCCATCACGACTAAGTTCTTTTCCATACCAGCAATTACTTCTTCACGTGAAATACTTCTTGTTTCCATTTCACATTGAATCATAATTTCTGCAATTTTTACATTTTGTTCTTTAGCTTGCGCCACTAGTTCCGCTGCGTTCCGAAACATGGTGTGTCCCCCCTGCAATTAATCCATAATGGTTACTTGACAAATATTTTGTTGCCCGTTTATCTCTTCAATCACTTCATCTGCTAACAATTCATCTGTTTCGATGACCATAAGTGCTCTTCTTCCTTTTTCTTTACGAGAAACACTCATTGTACTAATGTTAATCTCATGTTTCGCAAGGATTGAAGCTACTGCTGCAATAGCACCAAAGCGATCGTTATTTACAATAAGAAGTGCTGGGCTTGTTCCTGATAATTGCAGATCAAAGCCGTTTAACTCTACAACCTCGATCTTACCACCACCAATAGAACATGCAACAACTTCGATTTCCTCTTCACCTTTATACAGACGAATTTTCGCTGTATTCGGGTGCGGAGCATTTGCATCTTCTTCAATGAATTCCACTTCAATTCCGCGTTCTTTTGCAATGTCTAACGCGCTTGGAATACGTAAATCATCCGTTTCAAATCCAAGTATTCCACCAATTAACGCTACATCCGTACCGTGCCCACGATACGTTTTTGCAAATGATCCATATAATGAAATGCTAACTCTCTCTGGTTCATGACGAAACAGCTGGCGAGCAACTTGCCCCATTCTTGCTGCCCCTGCTGTATGTGAACTTGATGGACCAATCATAACTGGACCAATAATATCAAATACCGAGCGATACTTCATTATAACTCCCCCTAAACCTCTATGAAAATTATTTTCTACTATTCTATTAAGCTACCGCATCTGCTGCTTTTCCAGCCGTACCACGAATTTGCTCCGCTGTACGAATTGGATAGTTTTTGAATAAAAGTGAACCAATATATCCTGAAATAATACCAGATACCATAGTACATAAGAAATATAGCATTACTTTCATTTAAAATGATATAAAATACCAGCAATAAATCCTGGTAGCAATCCAAAGTTTAACACAGAAGCCCCTACAAGCATAGCATAAAAAGGTGATACACCCATTACTAATGTAACTAAAGTTGCCCCCACTACTCTGCTTAGACTACCTACTGATTTTTCGACTTCTTTTAAAGAATGGTATACCAATTAAATCTCCACCAACGTATAATTGAAAAGCTTCTACTAAGAAACTTGCAACAGCTACACTTGCTAAAGATCCTATCGCTTTCATACCGTTTGCGCTTTAAAACTAAAGAGTGGAAAAAGATATAGTACAAATAATAGTAATATCTTTCCTTATAATAATCTCCATGTTGCTCTCTCACTATTTAGTCAATTTCGTTTGTTACAAAAAATGGCTAACACGTATGATGTAAATTATAATGTGCCCTCATTATAGCTCGTTTTTTATTAAACGCTTACTTTTATTGAATTTTAAAGTTTCTGAATAAAAGTCTTCTTTTCTTCTTTGTATTACTTGTACGTACATCTTCTTATATAACAGTTTTTCTACATAATCGTTAAAATGTATTTTTACCTTATATACTCAAACCATTATAAATTTCTGTATTATCCAAGTATAAGTATGAAATGATAACAGTTTTATTTTAAATTTTTTTTAGAAATAAAAAAATGGTAAACCGATGTCACCATTTTTTCATGAAATTATTATTTTTATACTGGAAATGATTTCAAATCCGTTGCTATTTCCGTATTAGAAAATAACTCCCTTGCTTCTTCCAATAATTCCTTATATGTATCTCCTTGATAACGAGAACTAATATGAGTCAATATTAATCGTTTCGCATTTGCTTGAAGTGCAATACTCGCAGCTTGCTTAGATGTGGAATGGAAATAATCATACGCTTGTTGTTCGTCTTCTGCCGCAAAAGTTGCCTCATGAACAAGTACATCGGCGTCTTGTGCTAGCTCTCTACTCGCTTCGCAATATCGTGTATCACCTAAAATGGTAATAATTCTCCCTTTTTGAGGCGGACCGATAAAATCTTTTCCATTTAACATTGTACCATTCTCTAACTCAACTACTTCTCCATCTTTTAAACGTTTGAAAATCGGACCCGGTTTCACACCCATTTCTAACAGCTTATCGACTAAAAGTGCTCCTTGTATATCTTTCTCTACAATACGGTATCCAAAACATTCAATGCCATGTGAAAGTCTTTTCGTTTCCACATAGAACTCATTATCTTCAAACACGGTGCCTTCTTCCTCTATCTCAACAACTTCAAGTGGATATTTGACATGTGTCGTACTTACCGATAATGCTACTTCAATAAATTGTTTAATTCCTTTTGGCCCGTACACTGTTAACGGTGTTATTCCACCTTGAAACGAACGGCTGCCCAATAAACCAGGTAATCCAAAAATATGATCGCCATGTAAATGCGTAATAAATATTTTTTCAATACGGCGCGGACGTACAGACGTATGTAATATTTGATGTTGCGTCGCTTCACCACAGTCAAATAACCAAGTCTGTCCTCGTTCTTCTAACAATTGCAAAGCAATTGCTGAAACATTCCTTCCTTTTGAAGGAACACCTGCACCAGTTCCTAAAAATACAAATTCCACTTTCTTTCCTCCAGCTCTTTATATAATCTATCTTTCATCTTACGGAATGTTATTTCAAATGGCAAATTGAATTTATATAACCAATCATCTAGACAACTATATAACACGAACGTTATACTTAAAAAATTTATCCATCGTTCGTACTTTGTGTTAAAATGATTGTACCACATTTAAAGGAGCGTTTTATTATGAAAGAAGTATTTCGTTTACAAACTGATTTTTCATCTTCATTTGATCGCTGGGTAAGTTCTTTCGTTTCTGATCACCCAGCACAACTAGAATGGACGACTTTAAAAGAATTAATTCATGAATATACAACATCACATACAAATGAGACGTTGCCAACATATATTTCTTCCGCTTTAACATATTACGCACAACGCGTTTCAACAACAAATAGTTCAGAGATTGTTATTTTTGAAAATCCTACAATCTCGTAATTTATAAAAAAAAGCACTGTAATCAGTGCTTTTTTTATGTTCATTAATTTTTTATTTTCAAGTTATTAGAAACTGCTTGAAATAACTTGAAGTAATCCATACTCTTTCAATCTTTTTGTTTTAACTTGGTTTGGGGCTAAAAAAGGATCTGACCGCTTCTACGCATGGCCGGATTCTCTGTTCTATCTAAAAAAAGAAGGGTTTATATTCATAATATCTTCTACATAAACTTATTTTCTAATTTTTGTTGAAACGACTTCTCTTGCTTACGTAATAGTTGACTACCTCGCTGTAAAAGCGGTGTCCCATACTTATCATTAATTTGATCAATAACAGCAAGTAGCGGTTCTTTTTTTGCATCCTCTTCAAACGAAAACAAATCTAATTGTTTCACCGATTCTGTCTTCCACTCTATTTCAGTAGCTGTAACACCTAGTAAACGAACGGAATCACCATCCCAATGTTGCTTCCATAAACGGGAGGCTGCTTGAAAAATATCTCGTTCTTCCCAAATTGCATTTTTCAATTGCTTACTCCGTGTTACCGTCCGTCTATCATGGTATTTAATCGTAATTTGAATATTATAGCTGACAAGAGTTCGCTTTTGTAATCTTTTACTCACTGATTTTGATAAACGTTCTAACATATCAAGTAATTCTTTCTCTTCATCCATATCCTTTGAAAAAGTCGTCGAATTACCAACGCTTTTATGTTGTCCCATTTGACTCGGATCAACTTCCCTATCATCCATGCCTTTTGCACGCCGTTGTAAATCAACACCATGTTTTCCAATTTTAGCGCGAATGATATGCTCGTCTCCCTTTGCTAACTGTTCAATTGTCAGTATATGAATGTCATTTAATTTTTCAGCTGTCTTCTGTCCAATTCCATGCATTGCTTCAACTGGAAGTGGCCAAATCATTTCTGGGATATCACGTTTTCGAAGTACAGTAATGCCAAGTGGTTTTTTCATATCAGAAGCCGTTTTTGCTAGGAAAAGGTTTGGAGCGATTCCAATACTACATGGAAGCTGTAACTCTGTTAATAGTGCTTGTTGAATCATCTTTGCTATTTCAAGAGGCGAACCAAGTGCGTAGCAATCTGTAATATCTAAATATCCTTCATCTATAGAAACTGGTTGTATTTTTTCTGTAAAACGGGAAAGTATTTGAAACATTTGAAATGAAGCTTCGCGATATAATGTAAAATTAGGACGCCTTACAACTAATTGTGGACATAACCTTTTCGCTTCCCAAAGAGGCATCGTCGTACGTATACCATATTCTCGCGCCTCATAACTACATGTTATGATAATTCCTTTTCTCTCTTTTTCATTTCCTGCAACCGCTAGTGGTTTTCCTTGTAATGATGGGTCATGAGCAATCTCAACAGATGCGAAAAAACAATTCATATCTACATGCAAAATTACACGACCATTTTTCGGATACATTTCTCGCATAGTACTCACTCCCTCCAGAGAACGTTCGTTCCTTTATTATATCAAACTCATGTACAATATAATAATTACTTATTCTTTTTATCCTTATTTTTGCTATACTTAACATAAAAGATGGATATTATTGTAAAAGGAGTGACTTATTATGAAATCAAATAGTAAACTCAACTATACCTTTCTCATTATTATATTAATCATCTTAATTAATTACTTACTACTCCCGATTTTTAATATTAATACAGCCGGACTCCTCCCTCGTTTACTAAGTATCGTAACAACTTATATACTGCCATGGATTTTCTTATACTGGCTTATCCGCCTTGTGAGAGCAATTGAATCAAAATAAAAAAAGACGTGTAAACCATAATTGGTTCACACGTCTTTTTTACTTTATTACTTACTTCGCTACTTCTTCAATAATCGCAACAACTAATTCTGCTGTTTTTGCTAACTCTTCAACAGGAATCTTCTCGTTTGTTGTATGAATTTCTTCATAACCAACTGCTAAGTTCACTGTTGGAATACCATGTCCTGCAATTACGTTTGCATCACTTCCGCCACCACTTTGGTGTAGAGAAGGTGTACGACCAATTTTTTCAGCTGCACGTTTTGCAACTTCTACAACATGGTCGCCATCAGCAAATTTAAAACCTGGGTACATAACGTTTACTTCAACGTCTGCTTGACCGCCCATTTCTTTTGCAGTTGTTTCAAATGCTTCTTTCATTTTCGCAACTTGGACTTCCATTTTCTCATTAATTAAAGAACGAGCTTCCGCAAAGATTTGTACATGATCGCAAACGATATTTGTTTGTGTACCACCTTCAAAACGACCAATATTTGCAGTCGTTTCAGAATCAATACGACCAAGTGGCATCTTTGCAATTGCTTTCGCAGCGATCGTAATTGCAGATACACCTTTTTCCGGTGCTACACCAGCGTGAGCTGTTTTCCCGCGAATAATTGCGTTCACTTTCGCTTGTGTTGGAGCTGCAACAACGATTTCACCAACTTTTCCATCGCTATCTAATGCGTAACCATACTTCGCTGTAATACGCTCACGGTCTAACGCTTTTGCACCAATAAGACCAGATTCTTCTCCAACTGTAATAATAAATTCAATTTTACCATGAGGGATGTTTTTCTCTTTTAAAACGCGAATTGCTTCAAACATTGATGCTAATCCCGCTTTATCATCCGCACCTAAAATTGTAGTACCATCTGATACGATATATCCATCTTTAATAGAAGGCTTAATGCCATTACCAGGAACTACTGTATCCATATGAGAAGTAAAGTAAATTGTATCAACACCATCTTTTGTTGCTGGTAAAGTACAAATTAAGTTACCTGCACCATGACCAGTTACAGCCATTGTGTCATCTTCAAATACTTCTACACCTAAAGCTGTAAATTTCTCTGTTAATACTTTGCAGATTTCTGCTTCAAATTTCGTTTCAGAATCTACTTGTACTAATTCCATAAATTCATTTACTAAACGTTCTTGATTAATCATAAGACTGCGCCTCCTGCACTACCATTATGTATGTAACACTACTAATTATAACAGAATTTCACAAAAGTTTCGAAATACAAGACAAAAAACAGATGGTTTATATGTCTAGATAACCATCTGCTTCCTATTATTCATTTAACAATACCCAGCGCATATGATCTTCCCACACGCCATTTACCATTAACATCTTCCTAGATACTCCCTCATATTGAAAGCCTATCTTCGTCACTACTTGTATAGATGCTAAATTACGTGGCATAATCGGCGCTTCTATACGATGTAAATGAGATTCCTCAAAAGCAACTTGAATTGCTTTTCTAAGCGCTTCTGTCGTATAGCCTTTATTCAACTCTTCTTTATCTAATTTGTAACTGAGTACACAAGATTGATAAATACCACGAACGATTAAATTAAATGAAATACATCCAATTATTTTCGTATCATCACCCTTTTTAAAAATCCATAACCTAATAATCTTTCCTTCTGCAAACTCTTTTCTATCCTTTTGTAACCTTTTCTTTTGATAATCTAATGTAAAAAAACCCTCCGGTCTATACTCTTCCCAAGCTTTTAAAAATTCACGATTTCTGTCGTAATATTGAAGAACTTTTTCCGCATACGACTCATCAATTTCCCTTAAATGTAAACGATTTGTTTCATATATTTTCATCATCGTATCTCCATTCTTCAGCTTGCATAAAAAAATTAACCATCTATCTTTTAATATATTCTCTACTCATACGCAAATTTCCTGTTATATTTTGCAACCCCTTCCCGAATTTTGTCCTTGCTCTCCCCTTGTCCATAATTTCATTTCTCGTTACAATGAAATGGTACTGATTTGCAAGGAGGTTTAACGATGCATAAAAAAGCTCAAAAAATTATGGTTTATATAATGTTAATTTCTATACTTGTAACAACACTACTTACTGGCGCAAGTATGTTTTGGTAAAAAGGACGACTCACTCGTCCTTTTTTTACTTTTTACACATCATAAAATAAACCATCTCGAAATCGAGATGGTTTATTTTGTATAAATCATAATTGCTACAATACTAAAGGAAAATGCCATTACTAATGCTATTACAAAACTTGTATACTGTTTCTGCTGAAATGCCCCAATAACAAATGTAAGATTAAGCAGTGCCATCAATATAATCGCTACAACATAAGAACATATATTAAAAGTTGCCAATATGAATGTAATCACAAATAGAAAACCAATAAAAAACTGCATATACGAGATTTTTGGATTCAAGTACATATGAGCAACCCCTTTTTCTTTTTTTATCTTTCTATATCTTCATTAACGCATGCTTATGTACACATGTCAAGACAACTTATAATAAAAGAAAAAGCCAACCTTTTCGTTGGCTTTTTCATATGCAATAGCACCTTTTTCTTTTGCCAATTGCTGAAAGGATTTTTTTGATTTCACAATCCATACTTTCGTTCCAATTGGAATACGATCAAATAAATATTCCACATCGTTTTTTTTCATTCTTATACATCCTTGTGAAATATACTTTCCAATTGAACTAGGTTGGTTTGTTCCATGTATTCCATATTTACTCCCATCAGTTTCTCTTGCATTAAATCCCATCCACCTTGATCCAAGTGGATTTTTTGGTGATCCCCCCGGAATATCCTTTGCAATATAGTACGGATCCTTCGCTTTCATTACAATATCAAAAGTTCCTTCTGGGGTTAATTCATTTGTTTTTCCTGTCGCTACTGGAAAAACCTTTTGAATCTTTCCATCGTCTATGTAAGCTAGTTTATTCGTCGCTTTATTTACAATAATGAAAGGATCACCGGCACGTGGATTATCACCAAGAGGCCAAATCGGTGATAAAGAAAGGCATAATAATAAAGAAAGAAGATACGGCATACATAATTCCTACCTTCTATATAAGTTCTTTTATATTATCCTTTCCCTTAAAACGACTTTTAATGAGTAAATATTGCTCCATCTCATAAACAAGTTGAACGAGTTTTGCACGTATTTCAAATTCTTCTCGTGTGACTGGTAAAGGCATTTCTCTAAATACTTCTCGCATTTCTTGCAGTTGTCTTAACGAAATGACCCCTGTACTTTCAGGACGAATAGAATTCCCTATATTTTCAATTACGTCTGCAATCATATCAGCTTGTTCATACGTCCAAGATAATGACGCAGCTAATGGTATCATCCGCTCCAAAATTTCAAATTGTTGCATGCGCATATTGAAATAACGATAGTAATAGTCATCTTCTCGCATAAATGCATTCTCAAGTTTCTTAAACGATAAATCTCTCGCTTCATTTAGCATGTTCTCGGTTTCGATGAGTTCTGCCCCACTCCAACTACTTTCTCTATTTCGCAAATAAACAACCATTTCAAACAAAATTGTTTTAAAATTACTTTCTATTGTATCCTGATACTCTCTTAGCTTATTTTCACTACTTGGCATATACATATTCACTAATAGCGCCACACTAATCCCTATCGTTAATATAGCAATTTCATTTCCAACTATAAGCCATGTAATGTGTTTCAATGAATATAGATGCATGACAATAACTGAGCTCGTGACAATCCCTTCTTGAATTTTAAACATAACTGCAGTCGGGATAAATGTAAGTAATAATACACTAATCGCAAGTGGTGTATAACCAATTGTTTCAAAAATACAAAACGCGAATGCCATTGATAATACACAAGCTAAAAAACGATGTAACGATACTTGAAGTGATTTACGCTTCGTATTTTGTACACATAATATAACTAAAATACCCGCTGAACTATAAAATTCTAATCCTAATAACTGAGCAAGAAAAACCGCTGCCCCTGTTCCAAGCGCTGTTTTGACTGTACGATATCCAATTTTAAACATATCATTGCTCCTATATGTATAAATGTATTTAAAGTTAGTATAAAAAAAGGATGACACAATGTCATCCTTTTCTGCTTATTATTCACCTAACCTTTACATATTACAATATCTTTTGTAAAAATTGTTGCGCACGTTCACTCTTCGGTGCTGCAAAAAATTCTTCTGGGGCACTATCTTCTACAAGCTTTCCTCCGTCTAAGAAAAGAACACGATCTGCCACTTCTTTTGCAAATCCCATTTCGTGTGTAACGATAGCCATCGTCATTCCTGTCGTTACTAATGATTTCATAACTTCTAGCACTTCTTTCACCATTTCTGGATCTAGTGCTGATGTTGGTTCATCAAATAACATAACTTCCGGTTCCATCGCTAACGCTCTTGCAATTGCTACACGTTGCTTTTGTCCTCCTGAAAGACGATTCGGATACGTATCTTTTTTATCTAATAATCCTACTTTTTCTAAAAGTTTCTCTGCTTTCTTTTCCGCTTCTTGCTTCGTTACTCCTTTTACATTAATAGGAGCATACGTAATATTTTCTAATACCGTCATATGAGGGAATAGGTGAAAATGCTGAAATACCATTCCGACATTTTCACGAACATGCATGATATTCGTTTTCGGGTTCGTTACTTCTTCCGTTCCAATCCAAATGTGACCATTTGTCGGTGCTTCTAACATATTCATACAACGTAAAAATGTTGATTTTCCTGATCCCGACGGCCCGATAATTGCAACAACTTCTCCTTTTTCAAGCGTTGTCGTAATCCCTTTTAATACTTCATTTTTCCCAAATGACTTATGAAGGTTTTCAATTTTAATCACTTTTTTTCATTCTCCCTTCAATGGCTTTCCCGACTAATGTAAGAATAATGACTAGCATATAATAAATCAGTCCAACAAATAGTAATGGCTCAAGATATTTAAACGTTTCACCGCCTACAATGTAAGCACGACGCATTAAATCTGTCGCTCCAATTACAGTTACTACAGCCGATTCTTTCGTAAGAGTCGCAAACTCGTTTACAAGTGCTGGTAATATATTTTTTAAAGCTTGAGGAAAAATAATATTTCTCATCATTTTTCCGTAAGGAACCCCTAAAGCCATAGCCGCTTCTGTTTGTCCTTTATCAACTGCTTGAATGCCGGCACGAATTACTTCTGACATATATGCACCTGAATTTAAACTAAATGCAAGTACAGCTGCTAAAAAGGCCGGTATCTCATACCCAATCATTTGCGGAACACCGAAATAAATAATCATTAATTGCAATACTAGCGGTGTACCACGAAAAATTGATGTATAAATATCTGCTGCAATATTTAATGCTCGTATTCTAGCAATTTTACAAAGCGCTAATAACATCCCTAAAATAAATCCTGCCAAAGCTGATGCAGCTACAATTTGCAAAGTAACCTCTAGCCCTTTTAATATATATGGTATTGAAGGCGTAATTGCCGAAAAATCTAGATTCATCCTTTTCATTCCCCTCACAGAAAAGTGAAAGGCAGCTTATTTTTCGCTGCCAAACCACTTCTTCACTAATTTATCCATTTCTCCATTTTCTTGCATTTTCTTAATTACCTTATTAAATTCTTCTGTTTTATCACTGTTTTTCGGAAGGGCAATTGCTGCTCCTACTTCTTCTGGTGCTTCTTTAATTTCAATTCCTTGTAATTCTTTCATTTTCTCTAAATAATTTTTCGCTACTGTATCTTCTAAAATCGCTGCATCAAAACGACCCGCTTTAATTTCTTGTACGATTTCTGGTATACGGTCACGTCCCTCAGCTTTGAAATCAACTTGTTTTTTAAATTCAGCTGCCTTTTCTTCTTGAATAGATCCTGTTTGTACCCCTACTTTTTTCCCTTTTAAATCTTCTACTGATTTAATGTTAGAATCCTTTTTAGAAACAATCATGTTATTAGCAACAAAATATATATCTGTGAAATCAACATTATTTTTACGCTCTGCAGTTGGCGTCATACCTGCCATAACGAAATCAACTTTTCCTGAGCTAAGAGATGCTAATAAACCACCAAAATCCATATCTTTCACTTTCACTTCATAGCCAAGTTCTTTTCCGATATATTTTGCGATATCAATGTCAAATCCGATGATTTCATCGCTCTTTGACGCTTCCACGTATTCATAAGGTTTATAGTCCGCTGAAGTACCCATAACAAGTACTTTTTCATTTTTTTCAGTAGCCTTTTCTTCCCCATTACTACAAGCACTGAACATACTTACAATTAAAATAAGTGCAAACGATATTGATAAAAACTTCTTCATCTTTCTTCCCCCTAATAATGTATATTTAAAAGTTAATTAGAATATTTATTCGATGTTTGTATTGTATCAGTAGTTTAATTTTTATGCAATATATAAAATAAAAATAAATGAAATTACCTTAAATACCCTGTTATCTATGCATAAAATAACGCATAAAACTATATCCATATGCATATCCCATCGTTTTAAATACTAAATAAAAAAAGGCGGTACATCCACGTAACCGTGGATGTACCGCCTTTTCACTTATTTATAGTTCTTCACAATTATCTTCGAAATACGACTGTAGTTTCGCAATGACTTGCATTGGTTCATGCCCTTCAATTTCATGACGTTCTACCATCGTTACAATTTTTCCATCTTTCAATAAAGCAAATGATGGAGATGAAGGTGGATATCCTTCAAAATATTCACGCGCTCTTGCTGTTGCTTCTTTATCTTGACCTGCAAACACCGTTACAAGATGGTTAGGACGTTTATCATAATGTACGGAATGCGCAGCAGCAGGACGAGCAATACCACCTGCACAACCACATACAGAGTTCACCATTACAAGTGTTGTTCCATTTCTTTTAAACGCTTCTTCTACTGCTTCTGGCGTCGTCAATTCTGTATATCCAGCAGAGACAATCTCTTCACGCGCTTGGCGAACAACATCATTCATAAAAAAGTTAAAATTAATCAATCTTTTCCCTCCTCTAATTCTACCTATTTGTATCTTACCAGTTAATGTTTATGAAATACAAGTAAGTTTACTTGTATTTGGGTATAGAAAAGGTGTTAGAGCAGGGCTCTAACACCTTTTTGTCACTTTTCCATAATCTTCATATATTCAACAATCATTTTTTTATGTGATCCTACAATATAGTCAGGTAGTTCTGTTACTGGGAAAAATTTAAGCTGAACCGCTTCTTCTTTATTCATAACAAAATCCCCTTCGTATTCATCCGTATAATAGGCTGTCGTTACAGATTGAAATTCATCACCGTTTGCTAATTTTGTAAAATAGTTCGCCCCAGAAAATACATTTATTAATCGTAGATTCTTTACTTTTATCCCAGTCTCTTCATATACTTCACGGCACGCTGTTTCTTCTGGTGATTCACCAAGCTCCATCAGTCCACCAGGCAGCCCCCATTTTCCGTACGGTTCTGTTCTTTGCTGTAATAATACATCTCCATTTTCATTTATAACGAGTACAACAGCACCAACTAAAATTAAAGGGCGATGACCAACTATTTTTCGCAATTCTTCTACATATCCCATCGTATCGCCTCCTTTTTCGTTGTCCACACTATTGTATCATATGTATGAAACGACAAAATGCGTATATTTTTCATTTTTTTAACAAAATATTTATTTTATGTGCTTCATCTACTGTAGCTAGCATAATGGATTCGATTTCCGCACTCTTCTCTAAAAATTCTTTCGCCGACTCCTCTGTTTTTCCTATTAAAGCGAGAACGTCCTGCTGGATTTTTCCATCCTTCACTAAAATAAAAGCAACTGGAGATTTTTTCCCTGCCACTTTAAGGTCAAGGCGAGAAACTGCTTCATATTCTGGATACTGAAATATAGAAACGACGCCACTCGCTTCCCATAGAGCCAATTTAATTGTAGAAATATCACTCACATTTTGCACGCGAAGTTCTGAAAATAAGTATTCTGCCGTAATCCTCGCCTTTTTCAAATTACTAAAATCAATGGAACCATTATGTATAAGAATAATAGGCGCAGGCTCTAAAAAGCGTCTCCATCTATCCCATTTCAACATTAAAACAGAGCTTATGATGTGAAGTACAACGAGTATAAACGTTGTAATCATCGAACCGAGTAATCCAACTTTTTCATCAGATAGCGCGTTAGAAATATTCCCACCAAGCAATAACACTAATACAACATCTAAAAATCGAAGTTGTGCGATGGACCTTTGTCCCATCGCTTTCGCGACTAATATTAAAAATATGTACGCTATAATAGCTCGAACAACCCATTCGCTATTAGAAAGGTGCCGTGCTCCTTCAAAAATATGCATATACATCACATTGCACTCCTTAAACATTCCAACCTACAAGTCTGTTTTAGTTTGCAACGTTTGAGAGCATATATGTAAAAAAGCTGGTTCGTTTTTACACGAACCAGCTTTTTTACTTAACCGAAAACATATATTTTTTATATGTTTTCCGTACCGATAATATGAGACCCATCATAATCATATTCGAGAATAAGGAACTTCCCCCATATGATAAGAAAGGTAACGCAATACCTTTTACAGGCATTAATCCAACGATCATACCGATATTTTGGAATATTTGAACCGTTAATATACCGATAGATCCAGCACATAATAATGTACCGAATAAATTATCAGCAGAATAACCGATAATAATTGTTCGATATAGTAGTAATAGGAACAAGAATACCACTAACGCTGCTACTATAAATCCACCTTCTTCGGCAATTGTAGCGAAAATAAAGTCAGTATGCTTCTCTGGGATATAGACGTTTCCTTCGCCAAACCCTTTCCCTTCCATGCCTCCACTACCTACAGCTAAAATCGATTGCTGTGTTTGATACCCTTGATCTGTATGTTCAAACGGATCTAACCAACCCAATATACGCGATTGTTGGTGAGGCTTTAGTAAAGTAACTAAATTATTAAAGAAGAAATCCTCATACCTTACGTAAATAAATATTAACGCAGATAATATGGTCACCGGAATAACTGTACATAATGCTATCAATTTCTTCTGAATACCTGACATAAATAAAATACATGCAATTGCAGCGGCATATAAGAACACCATACCTGTATCTGGCTGACTATATACAACGGCCATAGGAGGAAGGGATACTAGCATAATTTTACCTACTAGTTTTAAATCTGTTTGGAATGTCCTTGCCATATACTGTGCATTATGTTTCACTGCTATACTTGCTACCACAAGCAGTAATGAAATTTTGAAAAACTCAGATGGCTGAATTTGTCCAAATACCGGGAAAACGAACCATCTTTTTGCACCTAATTTTTCAGGTGTGAAACTGGAAACCGGTAGTATTTTCAAAAGAATAAGTGAGCCAAATCCAACAATATAAAGCGGCCAAGACAATTTTTGTAATTGATCTAAGTCGATGCTGGCAACAAGCAATAACAAGACAGCTCCAATTATGTAGTTCAAACCCTGCTTCATAGCAAAGTTTGCATCTCCATACTGTCCGGTTTGTTGACTGCTGTATATAGCAGTTATACTTATAACACAAAATGCACACAAAATTAAAATTAATTTTACATCTAAACTTTTTAGAAACTCGGTACTTCTTTTCATGACATCCTCCTGAAACATTGTTACGGCAAAATAAAAAACCAGGAGTCAATACTCTTCATGTTTTGACGACTGATTACACATTATCTATAAAACACTTATATAGAATAACTCTCTTTTTCATACAATACAATATATTATACTACAGTTTCGTCAGTAAGATTTGCCAAAAAAATTATTCTTTTTTTATTTTATATCCATATACCATATATCAGCAATGGATTTTCGTAAATTCCTAATACATAATCGTCCATTGTAAGATTACTGGGAAAAGTGTCGTACATATAGTAGGAGCAGCAGAAGAAATAAGATGATAAAAAGCTCGCCTAAGCGAGCTTTTTATTAATATACAGATGTATTATTTTCTGACGTATTTTCTAAAATTTCTTTTACACGTCCTAAGAACTTACCACAAATTAAACCATCAAGTACACGGTGATCAAGTGATAGACATAAGTTAACCATGTCACGAGCACCGAACATACCATTATCCATAATTACTGGTCGTTTTACAATTGATTCAACTTGTAAAATAGCCGCTTGTGGGTAATTAATAATGCCCATAGATTGAACAGAACCAAATGATCCTGTGTTATTAATTGTAAATGTTCCGCCTTGCATTTCGTCCGCTTTTAACGATTTCGTGCGTACTTTTCCTGCAAGTTCTGTAATTTCGCGAGCGATACCTTTAATTGTTTTTTCGTCTGCTTGCTTAATTACTGGTACAAATAGTTCATCTTCTGTTGCAACAGCGATAGAAAGATTAATATCTTTCTTCTGAACGATTTTATCGCCAGCCCACATTGAGTTAATTTGAGGATACTCTTTTAACGCTTGTGCTACTGCTTTTACGAAGAAAGCAAAGAATGTTAAGTTAAAGCCTTCACGCTTTTTAAAATCACCTTTAATTGAATTACGGTATGACACAAGGTTTGTCACATCTACTTCAATCATCATCCAAGCGTGTGGCGCCTCATGTTTACTACGTAACATGTTCGCTGCAATTGCTTTACGCACACCCGTTACTGGAATTTCGATATCGCCAGGCATTGTTGGTACAGAAACTGGTTTTGCAGCTTCTACTTTTTGCGCTACTAGTGCTGCTTTTGGTGCTTCTGGACGCGCTTCTACTACTGCTGCTACCGCTTCCTCTTTTTTCGCACCTGCTTGCGGAATATTTCCAGATTCCACTAGCTTTAAAATATCTTTACGAGTAATACGACCATTTGATCCTGTACCTTCTACTAGATCTAAATCAACATTATGCTCACCCGCAAGTTTTAACACAGCTGGTGAAAAACGTGGTTTTCCATCAGTTGGTTGTTTTACTTTCGGTGCTTTCTCAGCAGTAGTTACTTCTGACTTTGATTCTTCTTTCGTTTTTTCCTCTACAGCTGTTGCAGCTACTTCATCTGCGCCTTCTACTTGAATGACACAAACAACCTCACCTACAGCTAACGTATCACCTTCACCAGCGATTAACTCTTTCACAATACCAGTGAAAGAAGATGGTACTTCTGCATTTACTTTGTCAGTCATTACTTCTGCAAGCGGATCATATTTATTTACGTGATCCCCAACATTAACGAGCCATTTGCTAATTGTACCCTCTGTAACGCTCTCCCCGAGCTGAGGCATTGTGATATTTTCTACAGCCATGTATAGTCCCCCCGATTAAAATTCCGCAAGTTCACGCATTGCTTTTTCAACTTTATCTGGATTTACCATAAAGAATTTTTCCATTGTTGGTGCATATGGCATTGCTGGAACGTCTGGACCTGCAAGACGTGCAATTGGTGCATCTAAATCAAACAGGCAATTTTCAGCGATAATAGCTGCCACTTCACTCATAATACTTCCTTCTTTATTGTCTTCTGTTACAAGAAGAACTTTACCAGTTTTTGAAGCAGCTTCAATGATTGCTTCTTTATCTAATGGATACACAGTACGTAAATCAAGAATATGTGCAGAGATGCCATCTTGCGCTAACTTCTCAGCTGCTTGAAGAGCAAAGTGAACACATAATCCGTACGTGATAACAGTAATATCATCACCTTCACGTTTTACATCTGCTTTTCCGATTGGTAATACATAGTCATCTTCTGGCACTTCACCTTTAATTAAGCGATATGCACGTTTATGTTCGAAGAATAATACTGGATCTTCATCACGGATTGCTGCTTTTAATAAGCCTTTTGCATCATATGGTGTAGAAGGGATAACAATTTTTAAACCTGGTTGGTTTGCAAACATCGCTTCTACAGATTGTGAATGATACAATGCACCGTGAACACCGCCACCAAATGGCGCACGAATTGTAACTGGACAAGTCCAATCGTTGTTAGAACGATAACGAATTTTTGCTGCCTCAGAAACAATTTGGTTTACTGCTGGCATGATGAAATCAGCAAACTGCATTTCAGCGATTGGGCGCATACCATACATTGCCGCACCAATTGCTACCCCAGCAATTGCAGATTCTGCAAGCGGTGCATCAAGCGCACGATCTTCACCAAATTGATCATATAAACCGTGTGTCGCTTTAAACACGCCACCTTTTTTACCAACATCTTCTCCTAAAACGAATACTTTCTCATCGCGTTCCATTTCTTCGCGCATTGCTAATGTAATAGCATCGATATAAGACATTACAGCCATGAAACGTTCCCCCCTATTCTGCGTATACGTGCTTCAATGCATCTTCAGGTGCTGCATACGGAGCATTTTCTGCATATTCTGTTGCTTCATTTACGATATGCATAATTTCGTCTAACATTTGTTTTTCAAATTCCTCAGTTAACACGCCAGCTTCTTTTAAATAAACTGCAAATGTTATAATTGAATCTTTTTTCTTTGCTTCTTCTACTTCTTCTTTATCACGATAAACACGATCATCGTCGTCACTAGAATGTGCTGTTAAACGATATGATACTGTTTCAATTAAAGTCGGGCCTTCACCACGACGGCCGCGGTCTGCTGCTTCTTTTACAGCTTTGTATACTGCAAGCGGATCGTTTCCGTCTATTGTATATCCAGGCATACCGTAACCAATTGCACGATCTGATACGTTTTTACATGCTAATTGTTTTTCAACTGGAATAGAGATTGCATATTTGTTATTTTCACACATAAAAATAACAGGTAGTTTGTGTACACCAGCAAAGTTTGCGCCTTCATGGAAGTCACCTTGGTTTGAAGAACCTTCTCCAAATGTAACAAACGTTACTAAATCTTTCTTCTCCATTTTTCCAGCTAGTGCAATACCAACTGCATGTGGTACTTGTGTTGTTACTGGAGATGATCCTGTCACAATACGATTTTTCTTTTGACCGAAGTGACCAGGCATTTGACGACCGCCAGAGTTTGGATCTCCAGCTTTCGCGAAAGCAGACAACATAAGCTCTTTAGCTGTCATACCAAACGCTAGTACAACACCCATATCACGGTAGTATGGTAATGCATAATCTTTCTCTCTATCAAGAGCGAACGCCGCTCCAACTTGCGCAGCCTCTTGTCCTTGACAAGAAATTACGAATGGAATTTTACCTGCACGGTTTAATAACCACATACGTTCGTCAATTTTACGTGCAAGTAACATCGTACGGAACATTTCTAATACTTGCTCATCACTTAAGCCAAGCTCTTCATGGCGCTTTTCTTTTACTTCTGCCATTTTTCATAACCTCCTAAATCCACATTTTTATGCGTGTAACGCTTTTCCATCTACAGCTAGTGCTGCTTCACCAATCGCCTCAGATAATGATGGATGCGGATGAATTGTATGTGCTACTTCCCAAGGTGTTGCATCAAGTACTCTTGCAAGACCAGCTTCAGAAATCATATCCGTTACATGTGGTCCAATCATATGAACACCAAGAATGTCATTTGTTTCTTCATCAACTACAAGTTTTACAAATCCATCTGATTCTCCGTATACAAGTGCTTTTCCGATTGCGCGGAATGAGAACTTACCTACTTTTAACTTATAGCCTTTTTCTTTCGCTTCTTGTTCTGTTAAACCGACAGAAGCAACTTCTGGGCTGCTATATACGCATTTTGATACCATAGAGTAATCAATTGGTGTAACTTCTTTCCCTGCAATATGTTCTACTGCTACAATTCCTTCATGAGAAGCAACGTGAGCAAGTTGCAGGCCACCGATTACATCTCCAATTGCGTAAATATGAGATTCTTTCGTTTGATAAAACTCATTTGTTTGAATGTATCCTTTTTCCACAACGATATCAGTATTCTCTAAACCAATATTTTGCGTATTGGCTTGTCTTCCTACAGATACAAGCATTTTTTCTGCTTTAAATTCTTTATTCTCACCGTTATGTTCAGCTTGAATTGTTACTCCATTATCTTTTACCAATGTTTCTGGTAATACTTTTGCACCAGTTACCACTTTAATACCTTTTTTCTTGAATAGACGTTGCATTTCTTTTGAAACGTCCTGATCTTCTAGTGGTAATATAGTTTTCGCATACTCTAACACTGTAACTTCTACACCAAAGTCAGCAAGCATAGATGCCCACTCAATACCAATTACACCGCCACCAACGATAATAATCGAGCTGGGAAGCGTTTCCATTTTTAGAGCATGATCTGAAGACATTACGTACTCTCCGTCTAATTCTAAACCTGGTAATGAATTTGGGCGAGAACCTGTTGCAACAAGTACATTTTTTGGAATTAACATTTCATTCTCTTCTCCACTTGCAAGTTCAACTGAAATTGTCCCTGGCATCGGAGAGAAAATAGATGGGCCAAGAATACGGCCAATACCTTCAAACACATCAATTTTACCTTGTTTCATTAAATGTTGAACGCCTTTATGGAGCTGCGTTACAATCTTCTCTTTACGCTCTTGTACTTTTGCAAAGTTCAGTTCTACATTACTTGCAATAACTCCGAACTCTTCGCTTTTTTTAGCAGTTGCGTATACTTCTGCACTACGTAAAAGAGCTTTACTAGGAATACATCCTTTGTGCAAACAAGTACCACCAAGATTTTCTTTTTCAACAAGTGCTGTTTTTAATCCTAGTTGTGATGCGCGAATAGCAGCAACATATCCACCTGTACCGCCGCCAACGATGACTAAATCATATTCTCTTGCCATTATCTCAACCCCTAGCTACTGTTTGTTTTTCTCTTACAACATACTCTTTCGGCGCTTCTTCTTCACGTAATACACGAAGTGCTCCTTCTGCTAATGCTTGTAATTCATCTTCCCCTGGATGTACGATAACATCTGCAATCCAGTCAACACGTTCTTTTATTTCATCGACAAGAATTTTACTGTACGCAAGTCCACCAGTTAAAACGATCGCATCGATTTTCCCGTGAAGTACAGCACTAGCTCCGCCAATCTCTTTTGCAACTTGATATGCCATTGCTTTATAAATAAGAGTTGCTTCAGGATCACCTTTTTCAACCATTTGTTCTACTTTAATTGCATCATTTGTACCGATAAGACTTACAAGTCCACCTTGTCCGACAAGTTTTTTAACCATTTCGTCTCGGTAATACTCGCCAGAGAAACACATTTCAACTAATTGTCCTACTGGTACTGTACCAGCACGTTCTGGACTAAATGGTCCTTCTCCGTTTAAGCCATTATTAACATCAATAACTTTTCCTTTTTTATGAGCACCGACTGTAATACCGCCGCCCATATGTGTAACTAATAAATTTAAATCCTCGTATTTGTGATTTAATTCTTCAGCTACTTTACGAGCAACTGCTTTTTGGTTTAATGCATGGAAAATACTTTTACGTTCCATACCAGCAATACCGCTTATACGAGCAATTGGGTCCATTTCATCTACAACAACAGGATCCACAATGAATGCAGGAATATTTAATCCAGAAGCAATTTCATATGCTAAAATGCCTCCAAGATTTGAAGCGTGATGGCCGCTAAATCCATTTTTTAAATCTTCTAACATCGCATCATTTACTGTGTACGTACCGCCTTCGATTGGACGAAGTAATCCACCACGACCACAAACAGCGTTTAATTTTGAAATGTTAATACCATGTGAATGTAGAACTTCTAAAATAGTCTCTTTGCGAAACTCATATTGATCAATTATTCTTTTATATTTTCCAATTTGTTCTTCATCATGACGAATAGTTTCTTCTAAAACGGGTCTTTCATTATCAAAAACACCAATTTTTGTAGATGTACTACCCGGATTAATAACAAGAATTCGATTTAAGGACAATTTTGCTACCTCCACTACTAAATTCAAAAGGAGGTGGAAACCTCATAAGAGGTAACCACACCTTTTGTAAAAGTTATATATGAATGATTAGCGACGGCTAATAATGTCGTGACCGTTGCGTAAGTATGTGCTACGAGTGTTTTTCAAGCTTGCAATACGTTCTTCAGCTAAACAATCGGCTGCCACATAAGTTGCTACACCATCACGTTTTGAAATTTCGATTACTTTTGCAATTGTGTCATAAATAGACTCAACACGTTTTAGTGCACGCTCTCTATTGTATCCATATAATTCGTCAGCTACGTTAATTACACCACCTGCATTAATTACATAGTCTGGTGCGTATACAATACCCATTTCATGAATGATGTCACCGTGACGATCTTCTTTTAATTGGTTATTTGCAGAACCTGCGATTACTTTTGCTTTAAGTTGTGGAATAGTTTCATCATTAACTGTTGCCCCTAGTGCACATGGTGCATAAATATCACATTCAACACCGTAAATTTCATTTGGTTCAACTGCTGTTGCACCAAATTCTTCTACTGCACGTTGCACAGCTTCTTTATTAATATCTGTAACGATTAATTTTGCTCCCTCAGCGTGTAAATGTTTGCATAGGTGATATGCTACGTTACCAACACCTTGAACAGCAATTACTTTTCCTTCTAAATTATCTGTGCCGAAAGCTTCTTTTGCAGCTGCTTTCATACCACGGTAAACACCGTATGCAGTTACTGGAGATGGGTTACCAGAAGAACCGAATGATGGTGAAATACCTGTTACAAAATCAGTTTCTTCGTGGATAATATCCATATCATCTACAGTTGTACCAACATCTTCAGCCGTGATGTAACGTCCGTTTAGTCCTTGAATGTAACGTCCTAACGCGCGGAACATTGCTTCACTCTTATCTTTACGTGGATCACCGATAATTACTGTTTTCGCACCACCTAAGTTTAAACCAGCTGCTGCGTTTTTGTATGTCATCCCTTTTGCAAGACGCAATGCATCTTCAATCGCCGCTTCTTCAGAATCATATGTCCACATTCTTGTTCCACCAAGTGCTGGCCCAAGTGTTGTATCATGGATTGCAATGATTGCTTTTAAACCAGATTCTTTATCTTGACAAAATACCACTTGCTCATAATCATATTTTTCTAAGTATTCGAAGATTTCTAATGTCATTGTCGTTTCCCCCTAATGTTTTACCCTTTTTGGTTTATTTTGAAGCAGTCGTAACTGCCAATGCTAATGAATATACTTTTGTTTCTGCTGAATCAGCACGAGATGTTAAAACAATCGGTGCTTTTGCGCCTGCAATCATTGCTCCTACTTTTGCGTTTGCAAAGTAAATAAGTGATTTATATAGCACATTTCCAGCTTCAATCGTTGGGACGAGTAAAATGTCTGCCTTACCTGCTACATCACTTACTATGCCTTTATGCTCTGCTGCAATTTGTGATACTGCATTATCTAAAGCAAGTGGTCCATCTACGATACAATTTTTGATTTGTCCGCGGCGATTCATTTGTGTTAGCATCGCTGCATCAATTGTCGCCTGCATCGCTGGATTCACAACCTCTACTGCTGCAATTGGTGCAACTTTTGGCAACTCAATTCCTATTGCCTGGGCAACTTCTACAGTATTTTGTATAATAGCAGCTTTTTGTGTTACATCAGGTGCGATGTTCATCGCTGCATCTGTAACGAAAATAAGACGATCGTAATTTGGAACTTCAAATGCTGCTACATGTGAAAGTACGCTACCTTTACGTAACCCCCACTCTTTATTTAACACAGCCTTCAAAATATTCGCTGTTGGGATGTTACCCTTCATAAGCACATCTGCTTCACCGTTTCTCACGGATTTAACAGAAAGTTCTGCAGCCTCAGCACTTGACGACGCCGCAATCACTTCAATATGTTCTGAAGTTTGTAAACCATGTTCTTGTAGCATCCCCATTATTTTTTCTTGATTTCCATATAGACGAAATTGAGCTAGCTGTAACTTAATTGCTTTTGCTACAGCTTCAATTACTTCATGATCTTCAGCTACTGCTACAGCTACAGTTTTTTTAGGCTGTCCTGCTGCTTGATCAATTAAGTGTTCTAACTTCATATTTTGTAATCAACCCTTTCCGTCGTCCCTCGTCTATTTATTAAGCAAATACCGTGCCAACTTTTTAAAGTGGTCTTACCAATAATGAAAACGCATTCAAAATGCAGTAAAATCAATACTTTGGAAAATAACAAAATATTCTGTCTTATTTTGTCGCTTTTTATATACCATGCAATAAATTGCACGGTACGCAATTTATTGCATGCTATTTTTTGCACAGTCATACTTTTCTAGCTTGTAATATAAATTTCGAACTGAAATTCCTAACGCCCTTGCAGTTTTTGTTTTATTCCCATCAAACTTCTCTAAATATTCATGAATAATATTCCCTTCAAACTCTGTCACTAAATGTTCAAGCGGCTTTTCTTCTAATTCAGGTAATAAATTAGTTTGCTTTAACTCCGTCTGCTCTTCTTTATGTAAGGGTGGTAAATGATGCACCTCAATATATATCTCGTTATAATTCATAAAGATAATAGCTCGCCCTAAAATGTTTTCAAGTTCCCTAACATTTCCTGGCCATTCATATGATTGCAAATATGAAATGGCTGCATCCGTGAGTCCCTCTACATTCCGGCCATAATCTTGATTAATTTTTTGAATCAATCTTTCTGCAATTGCCGGTATATCTCCTTTGCGCTGACGCAGAGACGGGATTTGAATCGGAATTTTATTTAATCGATAATATAAATCCTCCCTAAACTCTCCTTCTAAAATAGCCTTTTCTAAATTCACGTGCGTTGCTGCAATCACCCGGACATTAATAGGTATCGCTTTCGTTCCACCAACTTTTACAATTTCTTTTTCTTGCAACACGCGAAGGAGCTTCGCCTGTGTATTGGCAGATAGCTCTCCTATTTCATCTAAAAAGATACTGCCATTATTCGCTTCCTCAAAGAACCCTCGTTTTCCGCCTCTTTTCGCTCCAGAAAATGCACCTTCCTCATAACCGAATAATTCACTTTCTAACAACGTCTCCGAAATCGCCGCACAGTTCACACGGACGAACTTATTGTACTTTCGATTACTTCCATTGTGGATTGCATGCGCGAATAGTTCTTTACCCGTTCCAGATTCTCCGCGTAGCAATACTGTTGCTGGTGTATTTGCTCCAAGTTTCGCCTGTTCAATGGCTGCCGTTGTTTCATCTGAATTTCCTACAATATCATCGAATGAATATTTCGCTTCTAATGTTCGAATAATTTGCCTTGCTCTATTCAATTCATTTGTTAACTTTTGAATCTCTGATACGTCACGAATTACACCGACGCTTCCTTTCAATATTCCATCAACAATAACTGGCGCTACGTTTACAATTACATCCCGCTTTTTTTGACCAATTTTCATATGTATTCCGCGTACCGCACGGCGTGTTCGAAGCACTTTCATATGCATACTTTCACCTTCTACAATATCTGTTGTAGCTGGTTGTCCAAGAATATCTTCTTCTGTCAATCCAGTTAGCTTTGTATAAGCAGGGTTTATAACTAGCCCTCTTCCTTTCTCATCAACAACCGAAATTGCTTCCTCAGATGAGTTAATAATCGCCTCAAGTAACGTTTGAATCTCTTTTAAATCCGTAACTTCTTCCGCGAGATCTACGACTTCTGTAATATCTTTAAAAATCGCAAACGCTCCTTGTACTTCCCCTCCCTCTTTCAATATCGGAATACGTGTTGTAATAATTTTCTTTTCATTCTCTAACGTCAGTTCATAATTCACTTCTATTTGTTTCGTACGTATGATGCGAAGCAACTTACTCGTTGGAATCACGTCTAAAATATGTTTCCCTATTGCATCTTCTTTTTTATATCCGATAATACGTTCTGCACTTTTATTAAAAAGACGAACTTGCCCCTCTCGATTGATTACAATCATACCGTCATGTGTAGAATTTAAAATTAATTCCCCTTGTTGCGTTTGCTCCTCTAATTTTCCTATTAAGCCTTCCTTCTCATGTGCTAATCTCGTAACAATTTTTGCAATATCTCCTGGTATAAGAAGGGTATCTTTATGTTTTTTCTCCAATAAAACTTTATGTAAATCATAATCACCTGTCATATCAAACATTACATCAATATGCATAGAAAGAAACGGCGTTACACTCTCTCCAATTGTAATCCCATATTCCTTAGCAATTTGTAATCCTTTCGCTATCGGATTTATATCAATAATCCCTATAATTTGAAATATATTCGAACTTTGTAACAGATTCAGTAGTGTACTTCCACCTTCACCTGCACCAACAATTAACACCTTTTGTTTCATATCGTACACTTCCTCTCGAAGTATCTCTGCAATTTTTTTCACACCCTTATCTTACTCGTTCAGCAACCTCTTGACAAACCCCCTTCTCATATAACATCATTAAAATATACTAAATAATCTGAAAAGGAGCGTTATGTATGCAGCGTTACCTCGCTCTATTATTAGCACTCATTCCTATTTCATTAGCTGTGCTTGGCATTAAGTTGATGAGGGATACTTTATTTGGCATTCTTTTTCCACCAATCTCTATACTATGGTTACAATTTTTAATCGGAGTTCTCTGCTTCGCACTCGGCTTTTATATATTTGGTGGCTTCGTATTACATCGGGACCGTAAACGAAATAAAGTTCAAGCCCGCTTTAGAAGGTAGAACAAAGTTTTTTTCTATTAATAAATAAAAAAATGAGACCTTTATATTTAGGTCTCATTTTTTTATCGACAATAAAGTTCTTGCTGTTTCGGGATAATCAGTAATAATCGCCGATATGTTCATATCAAAATATTTACGCATAAGCGTTTCTTCATTTATCGTGTAAGGACGAACCTCTACACCACTTTCCATCGTTAGTTCGGCAATGGCATCTTGAAGATAACGATAATTCGGATGCACTGCTGTAGCCCCCATCTTTTTTGCATATGCCCACGGGCTATGCAAACCTTCGCGATACAAAATAGCTGTTTGAATATCAGGAGCCATCATATGGCACCGTTTCATACTATAGTGGTTAAATGAAGAAAATATAACCCGATCCTCCAGACTAAACTTACGCACCAGTGTTATAACCTCTTCTTCTAAACCTCTGTATGGAATTTTATCATTTTTAAGTTCAATATTAAGTAGCAATTGCGTTTTGTCGAGCCATTCTAATACCTCCTCTAGAAGAGGTATTTTGCAAAATCCTACTTTTTCACTAAATTTATAACTCGCATCTAACTTACATAAATCCTCATATACATAATTTCGAACCGCACCTTTTCCATTTGTTGTCCGGTTCACCGTTTCATCATGAATGACGACAATCTTTCCATCTTTCGTTAATTGAACATCAAGTTCAATTCCATCTGCTCTAAAAGACTCTGCCGCTTCAAATGAAATCATTGTATTTTCTGGGTATGTTCCCGCTGCACCACGATGTGCAAATATAAGAGTCATCCTCACTCCCCCAATCTTATGCTATACTATACGAAAAAGGAGGTACTTCTATGAAACCATTACAAATTTCTCCAGACACTGCAGTCCGCCTATCAAAAGCGCTAGGTGTTCCGCTTGAACAACTTATGCATATGCCACAACACATTTTAATTCAAAAGTTAGTTGAATTGGAAAAACAAAATAAAGACGAAGAGTAATATGGTCCTGTTTTGCAGGGCTTTTTATTATTCTCTATTATATCATGATGACTTCCCTACCAAAATCCTTTAACAGATATACTACGATGCGATTTATTCTTTCCTGCATCAATTAATACTGCATTATAAATTAAAACTCCTCTTCTTATAAAAAAGAGGTTTTCTTTCCATTCTCAACAAAATAAAAAAACCAATGAACTCTAAAATTCATTGGTCTTTAAATAACAAGTTTATTGTTTTTAAAATTAATACCGAGTATAGGTTGCAAGAATTCTTCGGCTTTACTACAGCTTAAATCCCTTACTATCTTTACTCTCAGCTAGCCTTATGTTCAAGTCTTAGCTTATCCGCAACCATTGCGATGAACTCGGAATTCGTAGGTTTTGCTTTTGACATGGATACTGTATAACCAAATAAGGACGAAATAGAATCAATATTCCCACGGCTCCACGCTACTTCAATCGCGTGACGAATTGCGCGCTCGACACGGCTTGCTGTTGTATTATATTTCTTTGCGATATCCGGATACAATACTTTCGTAATAGACCCTAACAATTCGATATCATTGTACACCATAGAAATCGCTTCTCGTAAATACATATATCCTTTAATATGAGCAGGTACACCAATTTCATGGATAATGCTCGTAATACTCGCATCTAAGTTTTTCGGTTTTCCATCTATTGTTGTTGCTGATCGGAAAGATGGCAATGGACGTTTAATAGTAGCATTTGCCTTGCCACTCACTTGACGAATATGACTAGTTAAATTCTCCATATCAAATGGTTTTAATATGAAATATGAAGCGCCTAAGTCAACAGCTTTCGTCGTCACATCTTCTTGTCCAAATGCAGTTAACATAATTACGCTAGGCTGTCTTAGCCTTTCAATATGTCGCATTTTCTCAAGTACAGCTAAACCGTCTAAATGTGGCATAATAATGTCTAAAACGAGTACATCAGGTTGCTTATCTTTTAATAAGTTTAAACACTCTTGACCATTATAAGCAGTACCAATTACTTCCATATCATCTTGAGCAGCTACATAACTCTCTAGCATTGATACTAATTCTTTATTATCATCCACAAGACATACTTTAATTTTTTCCACAGCTTTTCCTCCCTTACCGAATGGATTCTCCGACATGTGTATCCTTCTAGGCTACATGAATTGTTCGACAATTGTGTGAAAATTCCCTTTTAAAGTTTCTTACTTTCCGATAAAATCACAAAAAAATATGTTTATCGTTCATTTATTCCCTTTCACAACACATTCCATCATAGAAATACAACGAAACGTTCAACCCTTTCCTTTTATTTTACAACAAAAAACACCTCTTGCGGAGCTTTTACAAAATTTCAACGAATTTTTCAACAGAAAAGCGAGCTAATTAATAAATTAGCTCGCTTTTTTCTCTTGATCATAAATATTAATTCCAGCCTCATGTAACATCCATTCAATATGAACGCCGTACCCTGACGTTGGATCATTTACAAATACATGTGTAACGGCACCAATTACTTTCCCATCTTGTACGATTGGACTTCCGCTCATTCCTTGTACAATACCACCTGTTTTCGCCAATAAACGTTTATCCGTTACTTTTATTACCATACCCTTTGTAGCTGGAAACTTTTGTGGCACTGTACTAACCACTTCAATATCAAACGATTCCACTTTATCTTGATCAATAACTGTTAATATTTTTGCCGGTCCCTCTTTTACTTGATTTGATAAGGCGATAGGCATTGCTTTATCCATTATGCCATTTGTCATATTCGTATTTAATTTCCCAAAAATACCAAATGGACTGTTTATTGTAATATTGCCGATTACTTCACGATCTGGCGAGAACCTTGCTAATTTCTCTCCCGGATTCCCATGACTGCCTCTTTCAATCGATGTAACTGTCGAACGCATAATTTGTCCGTCTTCCACTTGAATTGGTTTTTTTGTATCATTATCAGAAATGACATGACCAAGTGCCCCATATTTCATAGAATCCGGATGAACAAATGTCATCGTTCCGATTCCAGCTGCCGAATCACGAATATATAAACCAATACGATAAGACGATTCCCCGCTGTCTTTTTGTGGTGTTAACTTCGTTCGAATGTATTTTCCATCTCGTAACAAAACAAGATTAAGCGGCTCACCTGTTTCACCACTACTATGAACAAATGGTGCTACATCACTCATTCTTTCAATTGTTTTACCATTAATTTCAGTAATCATATCCCCAATTTGCACACCAGCTGTTTCACCAGGAGATATTTTACCTTTTTCAGTTTGAATTAAATGATGGCCTACAACAAGTACACCTTTTGTATTTAATTTCACACCAATCGATTGTCCACCTGGAATCACTTTAAAATCTTTCAACACTTTCACATTTACTTTTTTCACTGGAAAACCAGCAAGCTGAAACACCATATCTGCCTCACCATTTTGATGAGAATTTACCATAAGTCCTTGTTTTTGTTCATTTGAACTCACTGTAAATACATGACGATCTGTAGATGAAGCTTGAAAAACTGGTAATGAAGCTACTTCTGATTGTTGTCCTTCAAAAACAACAAGTTGCTTCGGCGATGAAATAAACGTCCGAAGCGGTTTAAAACATCCAATAAAAACTAAAGACACAAGGAGACAAAGACCTATTATTTTGCGAAATCTTTCTAATTTCAATTTGTTCACTCTCCTCGCTCCTACCCCACATTCAGCCTCTTGGCTTCACTTTTTAATCTCTCCTTGCAGTGCTTTATTTATAACCGGAAGAATTAAGAAATCGTCATTTGAGAAAAAAAGCTATCCATTACTGGATAGCCTCTGCTGTCTCTTTAAAATGATGCGCTTGCGTAAGTAGCTCTTTCGCATGTTCTGTCGTTAAATCTGTAATTTCCACACCAGAAATCATTCGAGCTATTTCTGTTACTTTATCCTCCATAGTTAAAACAGTAACTGATGTAATTGTCCGATCATTCGCTACCTGTTTTCGAATAAATAAATGTGAGTCCGCCATTGAAGCGACTTGAGGTAAGTGCGTAATACAAAGTACTTGCGAGTTTACTGATACACGATAAATTTTTTCTGCAATAGCCTGTGCAACTCGACCACTCACACCCGTATCTACTTCATCAAAAATAACAGATGCAATGCCTTGATGCTTAGAAAAAATGCTTTTTAAAGCTAAAATAATACGAGATAACTCTCCGCCAGAAGCGACCTTTGAAAGTGGCTTTAGCGGTTCACCTGGGTTCGTTGAAATATAAAATTCCACATGATCATAACCATCCGCCGTCAGTCTTACCGGTGAACCTTCCACAAGTGGTTCTTCTGTATTCCCTTCTCTCTTCATGATTCTCACTTCAAATTTCGTTTTTTCCATATATAATTCTTTCAATTCCTGATGAATGGCATTTGTAAGATGATCTGCAAGTTCATGACGCATATTACTTAACAACATTGCTTCTTTTAGAATCACACTTTCTAATTCCTTTAACTGCTTCTTCGTTGTTTCAATATGAACATCTTTATTTTCAATCGTAAAAATTTCTTGTTCAATTTTATCAGCATACGCTAAAATCTCTTCTACAGTATTTCCATATTTTCTCTTTAGCATACGAATTTCATTTAAACGTGTTTCTATTTCATCTAGACGATTCGGATCGTATTCCATCATATCAAGCTTTTCTCTAAGTTGATACGCAACTTCTTCTAATAAATAATAACTATTTGCAATCGAATCATGATTTTCTTGATACGCTTCATCTAAATGTGTAATACTCTCCATTTGCCCCATTGCGCTTCTTACATTATCTAATCCTTGTCCGTCAGCGCTTAACGAACGATATGCATCACCTAACGCTTTATAAATCTTTTCAAAGTTAGAAATTTGCAATCGTTCCTCAGTTAATTCATTTTCTTCATCCATTTTTAAATCCGCCTTACAAATCTCTTCATGTTGGAATTGAATTAAATCTAAGCGATGGGCCATTTGTTGTTCATTTTCACTTAAAGATTTCAACTGTTTTTTTAATTTCTCGTAGTCAGCGTATACATTTTGATATATATCCAATTGTTTAACAATACGCTCTCCATCAAAATGATCGAGCATAAACAGATGTCGCTCTTCATTCATTAAATCTTGTGTTTCGTGCTGTCCATGAATATCAACAAGCGTTTTTCCAAATTCTTTTAATATACTAAGTGTAACAAGTTTTCCATTTACACGACATACACTCTTTCCGTTTGCAGCGATATCTCGCTTCAAAATAATCATGCCATCTTCTATTTCTATATCCAACTCTTCTGCCTTTTCAATACATGGATGCTTATCATCTTCTATATAAAATAGCCCCTCTATCTCAGCCTTTTCTGTTCCGTATCGAACAAATTCTGCTGAACCACGGCCACCTACAAGCAAACTAATCGCATCAATAATAATTGATTTCCCGGCTCCTGTTTCACCACTTAAAACCGTTAAACCTTTTTGAAAAGAAATATTTAATGCCTCAATAATAGCAAAGTTTCTAATCGATAATTCCGATAACAATGCCCCATTCACCTCGTTATAAACTAATCCCCTACTAAGGGCTTTTTCAGTTCTTCATTCAAATAGTCATACTGTATGTTTGTATGTATAGATTACTTTTCTAACCCGCTCCATTGTACCAAACATTTGTTTTTCGGGTCAATCCACCTATCTTCTAACTTTATTCAAACAAAATAGTATATTACAATTGAAAATTCATATCTTTAACCCATAAAAATATCCTGTTTGCTTCCCACTTTACAGCGGAAAGCAAACAAGATTTTTTTGTTACAGCATATTTAAGAAACGATCAGAGACAACACCTGTATCTTCAGGTGTACGGCAAATAATTAAGCAAGTATCATCACCACAAATGGTTCCGATGATCTCATCCCACTCCAAGTGATCAATTAGTGCTCCAAGTGAATGAGCGTTACCAGGCAATGTTTTTAGCACCAGCATATGTCCTGCCGTGTCTAATTTTACAAATGAATCCACTAGATTTCGTTTTAATTTTTGTAACGGGTTAAATCGTTGATCTGCTGGCAAGCTATATTTATAGCGACCATCCTGTAATGGCACCTTCACTAAGTGCAGTTCTTTAATATCGCGCGATACTGTTGCTTGCGTTACATTAAATCCCTCATTACGTAAAATATCAACTAATTCATCTTGTGTTTCAATTTCTTTGTTCGCAATAATTTCCCTGATTTTAATATGGCGCTGACCTTTATTCATACATTTGCACCTCACACTATCTCTTACCATAGTTTAAACATTGGTATACTTCACTTATTTATGTTAACGTATAATTCGTTACTTGTACACAATTGTTTTTACAATCATTATACAATTACAACAAAAAGAGGAACAACATATGTTATTCCCCTTTTCCTTTTTGTTTTAGAACGTTATGTGCTTCTGTAACAACTTGCTCTACAGAAACTGGAGAATGATTTTCGCCATTCTCACGCTCTCCATGCCATTTTAGATGAATTAAAAATTCGATATTACCATCTCCACCCGTAATCGGTGAGAATGTTAAACCTTCGACATCATAGCCTTCTTTTAAAGCAAAATCGACAATCATTTCTACGACAGCCTCATGTACTTTTCTATCACGAACGATGCCTTTTTTCCCAACTTGCTCTCTTCCAGCTTCAAACTGTGGTTTAATTAACGCTGCTACATCGCCATTAGGCGTAAGCATTGTTTTTAAAACTGGCAGTATAAGCTTTAATGATATAAATGAAACATCGATACTAGCAAATTGCGGTAAACCACGTTCTAAGTCTGCTGGTGTCACGTAACGGAAATTTGTGCGTTCCATTACGACAACACGCTCATCTTGACGCAATTTCCACGCAAGCTGATTGTATCCTACATCTAATGCATAAGATAATTTCGCTCCATTTTGAAGCGCGCAATCTGTAAAGCCACCAGTTGATGAACCAATATCTATCATAACTTTATCTTGTAAATTAAGATGAAATGTCTCTAACGCCTTTTCAAGTTTATAACCACCACGGCTTACATACGGCATAACTTGTCCCTTCACCGTAATCTCTGTGTCTTGCGAGATTTTCTCTCCTGGCTTATCCAGCCTCATCTCATTCGCATATACGAGTCCAGCCATAACAGCACGTTTTGCTTTCTCACGAGTTTCTATAAGTCCTCGCTCTACTAATAGTACATCTACTCTTTCTTTTTTTACACTCATTTGTTACGCCCTTTTTTGTTTTGATGGAATCATTGTATGAATACGGTCTACAACAGCATCTGTCGTTAAACCAATTTCTTCTAATAATTTTGTTACACTACCGTGCTCTATGAAACGGTCTGGAATACCCATTCGTTCAATTAATACACTATGGTATCCGTTCTCTGACGCAAATTCAACTACTCCCGTTCCAAAACCACCGATTAAACAAGCTTCTTCAATCGTTAATATCGGTATATTCTTACCTAAGAGATCATGCAAATATGATTCATCCATTGGTTTAATAAAGCGAGCATTCACTACTTTCACTGAAATTCCAGCCTTTTCAAGACGTTCAGCTGCTTCCATTGCCATTGGTATTGTTGTACCAAATGTTAAAATAGCTGCTTGTGTACCTTCTTTTAACGTTTCCCAAGTACCGATTGGAATCGCCTTTAATTCTTCATCCATATGAACGCCAAGTCCATTACCACGCGCATAACGTAATGCGATTGGCCCATCTTCATATTGCATCGCCGTATATACTAAATGTTGCCCTTCATTTTCATCTTTCGGCATCATCAGCACCATATTCGGTAAGTGACGTAAAAATGAGATGTCAAATACCCCTTGGTGTGTTTCACCATCTGCTCCTACTAATCCAGAGCGATCTATCCCAATGAAAACATTTAAATTTTGGCGGCATATATCATGAACAACTTGGTCATATGCTCTTTGTAAAAATGTTGAATAAATTGCTAAGAATGGCTTCATTCCTTGCGTTGCCATACCTGCTGCCATTGTTGTCGCATGCTGTTCTGCAATACCTACATCAATCATGCGGTTCGGAAATTCTTTTTGGAATTTCTCAAGTTTCGATCCAACAGGCATTGCCGGAGTAATCGCAACGATACGCTCATCCGTTCTCGCTAGCTTTAGCACTGTTTCACTAACAACAGCACTCCATGCCGGTGCAACTTCCTTCGGTTTAACGAAGTCACCTGATTCAATTTTATATGGTCCTGTACCATGCCAAGTTCCAATAACATCACTCTCAGCTGGTTTGTAACCTTTTCCTTTTTTCGTAATAACATGTACAAGTACTGGGCCTTTTGTTTTCTTTGCATATTGTAACGTTTCGAATAACTTTTCATAATCATGCCCATCGACCGGACCTAAATATGTAAAGCCTAACTCTTCAAAGAAGACGCCTGATACTAATAAATATTTTAGGCTATCTTTTATTTTCTCTGCTGTCGCAGCAACTTTCCCGCCGACTGCTGGGATTTTCTTCAATATATACTCTAGTTCATCTTTTACCCAGTGATATTTCCCTGCGGTACGTAAACGACCAAGTACATTATGAAGCGCACCGACGTTTGGTGCAATTGACATTTCATTGTCATTCAAAATAACAATCATGTCTGTTTTTTCATGTCCAATATGGTTCAATGCCTCTAAAGCCATTCCGCCTGTTAATGCACCATCGCCAATGATTGGTATAACGTATTCTTCCGTTTTCTTTAAGTCACGTGCTAGAGCCATTCCCATTGCAGCGGATAACGATGTCGAGCTATGACCAGTTTCCCATACATCATGCTCACTCTCGCAGCGTTTTGGGAAGCCACATAAGCCTTGATATTGTCTTAATGTACCGAATTCTTTCGCACGTCCTGTTAAAATCTTATGTACATAGGATTGATGTCCTACGTCCCATAAAAATTTATCTTTCGGACTATCAAATAATTTATGCAGAGCAATTGTGAGTTCTACTACACCTAAATTAGGTGCAATATGTCCACCTGTTTGAGAGAGCTCTTCAATTAAAAACTTACGAATATCCTCACTCAATCCCTCTAGTTCACTGATAGACATATCTTTCAAAAAACTAGGGTTTTGAATTTGCGTTAGATCCACATGGATCACTCACTTTCATTTCATAATCTGTCAACATGTCAAATACTATAAAAAGATTTACACAACACAAGAACTTCTCTTTTCTATTTTTCATCTCGTTTTGCTATTCACCAGTCTATTGTACCCTAATCCTATTATAAACCATATTTCTTTCGGCGATGAAAAAAATAGCCGCTAACACGAAGTGATAACGGCAATGTAATCTACATATATTTTTGCCAATAACAAGAAAAGAAAAACCTTTTCCTACATTTATATCATAAATTGATAAATGACTCAACAAATGAAAACGCTGTTATATTAGTTATTACGTTTTGCGATTACATCACAAATAGATAATAAATATTCATCTTGTAATTGCAAGGAGCTAATAGCGTCTTTTGCTTTTGCAATTGTTTCTTCTAAAATAGCCTTTGCTCGATCTACAGTAAATAACGTCGTATATGTGCTCTTTTCATTGGAAACGTCACTACCAATCGGTTTTCCGATTTCCTCTTCGTTTCCTTCTACATCTAAAATATCATCTCGAATTTGAAAAGCTAGGCCAATATTTTTCGCAAACACAAGTAATTTCTCTTCCTGCTCTTCTGTAGCATCAGAAAGTATCGCTCCTGCAAGTACCGCATACTCTAGCAATTTCCCTGTTTTATGTTTATGGATGTACTCCAACTCATCAATTGTAAGTCGTTTCCCTTCCGCTTCCATATCTGCCACTTGCCCGCCAACCATTCCTTCTGGTCCTGCTGCTTTTGCAAGTTCGAGTACAAGTCTTACTTTTTTTTCAGCAGAGATTTCTTTTTGCTCATATGCCATAATGACTTGAAAAGCGTACGTCAACAAACCGTCTCCCGCTAACACTGCCATCGCTTCACCAAATACTTTATGGTTTGTGGCCTTTCCTCTTCTTAAATCATCATCATCCATACAAGGTAAATCATCATGAATTAACGAGTATGTATGAATCATTTCAAGAGCACAAGCTGCTCCTACTCCAAGATTTCTTTCTTTCCCAAACGCTTGTAATGTTGCAAATAAAAGTAACGGGCGAAGACGTTTCCCACCCGCTTCCAAAGAATATGCCATCGCTTCACGAAGTACATCTGGACATTGTAATTCATTTGCATAGCTTACAAGTTTCTCTTCTACGAAAGTTTTACTTTCTTTCAAAAAAGTATCAAAAGCGATAGTCACTATGCTTCATCTCCTAAAGCAGTAAACGGTTCAAGCTCTCCATCTTCCCCAAGAATAACTGCCATTTGTTCTTGTACATTCTTAAGCTTCTCATCACAAAACTTAGATAATTCCATACCTTCTTTAAAGTAAGAAATTGCTTCTTCTAACGGTACGTCACCTTGTTCTAGCTTAGAAACGAGATTCTCAAGTTGCGAAATTGCCTCTTCAAAGCTTAATTTATTTTTCATTATTCAATTCACGCTCCTCTATGCCTGATACGCTACAATCTAGTATTCCATCTTGTAATTGAACTGAAACAGCATCTCCAAGGCTGACATCTTTCACACTTTTTAACACTTGCTTCTCTTCATCATATACAAGCCCGTACCCTCTCATCATTACTTTAAGCGGACTTAACACTTCAAGTTTTTGAGCAGCTCTTACAAAAGCAAATTCTTTCGTTTGAAGTAAGGTATGCATTTCACGTTGCAATTGTTTTTGCAGCGTTTCAACAGCTACCTTCGTTTGCATAATTTTTTGAGACGGGTGGTGCTTCTCTAAATAAAATGAAAGCTGTTTTAACTGATTTACTTTTTTATCAATATAGCGCTCTTTCGCTAAAACAAGCTGTTCTAATGCGCGATCTAATTGCTCTTCCTTTTGTTCATATACTTGTCTTGGATAACGGAACGCATAAGATTTTTGCAATACTTGTAGTTTTTCTTCTTTTTTATGTACTAACTCCCTCATCGCTCTTTGCAATCTCAGAGTTCTTTGTAATACCTTTTCTTGCAACTCTATAATATTAGGTACTGCTAGCTCAGCTGCTGCAGTCGGTGTTGGTGCACGTAAATCCGCGACAAAATCTGCAATTGTAAAATCTGTTTCATGGCCTACAGCCGAAATAATAGGAATTTCACTCTTAAAGATCGCCCTTGCAACCACTTCTTCGTTGAAAGCCCACAATTCCTCAATAGAACCTCCGCCGCGTCCAACAATTAATACATCTATATCTCCCATTTCATTCGCTGTACGAATTGCTTGTACAATCGAGGGAGCTGCTGACTCCCCTTGTACAAGTACCGGAAATACAATAATATTCCCAATTGGATAACGACGTTTAATCGTTGTAATAATATCACGAATTGCTGCTCCTGTTGGCGACGTGATTACACCTATTGTTTTTGCATACGGAGGAATTGCTTTTTTATAAACTTGAGAAAACAAGCCTTCTTCCTCTAAACGAACTTTTAACTGTTCGTAAGCTAAATGCAAATTTCCGATTCCATCAGGTTGCATGTCTTGAATATAAATTTGATAAGAACCACTCGCCTCGTAAACAGAGATTTTCCCTTTTACAAGTACCTTCATCCCATTTTCTGGTCTGAATTTAATATTACGATTATGACCCGCAAACATAACCGCCGCGATTCTTGCATTTTCATCTTTCAATGTAAAATACATATGACCACGGCTATGATTTTTAAAGTTGGAAATTTCACCTTTTAACCAAACAGACTGCAAATGCGGATCGTATTCTATTTTTGTTTTTATATAGCGTGTTAATGCTGTAACGGTTAAATATTGTTTCTCCATTTCTCTCTCCTCATAGCCGACTCAAATTATTTACAAACGACACCTGCACGCTTGGCAGATTCAACAGTATTATGAAGAAGCATTGTAATCGTCATTGGACCAACACCTTTTGGCACAGGCGTAATGTAACCTGCAACATCTAACATGTTGTCAAAATCAACATCACCACAAAGCTTACCTGTTTCTAATCGATTCACACCAACATCAATTACAACCGCTCCTTCTTTAATATAATCAGCTGTTACCATTTTTGGTCGTCCAACTGCTACGATTAAAATATCAGCTAACTTCGATAACTCTTTAATATTTTGCGTCTTAGAATGACAGTATGTGACAGTTGCATTTTCATTTAAGAACAATTGTCCCACTGGTTTGCCGACGATATTACTTCTTCCAATTACTACGACATGTTTTCCAGAAATATCAAGATTCGTTTCTTTTACTAATTCTACAATGCCATGTGGTGTACATGGAAGGAATGTATCTTGTCCCGTCATCATACGTCCCACGCTGATTGGGTGAAATCCATCTACATCCTTTTCTGGTGAAATTCTTTCAATGATAGCTTTTTCTTCAATACGTTTTGGTAAAGGTAATTGCACTAATATGCCATTAATGCGGTCATCTCCATTTAAGCGATCAATTTCAGCAAGCAAACGCTCCTCAGTAATTGTTTCAGGAAGTTCAATTAGCTCTGAATAAATTCCTACTTGTTCACAGCCCTTTTCTTTTCCTTTTACATAAGAACGAGATGCTGGATCTTCTCCAACTAAAATAACTGCTAATCCTGGTACAATCCCTTGCTCTTTCAACTTCACAACTTCTTCTTGTAATTGTGCTCGTTTTTTCTCCGCAACTTCATTTCCTTTGATGATTACTGCTACCATTTTAAGATTCCCCCTTAAAGAAATTACAGTGTATCTTTTATATTAGATAAAACGCCGTTAATAAAACGACGAGATTCCTCATCCCCAAATGTTTTAGCAATTTCAATTGCCTCATTAATTGTTACATTGTGTGGAATTTCTTCCATGTATTTCATTTCATACACAGCTACACGTAAAATACTGCGATCAACAATACTAATACGCTCAAGCTTCCACTTTTTTAAGTTTTGACGAATTGCTTCATCAATTGCTTCTTTATTTTCTACAAAACCTACTACAAGTGATTCTAGAAACTCATTTGTTTCTTCACCTTCATCTAGCGTGTTTTCCACCGCTACTTTCGGTTCTAATTCACCTGTAATATCCATTTGATATAATGCTTGCATAGCTCTTTCTCTAGCCGTCCTACGTTTCATTGTAACTCTCCTTTATGCTTCAAGTCTTTCCTTATGCTTTGTTATATTATTATAATTTATAAGCCGTCAATTCACTTACTCTTACAGTTTTCATTGATTTTCCAACCTTATAATACAATGATAATAACACAATTTATCGTTTCACACACGGGTTACAAGGCTGAAAAATAATAAAAAGATTAACTTCAAGTTCCATATCTTATCACAATGTACGTTTTTTGGAAAAACGAAATGTTTTCTTCTTTATTTCTTATTTTTTGAAATAGTATAACAATTAGAGGGTTGTAATTTGTGAAGAAATTGAAACGATAAAAAAAGATGCCTATGTTACTAGGCACCTTTTTCATTCTTACACTGGTTCGATTTCTGTTTTTTGTGTTTCGAATGTTACGCCAACGATGTGAACATTCACTTCTTTTGGCTCAAGTCCTGTCATTGTAAAGAGTGCTTGGCGAATATTGTCTTGAATCTTTTGTGCAACAACTGGAATTGCTACGCCAAAATACATTACAACATAAAGGTCAACGATAATATCTTCGTTTGCTAATTCAACCTTTACACCTTTACCATGATTTTTCTTACCTAACTTCTCAACAACATCTGTAGCAAAATTACCACGCATTGCCGCTACACCTTCTACTTCAGCAGCTGCAATACCTGCAATTACTTCAATTACTTCTGGTGCAATTTCTACTTTACCAAGAGTTGTATCTTGACCCATATCTAACATATGTTCAGCCATGAAAAAAACCTCCTTTAATGTATCACTGCGTCACAAGTTCATGCTCTTCCAAAAATTTCGTATTAAACTCACCTTTTACAAAATCAGGATGATCTAGCAATTGCAAATGGAACGGGATTGTTGTATGTACGCCTTCAATGACAAATTCACTAAGCGCTCGCTTCATTTTTGCAATTGCTTCTTCACGTGTTTTTCCGTGAACAATTAATTTAGCGACCATCGAATCATAGAAAGGTGGGATTGAATATCCCGGATATACAGCTGAATCGACGCGAATACCAAATCCGCCTGGTGGCAAGTACATTTCTACTTTACCTGGAGATGGCATGAATTTTTTGGCAGGGTTTTCCGCATTAATTCGGCATTCAATTGCCCAACCATTAAATTGTACTTCTTCTTGCTGTAACGATAACTTTTCTCCAGAAGCAACAAGAATTTGTTCTTTAATTAAATCCATCCCTGTTACCATTTCAGTAACTGGATGCTCAACTTGAATTCTCGTATTCATCTCCATGAAATAAAAGCTTTTCGTTTTATATTCATAAATAAACTCAACCGTACCAGCACCTGTATAATCAACCGCTACCGCCGCTTTAACTGCCGCTTCACCCATCTGCTTACGAATATTTTCATCCAGTGCAGGTGATGGGCTTTCTTCTAATAGTTTTTGCAAACGGCGCTGAATTGTACAATCACGCTCTCCTAAATGAATGGCATTTCCGTGTGCATCTGCCATTATTTGAATCTCAACATGGCGGAAATCTTCAACGTACTTTTCTAAGTATACACCAGGGTTCCCAAAAGCGGTACTAGCTTCTTGCTGTGTAATTTGAATTCCTTTAACTAGCTCTTCCTCATGGCGCGCAACACGAATACCTTTTCCGCCGCCACCTGCAGTCGCTTTAATAATAACTGGATATCCAATTTGATTAGCAAGCTCGATCGCTTCTTCGGTATTTTTAATAATCCCTTGTGAACCTGGTACAATCGGAACCCCTGCTTCTTTCATTGTATCACGAGCAACGTCTTTTGTGCCCATCTTTGAAATAGCTTCTGGGCTTGGACCGATAAAAATCAAGTTACACTCACGGCATAACTCTGCAAAGTCTGCATTCTCTGCTAAAAATCCGTATCCCGGATGAATTGCATCGCAGCCCGTTAACTTCGCAACGCTAATAATGTTCGTCAAATTTAAATAGCTTTCTTTTGAAACCGTTGGTCCTACACAATACGCCTCATCTGCAATCTGTACGTGAAGTGACTCTTTATCTGCTTCTGAATAAATTGCAACTGTTTCAATATCCATTTCTTTACAAGCACGAATAATTCGTACAGCAATTTCCCCACGATTGGCTATTAATACTTTTTTTATCATCACAAAGACTCCCTTATTACGCTTTTACAAGAAATAGCGGTTGTCCATACTCAACAAGCTGTCCGTTATTAACAAGAATCTCAACGATTTCGCCTTCTACATCAGCGTCAATTTCGTTAAATAACTTCATAGCCTCAACAATACATACGATAGAATCTTTCGATACTTTGTCTCCAACACTTACATATGCAGGTGTATCAGGTGAAGATGAAGCATAAAATGTACCTACCATCGGTGAAGTAATTTTATGTAGGTTTTCATTTTGAACAGCTTTCTTCTCTTCTTGTTTTTGCGCTTCTACTTGTGCTGCCGCTACTGTTGTTTCAACTTCAACAGGTGCTACTGGTTGCATAGCTTGTTTTACTACAGGTGCTTGCATCGCAACAACTTCATTCCCACGCTTTTTCATTTTAATTGTTGTACCGTCTTTTTTGTATTCAAATTCATCAATATTAGAGCTATCAATTAATTTAATTAATTCACGAACTTCTTGAATTTTAAACATGTAAAATCCACTCCCATACTCTTGTTTGTCCCGTTTTTACAGGTACTAAAACTAGATTGCCTGTAAAAATACGATGTATTCTATTAGAAAATTCATTTCATTTACTAATAGAAATATTTACTATTCCTATCTTACGATAAATTTTTTAAACATTCCAATTTATTTTTCTTTGTAATAAATCGAAACTCCTGTAAAAATATTATTCCACTAAAAAATTAATACCTAGTAATAATACCAAGTTTCACACAAAATTGGCAAGACCACTTCCTAAAAAACATTCCTTACTTTTTCAAAACACTACATAGTAAACCTACAATTCCTTCTCCACTCTTCCCCTCATCTATAGTCAATAATATATTTTTACCAAATATTATTTTTTTGTTTACACACCGTTCATCATTCCTTCATATAAAAATAGTATGTTCAAAGTGTAGAAAATATATTGTATCGAGGTGTGGACATATGATATGGCTCATTCTTTTCTTACCTGCCGTAATGGTCTGGGCATTCGTTCTCTTCATCCACGTCAAATCTGGGAAAAGCAATCATCATTACCATGAACCGTTAATCTTTTACTCACAGCGTATTTCTCCGTTCCGAGTTGAACATAGTAAAAGCAACTACAAAGACGAAATAGAAAAAAGCTATCGAAAGCGATAGCTTTTTCTATTATTCTATTTATCTAACTGGTTTAAGAAAATCCCCACAGATTAAAGTTTCACTTTATTTTGTTGCCGGATCAAATTTTACTCCTACATTTTTTGAGCCGCCTTCACTTCTTACAAGCTGAATAATTTTATTCGCTTCTTTTTGTGAATGCTTTGCCGCTTTAACAGTTACTCTAATGTCTGTTCCATCAGCTCTTACAAGGGCATCTTTATATCCACCTTGAGCTTTAATAACTGTTTCAAGTAAACCTTCTTTTGTTTCCATTGTAGCAATTGCATCCATACCATCTTTTGCCTTACTTCTTTCTTCCGCTGTAGCGTTAGATGATTTTATTACATTTTGTAATTTTTCTTTTTCAGCACTACGCTGATCTTCCATTTGCATACGTAAAGCTGTGAAATTCTCATCGCTTGATTGAATTGATACATTCGCCTCTTTTTTACTTGTTTCTTTTTTCTCTGTTTCTTTTTTAGCATTTTCTTTATTTGTTGTTTCCTTACTTGCATTTTCTTTGTTTGGAGATTCTTTTGTTGTTTCTTTATTTGGTGTTTCGTTTGTTACTGCTTTGTCAGTACCTTGCTTTTCTTGCCCAATCTTTTCACCTGTTGTTGGTGCCGCTGTATTCATTTTGTCAGGAGTTGTTACGTAATAAACAGATAGTACAACAACTAAACTTAACATCGTTAATAACCAAACCGTTTGTTTTTTTAACACTTTATTTCCTCCCTATCAATTTTTCGGTGACACTGAAACGCGATGGGCTGGTACATCTAGTAGCCGTATCACAGCTTCTTTTACCATTGCTTTTATTTGTATATTATCCACTCCCTTTGCTACGACAAGAACACCTCGTACTTTCGGTTTCTCTGTACGTAAAACAATAGGAGTTTCTTTATCACCTTCACGTATAATGACGGTCTTTTCATCAAGAGACTCGTCCTCTACTTCCCTCTTACCGCCTGCTTTATCTGTTTCACCTGTTGTTTGTGAGCGTTTCACTGTATTTTTTTCTAATATTTTTTCTTCAGATGAATCTAAATTCACTTTAATCGTTACATCTTTTACTCCTGCTATTTCTTCTAAAGCTGCTTTTAATTCTTGTTCATACGCTTTTTCATATTTTTCTACATTTGACATACTATCATTACTTTTTTGCCCGAAGGTTGGTACGTCTTTTTCTTGATTTTGAGTTTTTTGTTCTTTAAATACAGGTACTTCTTCTTTTTTACTCGCAAAGAAATTACTAGAAAACATAAGCAAAATCCCAAGTATGAGTAGGACAAGTAAAAACTTAGGTGTTACCTTTTTCCCCTTCTCATTGCTTTCTTTTTCATCCCCATTCAATAAGTTTCGAAAAAATGAGAACTTCGAATTTTTATCTTTATTGTCCATTTACTCTACCTGTCCCCCTTCCATTTGAACTTGGATTTGTTTATTCTCTAGTTGCCACCTGCTTGAAAAGAAATCTTTCATTTCTACATTCGTTTCTTTTACTTTTTTTGGAGGCTCTTTCGTGTTAATTTCAATTGGCTTTACTGTTTCGATTGCGTCATTTTTATTACGTTCTTTTTCTTTCAGCGTCACAACAACAGATTGAATATCTTTTGCTGATTTTACTTCTTCTGCACTTTCCGCTGCGACTATTTGTATTTCAGAGACTGTCATACCATATTTTTTCTCGAATTCTTTTCCTACTTCTTTTTTCATTTTGGTAGCCATCTCTTCTAAACTATATGCACGTGTTAGAGCTTGTATTTCTTTTTTCTTCGAATCTATTGAATTTTTTACAGATCCATCTGCTACGTACTTTTCTTCATTAAAATTTGCGATTACTTCATTTACATCTGTTTGCAATAGTTTAAAAAGAGGCGTTAAAATTAATACAATTAATAATAGACTTACGACGAATTTAACGTACTTTTGTAAGTTCGAATTTGGAAGAATAAGATGAAGCATTGTCGCTAAGAGTAAAAAAACAATAATATTTCTAATCCATTCTGTAACAAATTGCATACTCTTCACCTCCTACCGCATCATAAGTGTAATGTTCCCCGCAGCAATAATAATTGTGATACTTAAAAAGAACATAAATGATACGATAGCTAAGCAAGCAAATACGTAAGTGATGCTTCGTCCAATGATATCTAAACATTGAATAATTGCTCCGCCGCCAACTGGCTGTAATACTGCTGCTGCGAATTTATAAATAAATGCGATACAAAAAATTTGAATCGCTGGAAAAGCGACAATTAAGCATAAAATGACGAGCCCCATAATTCCGACTGTGTTTTTTAATAATCCTGATGCGCTAATAACCGTATCTGCCGCCTCTGTAAACATCCTTCCGACTACTGGAATAAAATTCCCTGTTACAAACTTAGCAGTTTTCACAGCTATTCCATCAGCAACAGCTGTCGCTGTTCCTTGTACAGATAATACACCTAAAAAAATTGTTAAAAAGATGCCGATAATCCCAACGCTAACGTTTTGCAGAAGCTTGGACAATTTCGTAACTTTATATTGATCACTCATCGTACTTACAATACTTAATATCGTTGCAAGTAATAAAAGTGGTAGAACGATATAATTCATAAGAAGCCCACTCGTATTCATCAAGAAAATGATAATCGGATGAAAGAACGATACAGATACAACACCGCCCCCAGTTGCTATGAGGGCAAGTAGTATTGGCAATAGCGCTAATATGAAATCTACCATTGTTTGTATCGTTTCTCTTGCATATGTCATGACGACATAAAAACTATTTAAAGCGAAAATAATAAGTACCATATATACAACTGCATCAGCAATTTTACTTACGCTACTCTTTGAAAAGGAAGATTGCAGCGATTGCAACAATGCACTGAAAATTGTGAGCATAATGAGCGTTCCAAGCAGTTTTCCATTGGCAACAAGCTCGTGAAATAAATATTTCAATAAACCTAGCATCCACTCTTTTATAGAGAATTCTTTTTCTCCCTTTACAAATTCCATAAAGCTTCCTTTTTGGCTCTCTGGTAAGTAGCCTCCATATTTCGTAACTAGCCCGTCCCAAAATTGCTTCACATCTTCAATTCCGAGCTTATCCAATTGTTGATCGACGACGTTTGTTTCTACAGGAGAAGCTTGTACAACAACCGGTAAAGAAAAGAAAAGGAAGCAAGCAAATAGCAGCTTAGCTCCAAACCTCCTCAACATTCACTCCCCCTTATCCCGTCGGTAAAAATCCGAGAATAGTTTCAATTACAACCGTCAAAATAGGAATTGCCATAACGAGAATTAAGATTTTTCCAGCTAATTCAATTTTCGAAGCGATTGCACCTTGACCAGCATCTTTTGTAATTTGCGCTCCAAACTCAGCTATATAAGCAATCCCAATAATTTTTAATAACGTTTCTACATATACGTTGCTAACTTTCGCTTCACTCGCCACTCTCTCAATCATTTGTAAAATAGAGTGAATTTGATCGATTAAAAGAAGAAACATCACACTACCTACGAACACAATAAATAACGATGTAATGCTAGATTTATGTTGATTTAAAATAGCTGCTAAAAACGTAGCAACGAGGCCTAATCCGACAATTTGTATAATTTCGATTCGAACCGCCTCCTTTACTGGAAGAGAAAGACACTTTTAATCTTGTCGAACAGCGTATTAATTAAAAATGCAACATGAAATAAAATAACGACAAAACCGACAAGGATAACCCAATTTGCAATATCCTCTCGCTTTAATTCTTTTAATACAGTATGAATGAAAGCTAAAACAATGCCGATTCCGGCGATTTGAAATATTAATCCAACATCAATGGACATCGCCTTTCTCCCTCCTATAGCAGTAAAATTACGATAAGTAGCCCTGCTAGTACCCCTAAACTCTTAATCATTTTTTCGTATTGCAGTTGTAATGCTTTCGCTTCTCCTTCTTCTCTCTCCAAATGTGTAATACATAAACGAATATGCTTTTGTTGGGAGTCGCGGTCATGTTGCCCGAGCGTTTCACCAAATTGCTGCAGTATTTCATACTCGGTTTGTTGAAATGCGGTTAACCTCCAGTTCTCTTTCAAACTATCTATCCAAGCTTCTCTTACTGTTTGTTCCCCGCTTTCTAATTTTTTGGCGAAACTTTGAAATATCCAATTCAGTGGCTTCGGCATTTGTTTTACTAATCGCTCAGCAGCTTCAGATAAAGGTGTGTGTCCATACATAATTTCTGCTTCTAGTGATTGAAGTGCCGATTTTAATAATCTAAGTTGCCGTGGTCTCTCACTGTATCTTTTAGCGTATGAAAACCCGAAAAAGGTACTGACAGCAACTATTAATACCGCACCAAATATTTTCACCATACGCCTTGCGCCTTTCTATGAGGCAATACTGGTTTTCCGTATCTATCTTTCACTTGCATAACTGTTCCTGGGCCTCTCGCTTTTGATAACTCCACAAACCTATCAAATATGCCAAGCTCCAGCACTGCCTTTAGCGATGGCCGTTTAACAACATCATCATAGGAAAATCCGTGTGCACTTATGAAAAGCTGCACCCCCGCGTGCACTGCCTCCATAATCGCTTCACTATCTTCTTTACGCCCAATTTCATCTACGATTAAAATATCTGGACTCATAGAACGAATCATCATCATCATTCCTTCAGCCTTTGGACAAGCGTCTAACACATCTACTCGTGTGCCAAAATCATATTGCGGGATTCCTTTCACACAGCCAGCAATTTCTGACCGTTCATCAACAATCCCCACTTTACAAGAAGGAATTTGCGAAGCACTTACACCTTGACTCATGCAGCGTGCCACATCTCTTAAAAGTGTTGTTTTTCCTGTTTGTGGTGGTCCAATTACCATCGTGTTTAACCACCTTGATTCATACAAATATGGCAAAAGTGGCTCTGCAATTCCTATTTTTTGACGGGCAATACGAATATTAAATGAAGAGACATCACGAATCATTTTCACTGCGCTTTTTTCTGTAATGACTTTTCCAGCTAGCCCAATTCTATGTCCCCCTCGAAGTGTCACATATCCGCGTTTCAATTCCTCTTCCATCGTATAAATTGAGAATTGACTTAACTTATTCAATAAGTAAATAGCATCTTCTGCTGTAGCAATATAGTCATAAAAAAACACTTCTCCATGCGCAATACACTCTAGCGGTCTTCCAATTCGAACACGAATTTCCTCTAAAGTATCGTATTGCTTACAACCTTCCACTAACTGTTTCATCGTTTTCGGTAAAACTTCTAATACTTCTTTCATATGCTTCTCCCCACTATACTCGACTTACTATTTCAACAACGCGATAAAAATACAGCCGATTCCAAGTGCTAGAAAAAAGAGTTTCAAGAAGGAAATCTCACTTGCCACACTCGCTATGCCAACTGTCATTGTTAAAATCAATACGGTCGGTCCAACAAACGCCAACATACCATTTATAAACAATGCTTTCTTCGCATCATTCACGTACAGCATAAGCAAAGCAGCAAATATTTCCGCGCTTCCTGAAAACAACCGAAGTGCTCCCATTACAAGCACGGATGTTTCCATTGCCGCTAGCCACTGTTTCATTCTCCCACCTTCTCCCGTAACGGTTACTAATTCTGCATCCCAAAAAGAATATATTTGTACAACCATATGCACAGGTTGTCTATTTCAGAAGTAAAAACATAATTTTTCTCTACCATCTCTATTTATTCTGAATATTCTCATTAATATAATGGTGTTTTATGATATATTTAATAAAAAGGGGAATAGATGATGCAGCATGTTACTTTATTACCACTCGATTTACGATATGCAAATGGGATTTTCGAGCTATCAAGTGATCCACATGTGAAAAATGCATTAGGAATAAAGGTAGAGAAAATCGAAGACACGAAGGCGTTCCTTCTTTTTGCAATAGAAGAAGAACGCCAAAAAAAATCTTTATCGAGAGTGATTGTAAATGAAGAGAATGAAATAATCGGCCTCACCACGCTTAAACATATTAATTATGAAAAGAAGCAATCTCACATTGGTAGTTGGCTTGGTTATCCATACTGGGGAAAAGGCTATAACGAAGCTGCTAAAAAAGAAATCTTTAAAATCGCCTTTTTAGACTTGCAACTTACATACGTATTCGCTGGTGCTAAAACAACTAACATTCGTTCTTTAAAAGCACAAGAGAAACTACCTTATATTTCATTGCATGTGGAAGATAGCTTTCCTGATGAACATACTGCTTTAGAAAAGGACATAAAATCATCTTGCATACTGCATGTTGTATCCCGCGAGAATTTTTTAAATTGGTTGGAAGTTCAAAATGAGGGGGAAAAATATGAAAGCATTGAAAATTAGTTTAACAATTGTAGTAGAATTAGCCCTTATTTATCTTTTTTCAAAAATAGTCAGTTGGTCATTTATGGAGACCTTTTTCCTTGGCAGTTTAGCCATATTTGCCATCACATGGTTCATTATTATGAGTAATCATAGAAACAACATTATGGATCACGCAGTAAGTAAGACATTAACTGGCGTTGAGACTGGTGAAATAAAACCATTTCAAATTGTTTTGACTCCATATATTATGGGGACTCTTTCACTTGTCTTAGTTAGTTTTGTTATAACCGCGATTTACTACCTGCCCTATTTCTTATAAAAAAAGCACTCGTGATAATCACGAGTGCTTTTCTACTATGCACGAGATACGTATTTACCTTCACCAGTGTTGATGATAAGCATTTCGCCTTCGTTAATGAAGATTGGTACTTGTACAACAAGACCAGTTTCTAATGTAGCTGGTTTTGTTACGTTAGAAGCTGTGTCACCTTTAATACCAGGCTCTGTTTCTGACACTTTTAATTCAACTGTGTTCGGAAGTTCAACACCAAGTACTTCGTCCTGGTATGTCATAATTGCTACTTCCATGTTTTCTTTTAGGAATTTAAGCTCGCGCTCGATTTGGTTTTCACCAAGTTCGATTTGCTCATAAGTTCCGTTATCCATAAATACGTGAGCCTCACCGCTCGCGTATAAGTATTGCATACGACGGTTTTCGATATGTGCTTTTTCTACTTTCTCACCTGCACGGAATGTTTTCTCTTGAACAGATCCTGTGCGAATGTTACGTAGTTTTGAACGAACGAAAGCAGCACCTTTACCTGGCTTTACGTGTTGGAAATCAAGTACTTGCCAAAGGGCATTATCCACTGAAATTGTTAAACCTGTACGAAAATCGTTTACTGAAATCATGTAAAAAAATCCTCCTGTGTATTACAAAATAATAAGTTCTTTTGGTGATTTCGTAATTACTTCATTACCTTCACTTGTTACAATGATATCATCTTCAATACGTACGCCGCCAATACCCGGAATATAAATACCTGGTTCTACTGTTACAGCCATACCTGGTTCAAGTACTGTATCAGAACGGAACGCTAAACCTGGTGCTTCATGGATTTCAAGACCGATTCCATGACCAGTAGAGTGCCCGAAGTATTCACCGTATCCTTTTTCCGTTATGTAATCACGCGTTAATGCATCAGCTTCACGGCCTGTTAAACCAGCTTTAATACCGTTCACACCACGTAGTTGTGCTTCTAAAACGATATTATAAATTTCTTTTAATTTATCAGATGGTTCACCGACTGCAATCGTACGAGTAATATCAGAGCAATATCCTTTGTAATAAGCGCCGAAGTCTAATGTAACGAAATCTCCTGTTTCTATCACTTTTTCAGATGCCACGCCGTGCGGTAATGCCGAACGAAGACCTGAAGCAACGATAATATCAAACGAAGAAGATGTTGCTCCTTGTTTTCTCATGAAAAATTCAAGTTCATTTGACACTTCAATTTCAGATACTCCCGGGCGAATGAATGATAGAATATGCTCAAAGGCAGCATCTGCAATCTGTGCAGCTTCCTTTAATATCTTAATCTCTGAATCAGTCTTTATCAAGCGTAACTTTTCTACAAGCCCAGAAGTTGGGATAAATTCAGCTTCAATCGCTTCATTATGGGTTACGTAAGAGCTATATGTAAGAGTATCTTGCTCAAATCCTAACTTTTGAATTCCAAGTTCTTTTACTTGTTTCGCCACTTCATCAAGAATTAATCCTGCATGCTGTACAATTTCATATCCAACCGCTTGCTTACTAGCTTGCTCTACATAACGGAAATCAGTAATAAATAGCGCACGCTCTTTTGAAATTAGTACAACACCAGCTGTTCCTGTGAAGTTAGCCATATATCTACGACTATGTTCATTTGTTAACAAAATACCGTCAATACCAGCCTCATCAAACGCACTTCTTAATCTCTCGATCTTCTCCATTACTTTATGCCTCCCTCAATTTCTCCATTAATGCAAATAACGCTAGCTTATAGCCATAAAAACCAAATCCAACAATTTGTCCCGCACAAACAGCCGCTGTCACAGATTCATGACGAAACGCCTCACGCTTGTGAATGTTAGAAATATGTACTTCAATAACAGGGATCGAAACACTTGCGATAGCATCCCGAATCGCGTAGCTATAATGCGTAAATGCACCTGGATTTAGAATGATTCCTTCATATATGTCATCAGCCTCATGAATAATATCAATAATAGCTCCTTCATGATTCGATTGGAAACATTCTAACTCCACTCCCATTTTCTCTGCTTCTTGTTTCATATCTGTTTCAAGCGTCGCTAACGTTCCTTTTCCGTATACATTTACCTCTCTGACACCAAGGCGATTTAGGTTTGGACCGTTTACGAGGAGTAACTTTTTCATTTTCTTAAAACTCCTTAATATTAAAGAATGTCTATACGACATTTTACCACACGAATTACTTATTTGAATAGTTTGTCTTCTCGTCCCCTTCTTGCTCAGCTTTATTACTATTCACTGCGTACGAAACGGAATATGCAATAAACACACCATACAATATAAAAATACATATTGTCGTCACAATCGTTTCTTTCGGCAAATTGAGCGCACTTTTAATAGTAGGCGCTATTAACCCCATCCCGAAAAATAGTAATGCCCACCAAAACAGACCATAAATCACCCCTGAAACAACCCCTTCAAACTTTGCAAAAAATGCTTTATACAAAAAGGCAATTAAAATCGAAAGAAGTCCCATACAAACAATCCCTGACATATTGCCCCATACCCCTTCTTTCCAACTTCCAAATGCAAATGGTAAAAGGAAATAATTTGGTCCCGCTTCCGTGAATGAAAATATATGAAGGAAATACCATATCCCTCCCCAAAAGATTCCACCAAACAAACCAATCTGTACAAAATTCCTTGATCCTAATTGTTCTTGATTCACATTGACACCTCCGCTCAATAGTATGCCCGAAACTATTTTGAAGCATGTTTAAATACTGCGAAATTTGTCTATAAAAAGAATAAGAAATGTCCGACTCTCGTAACATTTTTCCTTGTCATCCACTTGTATTTGTCGATAAAATAAAGGAAACTCGGTGATTGTCTTATTTCAAGATGACAGAACCCAGTATGACAATTGCCTCTTTTTCTACATAAGAGAGAAACAAATACAGGTTGGTGTTAACATGGCAGAAGAGTCAAAGCAAATATATGGCGGGCAAGCAGTCATAGAAGGAGTTATGTTTGGCGGTAGAGAATATACTGTTACAGCGGTTCGTCGTAAAGATAAATCGATTGAATTTTATCGATTACCACGCGTTCGTAATAAAGCATTATCTATCCTAAAGAAGATTCCCATTTTACGAGGAATTGCCGCTATTGTGGATGCAAGCGCGAATGGAGCAAAACATTTAAACTTTGCTTCAGAACGATTTGATGTCCACCCAGAAGAAGATGAAGAACTTGCGAATAAAAAAGAAGATCAATCAAAATTAACGATGGTATTAGGGGTTGCGGCAGTTGGCGTTTTATCGTTCATATTCGGTAAAGTCATTTTCACAGCAGTTCCTGCACTATTAGCTGAATTAACGAGACCGATTTTCCCATCTCATACAGGGCAAATCATTGTCGAAAGTGTCATTAAGCTCATGCTATTATTGAGCTATATATACTTTATTTCTTTAACTCCACTTATTAAGCGGGTATTTCAGTACCATGGTGCAGAGCATAAAGTAATCAATGCTTATGAAAATAATCTTTCACTGACTGTAGAAAATGTTCAAAAACAAACTCGCCTCCATTATCGCTGTGGTAGTAGCTTTATTATATTTACAGTCATTATTGGAATGTTTGTTTATTTCCTCGTTCCTACAGATCCACTTTGGGCACGAGTTATCAACCGAATTTTATTAATTCCAGTCGTACTTGGTATTTCGTTTGAAGTATTGCAATTTACGAATCGATTACGAGATATTCCTGTATTACGCGTACTTGGATATCCTGGATTATGGCTGCAACTATTAACAACGAAAGAACCAACAGATGATCAAATGGAAGTAGCCATTGCATCTTTTGAAGAATTATTACGTTTAGAAAACAAGCAATAATTATTTTAAAATGGTGTTCAACTCCTCTCCTCATCGTTAATATACTAATTTTAATATATGTTTTTAGGAGGTGTTCCTTATGAATGGTCGTTCGTTTACTTTCGCTATATTTGTGCTTATTATCGGATTAGCAATATTCGGCCTTGTTTCATCTGTAATTACAAATCCAATGGGTGTATTAAGAAATATCGGGTACATGTTACTTGTTGTCGGTATCTTTTACTTGCTATACAAGATGTTTACAAATTCCAGTGGTTCTGCAAATTCGCAAAGCTCATATAAACGCGCTGCAAAACAATCGAACCGCAAACATGGGAAACAAAATGTAGCACCCCTAAGCAATTCTTTCTTTAAGTCAAATGCTTCTAATGACAAGAGTAAAAAAGGGAATTCTTCCACTTTAAAACGAAAGAGAAAACAATCTCATTTAACTGTCATTGAAGGTAAGAAAAACAAAAAGAAAGACCGTGCTTCCTTTTAGGAAATACGGTCTTTCTTTTTGTTTTTTAATATGGATGAGAAAAGCCCCGACTAATCAAATTTTCACTTTATATGTTGAAGTACCTCTTTCAAACTTTTTTCTTTCATGCTTTCGATACGAAGGTGATGGTTTTCAAATTGTAAATTTCTTGTCACATCATTAGGCACAACGACGCATTTTAACCCTGCTGCAATCGCTGCTTTCAATCCATTTAACGAATCTTCAAACACAGCAACTTCAGACGGTTCAATGCCTAAATCTTCTATCGCAATTCGATAAAGCGCTGGATCTGGTTTTACCTTCTCAACATCTTCTCTCGTTTTAATTACTTCAAAATAACCTCGAATCTGTAGCTCTTCTAAAAAACGCATAACCCATTCTCTAGATGAACTAGAAGCTAATGCGATTTTCAATCCCATTTCCTTCGCTTCTTCTAAATATTCTTTTACCCCATCGCGCGCTTTTGGTATTTTCATTTTCTCTTTATGTAAAGTAGTCACTTTTTCTTTTAATGCTCGCTTATTAAACTTCTCTTTTAACTGCTCTTTCAAATATGCATAAAGCACATCATCTGTCGTTCCAATACATTTTGCAAATTCCTCTAAAGGTAACTCTCCACCGTACTCACGAACAGCATCTCTGAAAGAGTGAAACCATATTGTTTCTGTGTCCACAATTAATCCATCAAAATCAAAAATAATTGCTTTCATAATTCTCCCGTCCTTTTCGATAGAAATAAAAAAGGAAACGCCATACGTCCCCCTTAATTACTTTTCTCTTCATTTGCTTTTTGAACACCACGAAGTGTGTCTACTCGAACTTCATCTTGTTCAAAGTATTGTACTAAATCACCAATGCGGTCAATTGCTTCCCAACTTAAATGATGTTCAATTCCTTCTACATCATTGTAAATCTTACTTTCATCCACACCGATAATACGCATAAATTGCTCTAGCAAGTCATGACGATATACGAGACGTTCTCCGATCTTTTTACCTTTTGATGTTAATACAAGCCCTCTATATTTTTCATAAATTAGATATTCATCTTTGTCTAATTTTTGCACCATTTTCGTTACAGAGGATGGATGTACACTAAGCGCTTCAGCAATATCAGATACGCGGGCATAACCCTTTTCATCAATCAACAAATAAATTTGTTCAATATAATCTTCCATACTAGGGGTAGGCATCGGTTTCCTCCATCCAATTTCATTTTGCTTATTCCGTACGAAGCAATCAATAAAATGATACACCAGAAAGAATAACGTGACAAGGTGAAAACGAGCCCAAATCTACAAAAGAGAAAAGAACCCGCATTCAAATACAAGTTCCTTTCATGTAAAATATTAAATTTCTGCATTAGAAAAAAAGTGATGAATATATACTCGAATTGTTTCTTCCAATACTGCCGCATCATCTTTTTTGTATACATATTTTCCAATGCCATATCGTCCCCATTTGTATTTTCGTTTTTCTTCATCCATTTCAAGATTCGTATTCGGATAACGCTCTTGAATGACCTTTTTTTGCTGGTTTTGTAAAGCGGTGCTGAATTAATTCAAATGTTAAATCCGGTATCGTCATATCTTTCAACACATTGTACAGTCGCTCAAATAATTCGCGGTATTCTTCTTCCCAGCCTTCATGCATATAAATTGGTGCAACAATAAACCCAAGCGGATATTCGAGTGCCTTCGGTTCAAAGTAAACGAGTTTTGGCATAAATGGTTTCATATGCTTCCCTCCTCTCGTTAGTATGGGAAACAAAGAGAAATTAACGCACATTAAAGTTTTCCACGTTTTAACAGCCTGTCAAAAGGCTGTTTTTCTTCTGTCTAATTTTACAAATTGAAAAATTTCATAAAGAAAATAAGAAAAATGCAAAATAATTAAAGTTAATTGTTGACGTGATGCTTTTATTATCGGTATCATAAATCTTCGTGAGCAATTATTTTTCGTTATACGATTTTTTTATATTACTGAATTTTTGAGAGGAGAAATTTGATGTCAGTTAAGAAGAAAACGCAAGTACGCACCGGCAAAATGGTACGTGAACTAATGTTAGCAGACGAAGATGTAAATGCTTCGCTAATTATGGTATATAGTGAAAACGGTGTAAACGCAGAAATTAAAATCGAGGGCTTAACGCCGAAATGTAACGAAGAATTATTTTTGAGCGGAAACGTGGATTGGAACAAGAGTGTTATTTATAAAATTGTTGATTTCACTGGGAACGCTGAGGTTGGTAAAGTTACATTAACAGCGATGAACAAAAACAATGTTTCTCTAGAAATTGAACGCGTTATGTGGAGCAAAGAAAATAAAGAAGCTGCTGAGCAAGAAGAAACAGTTGTAGAAGCCACGCCGAAAAAAGAAGTAGTTGTAGAAGCTCCAAAAGCAGTTACACCTGCTCCAAAGCCTGTTACGCGTGTAGAAACACCTGTAGCGCCTAAGCCTACTCCGGTACAAACACCGAAGCCAGTAAGTGTAGAAGCAGCTATAGAAATATCTACTCCAGCACCTGTGAAAAAAACAGTACCTACTCCAGTTACAAAGCAAGAGACAACACCGGTTACTCCTACAAAACCGAAACAACCTGCTTTGACTGAAACAAATACAAAACTACAAGAAAATTATGTTAAACTTGTGAAAAAGACAATTGAAGTTTGTCAAGATTACGAGCTTGGCATCGACATAGATGATTCTATTGAAGGATTAAAAGAAGAGCTACAAAGCCAAGGTATTAGCGTTACATTCGACAAAGAAATTATGGACGTTGTAAACCGCCTTCGTTCTTTACAAGATAAAGGAATCAAAGTAGAAAAAGTACTTAATTTACTATAACAAAATAAGGAGATGGCAATTGCCATCTCCTTATTTTTTATAATTCCATTCATCACTTTCATACTTTTCTTTCGCTACCGTTTGAACTTCATGTAACTGTTCTTCTGTTAATTCATACGGAACAAGCTCTATATCTAACCCTTTTTCAAATCCAACTTCAAACGCTTTAATTAACTGTTCAATCGTAAATGTACGGTCTGTTAATTCATTAATCGCTACCGCTTTAGAAGAAAACATGTTTTTCATGCGCTCTTTTACACGTTCGTTCGGGAATAAAAATAGGTCGTATAATTCGTCTAAATCTATTTCTAATGGAATCGATCCGTGCTGTAAAATAACACCTTTTTGACGTGTTTGAGCACTACCTGCGATTTTTCTTCCTTCCACTACAATTTCATACCAAGATGGTGCATCAAAGCATACGCCTGAACGTGGATTCTTCAAATTTTCACGATCCGCTTCTGTTTTTGGAACCGCATAATATGCTTCTAATCCTAATGCCTTAAAACCGTCTAATAAGCCTTGCGAAATAACGCGGTACGCCTCTATAACTGTCTTTGGCATATTCGGATGATCTTCAGACACAATAACACTGTACGTTAATTCTTTGTCATGTAGTACACCCCTGCCGCCTGTTTGACGACGAACGAATCCATATTTCTTTTCGTTAACTACATCCATATTGATATCTTTTTCAACACGCTGGAAATACCCGACTGTTAATGTTGGTACTTCCCATTCATAAAAACGAATTGTTGGTGGCATTTTCTTTTCACTTTGCCAATTTAATAAACATTCATCTAACGCCATATTAAATGCCGGTGAACATTGACCCGAGTTAATATAACACCATTTTTCTTTTCCCATCCTGCACCTCATATAACCAATTATTTTTCACATTCTCTAGTCTACCAAATTCGACAAAATTTGTGAAAGAATACGAAATTTCTTCGTATATACAAATGAATCTGTTGCATAAATACATATGGGCATTATAATATTGAAAGTAGGATAAGAAAAAAGGGAGCGATAGAATCGTGTCAACAAACTTGATTATTATACTAGCCGCAATTGCAGCATTCATCGGCTACACTGTATGGATGTATTTCTATCAGAAAAAATTAATTAAAACTCTTACAGAAGAAGAATTTCGCGCTGGCTACCGTAAAGCACAGCTTATCGATATTCGCGAAGCAGACGAATATAACGCAGGGCACATTTTAGGTGCACGTAACATCCCGTTATCACAAATTCGCCTTCGTCATAAAGAACTGCGTCAAGATCAACCTGTTTACTTATACTGCCAAAGCGGATTCCGTACAGGTCGTGCAGCTCAATACTTAAAAAAGCAAGGCTACAAAGATTTCTACCAATTAAAAGGTGGATTTAAATCTTGGACAGGCAAAATTAAAAAGAAATAACATACAAAAACTAGCTGTATAATTCGGCTAGTTTTTTCATTCCATTTTGTTCGCAATGTATAATAAATTTTGCTTAATTACATCTGTATCATTCTCTTCTACATTACGATACAGTAGCTGATATTCAATTCCCTTCTCTTTCCATATAAGCGTAGCAAACTCGTCTCCTCGTTCAAAGTCATCCTTATTTTTAAAATAAGCGGATGCGCCATTATTCAATTTCATTTGCTCTTGAAATTGCTTCTCTTCCACAAAATATGGAAAACTATAAGAGAAATTCGCAATATTTAACTCAATATACTCATGCCTAACTTGCTCCTGCTGCTTATATTTAATCGTTAAGACAACGTTCTTTTTTCCAATCGTCCTTACTTCCCCCTTCACATCACTCGTAATATCGTACGGTAAAAACGTCGGAACTTTAAACTTCACTGGAAAATATTTTGGGAGCTCCTTTAGCGGAATAGGATCCGTAACACGATCCATAGCCCCGCCTGTTGTTCCCACAAAGTTTTTTTCTTCTTGCATCGTTTGCTGAAACGAACACGAACTAAGCACTACACTAGAAAACACGAAACAAATGATTCTTTTTTTCAATTTGTTTCCGCCCTTTCATACCGCTCTCCTAACGAATGAAGCGTTTATCCCGCTATTTGCCGGGCAGTAAGACCCCCACCTCAAAATTCTGCGAATGGGAGAGAGTTAAGTGGGAGATTAACTGCCCGTAAATGCTCGATTGGTGAAGGCTAATAATCAGAGGCGGATGGACAAAATCCCCACTGATTAAAGTTTCACTTTATATGCTCTTCATATTCGCTTCGTTATCAAACTCCTCCTTTGAATACTTTCCACGTTATTCTCACACATTTTGACAAAACTTTTTATAGACGCAAAAAAGACCCCCATCATTCTTACGCCCAAGTGAAAAGGTTACGCGAATAAAAAGAAGCCTTATTAATAACATAGTTTGTGAAAAGCTTTTCAGGTCAAGATTTTTTCCTTCTTATTATTTTCCCTTTATAATAAGTAAAAGAGGTGATACATATGGCCAATATAAAACAAATTGCAAAAACTGCTGGTGTATCTATTTCAACTGTTTCTCGCGTCCTGAATAATCACCCTTACGTAAAAGAAGAAAAGCGTAAGCGTGTTCTAGATGCTGTTGAAGAATTAAACTATGCAAAAAATATAAATGCTGTTCATTTAATACGAGGTAAAACATATACAATTGGCGTTATGCTCCCCTTTATTAACCTTCCGTATTTTAGCACGATTATTGAAGGAATCGGAAACGAAGCATTATTAGCTGGATATCATATTAATTTATGTCAAACAAATTACGATAGCATTGAAGAAATTCGTGTCCTTGAAATGATGAAAATGAAACAATTCGACGGGATGATTATTTGCTCTCGAACGAGTTCTTGGGAACAAATTGAACCTTTCGCAAAATTTGCCCCTATTATTTCATGTGAAAAAATGAACCATCCCCTCATTTCATCTGTCTATGTAGATCATTATGAAGGCTTCCGTCTCGGCACTACATATTTACTAAGCAAAGGTCATAAAAAAATCGGGATCTGTTTAGCAAGAAAAACAAGTGTAAATTCTATGGAGCGTGAAAAGGCGTTTGCTGATACACTTCGTAACGAAGGTATCACGGTACACCCTGATTGGATTTTCCATCAATGCTATACAATGCAAGACGGCGCACAAGTACTCCATCGTATTTTAAATATGAAAGACCGTCCAACCGCTATTTTCACCGCAAATGATCAAGTTGCGGCTGGTTTATTAACAGAGGCTAGAAAACATGGTATTCGCGTCCCCGAAGATCTCGCTATTTTAGGATTCGATAACCATGAAATTTCAAAGGCTTTAGAAATTTCGACTATTGAACACCCTGGTCTTACTATGGGATCGCGTGCTTTTACCTTATTCCATAAACAGATGCAAGACGAACAAATTACCGGGAACTCAGAAGAACTTCCATTCCATTTAATCGAACGGAAAACAGTCTGAACAGGAGCGTTAACTATAGCGCTCTTTTTCAGCTCTTCACCTATTGACTTTGTATTTTTCATCTCATATAATTAACCTAACGAACGGTAGGTAGGGGATGAAGATGACAGCAAACCGCATTAAAGCTGTAGCACTTTCTCATTTCGCACGCTACGGCTACGAAGGAACTTCATTAGCAAATATTGCTCAAGAAGTCGGGATTAAAAAACCATCGATTTACGCACACTTTAAAGGAAAAGAAGAACTGTACTTTATATGTTTAGAGGCTGCTCTTCAGAAAGATTTACAGAGCTTCACAGACGATATCAAAAACTTTTCAAATTCGTCCACTGAAGAATTGCTCTTAAAATTATTAAAAGGCTACGCAAAACGATTTGGTGAAAGTGAAGAATCAATGTTTTGGTTACGAACTTCTTATTTTCCGCCTGATGCATTTCGCGAACAAATTATTAATAAAGCAAATGTACACATTGAAAACGTCGGAAAACTTTTATTCCCTGTATTTAAAAGAGCAAGCGAACAAGATGAGCTGCATAACATTGAAGTAAAAGATGCCTTAGAAGCTTTTCTATGCTTACTTGACGGTCTTATGGTTGAACTACTATACGCAGGTTTAAATCGTTTTGAGACACGTTTAGACGCTTCTTGGAAAGTATTTTGGCGCGGACTTTCAAACTGACGGATTGCTCCTTTGCAATGCGTCGTTTTTAAGCCCTTTACCTAACGACTGGTAGGAAGGAGAAATGACATATGGCATGGATTTATGTAATCTTAGCTGGTATTATTGAAATCTTTTGGGTAATTGGATTAAAACACGCAGAAACACCACTTGAATGGATAGGTGTCGCTCTATTAATTACAATAAGTTTCGTCTTATTATTTAGAGCTTATAAAGATTTACCTGTTGGTACTGTGTACGCCGTCTTTACTGGAATTGGAGCTGGCGGAATCGTTCTTACAGAGATTTTCGTTTTCGGAGAGCCATTCTCTATTGTAAAAATATTATTAATCGGTTTAATCTTCTTCGGCGTAATTGGTTTAAAACGAGTAACAGAAGAAAAAGAAGCGAAGGAGGCTGCATAAAATGGCTTGGGTATTTTTAATTCTAGCTGGTATTTGTGAAATTATTGGTGTACTCTTTATGAAAGTAGCCACTGAAAAGAAAGGCTGGGCACCAAAAATTATTTTAATCGCTAACTTCGGCGTAAGCTTCTTCTTCTTATCCCTTGCGATGGACACATTACCAATGGGAACTGCTTACGCGATTTGGACTGGAATCGGCACTGCAGGAAGTGCACTTCTAGGTATTCTTATTTTCCGCGAATCAGCGGATTGGCGCCGCCTTGCCTTCTTAAGCTGCATTCTATGTGGCGCTGTTGGCTTAAAACTATTAAGCTAACGTGAGGTGAATGTCATGCGGAAAGAAAAAGGAAAACAAATCTTAACATGGATCACACTCGGGATCATCATTCTATTGCAAGTAAGTTTTCATATAATAGAATGGTTGTTTCATAAGGTACTATCCATTCTTACGTTCCTTCCTAACATGGCACTTGAAATTGCATCTATCGCTTGGTCAATTATCGCTTCCATTATAATCGTAATTATATGGAGTATCGCCAAGCTATGGAACAAAGTATATAAAAAGGACAGTTACTCTGAAAAAGAGTAACTGTCCTTTTTTATATTCATTCAGATTTTCTATAGAAATTTGATACAATCAGACAAAGCAGACCAACTATGACAACACTCATACCAATCCCTTTATACAAATTAGGAAATGGCATAGTATACCTGAGTAAAAATTTGATAACACAAGACCAAATGAAAAAATAATATCCCTATTCCATATAACCATTTTCGTTTTCTCAACGCGCACCCTTCTAATCCTTTTCATATCCTTCTTTCTTTTGGACATACTACCTAAAAAAAGGAGTGAATAATATGCAAAATTCTATACATAAGCAAATCTTATTTTTATTTTTCCTCTTTCTTATTCTCGTTATCGTTTTCAGCTTTATATTACATACTCCGAAAGATGTACCGAATAGCGTTTCTTTTTATAAACTTTTGCTCTCGTATTGTCGTTATTGAAGAAGGTGCCTTCTTAAATTTTTGGCAAGAAAAAAAGACCAACATTTTCCTGTTGGTCTTTCGTATATGTATCACTTTTCAAAGCGATCTAACATCTCGTCTCTCATTCCGAAACTAACTACCGCAATTCCTACATACATAAACAGAAGGAATGCCGGATGAACTGTGTTGTACCAGCTGCTATCAACGATTAAATAAATCGTTAATGCCACAACAAGAACAAACGCTAAGATAAACATATAAAAGTGTCTTGTACTACCCATGATAAACTCCTCTCTTCTCACTTCACCATTCAACAGTATATTGTATCGAATAATTCGATATGACTCAAGGTTAACTTTCTGTTATGTAATCAAGTTCTACCTTTACAATGTCCTCACACGCTATTGAAATGATCGTTCCCTGTTTATCAATTGCTGTCACTTCTCTATTGTCCATTACACGATGCGCGACTCTTTCTAGCACTTTCCCTTGGTCTCGGTAACAAAATTCTTTTATATCTTTAATTGTTTCTCCATTTTCTAAATGGTATACCATTCTATAACACCGATATCCCACACTTTCACCCCCAAACTTGCTCGTTTTTTCACATATACATAAAAATGAGTAATTTTTGCCTCATCACATCTTCTTAATTTCAATAAAATTCTAACAAAAATAAATACTTTTATCAAACCGACTTTTTCAACAAAATCACCTATGAAACTGCTTCTTTACAGCAATATGAAACAAAAAATATAAATTTTTAACATTTTTTCACTATTTCTGCACAAATTCTCCAAACAAAAAAAGAACCCGCATATAGCGAGTTCTTTTCATTCCCATCAAACTTGTACAGGAGCTAGCTTTTCATAACGTAAAACAGGTTTACGTGCAGCCATTGTTTCGTCTAAACGTTTAATGACTGTAGTATGCGGTGCTTCTTGTACAACTTCTGGATTTTCTTCTACTTCTTTAGCAATTTGAATCATCTTATCAATGAAACCGTCTAATGTTTCTTTTGATTCTGTTTCTGTTGGCTCAATCATAATACATTCTTCCACATTTAATGGGAAGTAAATTGTTGGTGGGTGGTACCCGAAATCAAGCAGACGTTTTGCAATATCTAATGTACGTACACCAAGTTTCTTTTGACGACGACCTGATAATACAAATTCATGCTTACAATGTCTATCGAACGGAAGATCATAGAACGGAGCTAATCTTCTCATCATATAGTTTGCATTTAATACAGCATACTCAGTTACTGCACGTAATCCATCTGGACCCATAGAACGAATGTATGTGTATGCACGAACGTTAATTCCGAAGTTACCATAGAATGGTTTCACACGCCCAATTGCTTCTGGACGATCGTAGTTGAAGTGATAACCATTTTCTGTTTTCTCTAAAATTGGTTTTGGTAAGTACGGAATTAAATCAGCTTTCACACCTACTGGACCAGAACCTGGGCCGCCGCCGCCGTGAGGACCTGTAAATGTTTTATGAAGGTTTAAATGCACAACGTCAAATCCCATATCTCCTGGGCGCGCTTGGCTTAATACTGCATTTAAGTTTGCACCATCATAGTATAATTTACCGCCTGCGTTATGGACGATTTCTGCCATTTCTAAAATATTTTCTTCGAATAGACCTAATGTATTTGGATTTGTTAACATAAGTGCTGCTGTTTCTTCGTTTACAACACGTTTTAAGTCTTCTAAATCCACAAGGCCATGTTCATTTGATTTTACTGTAATTGTTTCAAAACCAGCTACTGTTGCAGACGCTGGATTCGTTCCGTGAGCAGAGTCAGGAACAATTACTTTCGTACGGTTAAAGTCACCATTTGCTTCATGATATGCACGAATTAACATTAAACCTGTCCATTCTCCGTGCGCACCCGCTGCTGGTTGTAATGTAACAGTATCCATACCTGTAATTTCAATTAAATGTTCTTGTAAGTCGTACATTAATTCCATTGCACCTTGCACTGTTTTTTCATCTTGAAGTGGATGAATATTTGCAAAGCCTGCAAAACGAGCTACATTTTCATTAATTTTCGGATTATATTTCATCGTACAAGATCCAAGTGGATAGAATCCAGAATCTACGCCGTGGTTACGGTTTGAAAGCGCTGTGTAATGACGCATAATATCAAGTTCAGATACTTCTGGAAGCTCTGCATCTTCAACGCGAATATAATCGCTCTCAAACACATCTTCTAGTTTCACTTCTTCTACATCCATTTTGGGTAAGCTATATCCTACGCGTCCTTCTTTACTCACTTCAAAGATAAGTGCTTGGTCTTGGTTCTTCATTGGATAGCCCCCATTTCGTTTACAAGTGTGTCAATTTCCTCTTTTGTACGAAGCTCAGTTACTGCTAAAAGCATATGATTTTCATACTCTTTATAATCACGGCCTAGGTCGTAACCACCGATAATATTCTTTTGTAGTAATACATCGTTTACTTCTTTTACTGGGCGTTTGCAATCTACAACGAACTCATTGAAGAATGGTCCAGCAAATGTAACTGTGAAGCCTTTCGCCTCAAATTGACGTTTTGCATATTGTGCTTTAGAAATGTTTTGACGTGCCATTTCTTTCACACCTTGTTTACCAAGAGCCGTCATTGCAACTGATGCTGCTAATGCATTTAACGCTTGGTTTGAACAAATGTTAGACGTCGCTTTATCACGGCGAATATGCTGTTCACGAGCTTGTAACGTTAATACAAACCCACGTTTACCATCTGAATCTACAGTTTGTCCAACAAGACGTCCTGGAATTTTACGCATAAATGCTTTCGTTGTTGCAAAGTAACCACAGTGCGGTCCACCAAACTGCGTTGGGATACCAAATGGTTGTGCATCACCGATTACAATATCAGCACCAAATTTTCCTGGTGGTGTTAATGCGCCTAATGATAATGGATTTGAAGAAACAATAAATAATGATTTTTGTTGATGAACGATTTTTTCGATATCAGCTAACTTTTCAACTTGTCCGAAGAAGTTTGGATATTGAACGATTACACAAGCAACTGTATCGTCTACTTCGCTTTGTAATACATCTAAATCTGTTACACCATCTTTATGATTAATTTCAACAACTTCAAGATGTTGACCTTTTGCATATGTTTCAAGTACTGCTCTTGATTCTGGATGAACTGCCGCTGATACAAGAATTTTCTTTTTACGAGTATGGCCAGCTGCTAACATTGCCGCTTCAGCTAAAGCTGTACCCCCGTCATACATAGAAGAGTTTGCTACATCCATTCCTGTTAATTCACAAATCATTGTTTGGAATTCAAAAATCGCTTGTAATTCCCCTTGTGAAATTTCTGGTTGATATGGTGTGTAAGCTGTATAAAACTCTGAACGAGAAATAACATGATCAACAATTACTGGAGCGTAATGATCGTATACGCCTGCTCCTAAGAAAGAAGCGTATTCTTTTAAATTAGCATTTTTACTAGCCATTTGAGATAACTCTTTTAAAAGCTCTGGCTCTGATTTTGCTTCTTTAATTTTTAAATCCCCTTTAAAACGAACACTCTCTGGAATATCAGAGAATAACTCATCAATCGTTTGAACGCCGATTGTTTGTAACATTTCTTTTTTGTCTTCTTCTGTCATTGGAAGATAACGATGCAACATGAAATCTACCCCTCTCCCCGTTACTTTGAACGTTTATAAAATGGTGTTGGAACAACTACTGCTTTGACGCGTTTATTACGAATTTCAATTTCTACTTCTGTATCAACTGCTGCGTATTTTACATCAATTAGTGCTAAACCAATGCTTTTCTTTAACGTTGGAGATTGTGTACCACTCGTTACTTCCCCGATTTTTTCTTCTCCTACAAATACAGGGTAATGCGTACGAGGAATACCACGTTCGATTACTTCGATGCCGACTAATTTACGAGATGCACCGTTTTCTTTTTGCTCTTTTAACGTTTCTTTTCCAAAGAAGTCTGCTTCTTTATTTGGTTTTACCGCAAAGCCAATTCCAGCTTCAATCGGTGTAATATCTTTTGATAATTCTTGACCATAAAGTGGTAATGTTGCTTCGAAGCGAAGTGTATCACGAGCACCTAAACCACATGCTTTTAAGCCTTCTTCTGCTCCCACTTCAAGAAGTTTCTCCCAAAGTTTTGCAGCATCTTCACTCTTACAGTAAATTTCAAATCCATCTTCACCTGTGTAACCAGTACGAGATACAAGTGCAGGAATTCCATCTACAAGAATATCGTTTTTAAATTTAAAGAACTTAATTTCTTTCAAATCTTCTGACACAACTTTTTGTAAAATGCCTTCTGCTTTTGGTCCTTGAATTGCAAGCTGTGCAACTTCACTAGAAACATTGACTACTGTCGCATCGCCAATTACATGACTTGCTAACCATTCGTAATCTTTCTCGATATTTGATGCATTGATTACTAATAAATAGTCTTCTTCACCACGTTTGTAGATTAATAAATCATCTACTGTACCACCATTTTCGTAGCACATAGCTGTATATTGTGCGCCCCCTACCTTTAAGGTAGATACGTCATTTGTAACAACACGTTGTAAAAATGCTAAACTATCTACACCTTTTACCTCAACTTCTCCCATATGAGACACATCGAACAAACCTGCCGCTGTACGTACAGCTTCATGTTCTTCTTTAATGCTTGAAAATTGAACTGGTAATTCCCAACCACCAAAGTCGATTGTTTTTCCACCATACTTCGCGTATACATCAAATAACGGTGTACGTTGTAATGTAATCATGCTCTTTCCCCCTTATGCTCTGACAAATCAATAAAAGTTGTTTCCCATATCTAAACATTTTCATTCTGAAAAGATAGGATATACGGGATCTCATCATATTTTTTTATGAAAGCGTAAATAAAAAGTTACTTTCTTGGATAAAATACGAAAGATTCCATACATTTCACACCATTATCCTAACATTATTCGCTATATTTCATCAATATTCTAGCATAAAAAATAATTTAGAATTTTTTATTCTTAATCTTATTAAATACAACTTTTGGGATTTACCCCTTTATTCTTGCTTATTCTTTAACTTTTAGTAATTGTGATAGTGCCTTATTAAGAGGCTTATAATAAAGATTTTTTAATAATCACTTTAGTTTATAAAAGGTGGGAGCGTCTGAATGAATGTCGATATTTCCGTAGATCGAACGTGGCAAAATAATTTTTTAAAAAGAATTGATGAAGATGGCCCTTGGACAAATTGGGATTTATATCAATTAGCTTATAAAACTGAAAAATCATTACTCGTCCCTACTTTTGATGGATTACAAGCACCAAAACACTTATCACATTTCACGCCACTTCCGCATCAATTAGAAGTCGCTCAAAATGTTATTGAACAAATGAATGGTAAAGCGATTTTAGCAGATGAAGTTGGACTTGGAAAAACAATCGAAGCTGGTCTTATTTTAAAAGAATATATGGTGCGGGGACTTGTCAAAAAGGTACTCATTCTCGTTCCAGCTTCTCTCGTTTCTCAGTGGGCGTATGAACTAAACACAAAGTTTTTTATTCCTGCGGTCGCTCAAAAGAAAAGTTATTCTTGGGAACAAGCTGATGTCATCGTTTCATCAATCGATACTGCAAAACGTTCGCCGCATCGCGATATCGTTTTAAACTTAGAATATGACCTTATTATTATCGATGAAGCACATAAACTAAAAAATAATAAAACAAAAAACTATGAATTTGCACAACGATTAAAAAAGAAGTTTTGTTTATTACTAACCGCTACTCCTGTTCAAAATAAAATTGATGAAATCTTCAACCTCGTTTCTTTATTAAAACCAGGGCATTTAGGTAATCAATCTAATTTTGAAGAATATTACGCTTCAAAAAATCGTTCAGCTGAATCAGATGAAGATTTAAAAGCTCTCATCAACAAAGTAATGGTCCGAAATAGACGCCATAATACTGGAATTGATTGGCCAAAGAGGCATGTACGAACAATATTCGTTGAATTTAATGAAGAAGAGCAAGCTTTGTATAATGGAATTGAAAATTGGCGAGGACAAGATGCCTTCACATCCGCTTTTTCATCGTTAACTTTAAAGCGGGAAGCGTGTAGTAGTCGTGAAGCTGTGTACTATTCATTAAAAAAACATGTAGAAAAAAGACAGAAAGAAAATGAACATTACATAAAAGATCCGCATATCGATGTACTTATGGATAAAATTAATCATATTCCTTTCAACTCAAAAGCAAATAAAGCTTTGGAAATTATAAAAGAAATCAACGATAAAGTCATCATTTTCACTGAATATCGAGCGTCACAAATGTATTTGCAATGGTTCTTACAACAACATGGTATTTCTTCTGTTCCATTTCGCGGTGGATTTAAACGTGGAAAAAAAGATTGGATGAAGGAACTTTTCCAAAATCGTGCTCAAGTGTTAATCGCAACCGAAGCCGGCGGTGAAGGAATTAACTTACAGTTTTGTAGCCATATGATTAATTATGACTTGCCATGGAATCCAATGAGACTCGAACAAAGAATTGGGCGGATTCATCGTCTTGGACAAAAAAATGATGTTCATATTTATAACTTGGCAACAAAACATACTGTTGAAGAGCATATTTTAAAACTACTGTATGAAAAAATTAATTTATTTGAACGAGTAATCGGCGAACTCGATGAAATTTTAACGAGAATCAACATGAAAAATATCGATGCGCATATTCAAGAAATTTTCGCACAGTCAAAAAGCGAAGGAGAAATTCGAATCAAAATGGAAAATTTAACATCTATTATCGACTTTGCGAAGCGCAATGAAGCTGAGGTGCAGGACTATGCAGCAAAATGAAATTCATAATTACTTATATAAATTTTTTGAGGCGAATAACTGTGAAATTTTAAAACGTTCTCCTCACTTATTAGATGTACAGTTAACAATTGAAATGGATAAATTATTAATGAACCGCCCTTTTTATTGGCACTATCTTGAGAAAACAGGAGGCGTACCGAATCCGATGCGCCTTACTCTTATTACAAATCCAGAAAATGAAGAAAATGACGGTGAGCTTATTCACTACGGTTCACCACGTCTACATCAAATATTCCAGACAACGAAAGAATTAGGCTCTTACATACGCTTATACGAGGAAGTGAAACATAACGGGGCAACACATACCCCACTCCATCCTTGGCTCGGTGTAAATATAAAAGTGTCCTACCAATGTGATCGAAAAAAAGACATCCTTCACTCTATCGGTATTCATCTCATCTCTGGAACAATGATTGCAAACTTTCATGAAACATTAACAAGCATTAAACTTATACCAAAAATACCTGACTTTTGTTTTACGCTCTCTCCTATCATTAAACCTCAAAGCGGTTTACAACGTATAGAGGACGCTTTAAAAAATATAATTGCAGAAGATGACCATACGTGGGCAAAAGAAGCTAGAGTGCGTTGGAATCATGATCTCGACCTTTTAAATCGATTTTACGAAGATAACGATGAACTTCCTGAAAGCTATGAAATTGAAAAGCAAGCATTGCAAGAACAGTACGAACCACGCATTACAGTGCAAATAATTAACGGTGGTCTTTTTTATGTTACCGCTAATCATTTTCTCTCTTAAAAAGCTCCTTCTGCTTTAGAAGGAGCTTTCTTTTGAGTTATCCTCTATCACCATTGCGCTCTTGCTGTTTTTTCTCTGCCATACGTTTCTGATATGCACGATCCTTTGCGCTCACATGATTTGCATCAGTTGGAAGATTTTCTTTTGAGCGTCCAATTCCATTACTCATCTTTTCCCCTCCTTTTTTCATGCTTTAAAATACACCTTTATTTTCAGCTAGAGGCACAATACTTATACAAAAAAAATAAGAGCAGCTATTAGCTACTCTTACTTCTTATTCATTCACATATTTTTGAAACATATCATGGATGCCTTGATTTACTAGATTCGAGATCTGCGCGTCAGATTTATTCGGATAACGATCACGCAATCTGATAGATGCCTTCACCATTAAATTTTCTAATACAGAACGGCCACCTTCTCCATAAATAATTTCAGCATACTTAACAAGCCTTCCATCCTCTAATGTTGCTGGATTATGATTGAAGAAAAATTTACTCATTGTCTCCACCTCTCTCTTTGATAACGTTTACATTTATATAATTTATTTATGTTATTTATTTCACAATATTGTATGCGTGTATATATAATTAGTTTCATTATAAAATAACATATCGATAGTAAGTATGTGATTTTTCGTCCATTTTGTGAACAAAATCAAAAATGAAAGCGTTTCCTTTATTATATACTAAAAAAACTTACTACGCTAGGGGCAATTTTTTCAATCTACTAATCATATACTTTTTCTTTTTCCAACAAACCTTATATAATTTTCAGAAATTATATTATAAAATATATGTATGACTTAAGGAGGAACTATATGAATCAAAATAAAAAAGCTATATTAGATATCGTATTTTATCTCGTTTTTCCATTCCTCATTTGGAAATTTGCAAAGCCCTATATCGATCCTTATTACGCAATGTTAATCTCATCTGTTCCTGGGATTATTTATACACTGTATATGTTTAAGAAAGAAAAACAATTTAACGTGACAGGGTTCTTTATTTTAATCACACTCATCGCTAATACAACAGTAGATTTATTATCCGGATCAGCTGAACGAATGTTATGGAATGATGCATATTATCATATCGCACTTGGCTGCATCGTTATATGTACAATCTTTATAAAAAAACCACTAATGTTATATTTCGCAGCGGATATCGCCGCACTACAAGGTCACGATCGTGATAAAAGTCGTGAGCTTTACCGTGATAGTCGCATCTATCCGGCACTGCAATATTTAACACTATTTTTTGGGCTTCAATTTATATTAAAAAGTTTCTTAAAAATCTATTTCATCTCTGTTTTCGGTGTTGATGGCTACGGTGAAATGAGAGCAATTATGACCGCCATTGGCTGGGGTATTTCTATTTGTATCGGAATAGGATTCGTATGGGTCAACAATAAAATACATGCAGTTACTGAGGAAAAAGAATCCGTGCAATAAATAAAAATCCCCAAGTAGTATGATACTACTTGGGGATTTCCATTTTGCTAGACATATGACTAAAAGTTAACTTGATTTTTTCCTTTTATTTTTTACGTTTCGATACAACAAAGTAGCACTCAGCGGCATAACACCAAACCATTTATTCAAAAATGGCTCTTTTTCAGCACGACGTTGTTCCTTCTTTTGTTTACGATCTTCTTTTGGCGCATCCATATACGACACAAACTGCTGCGTCACAAAGCGAACATAATCATTAGTAGACATATTATCATCACCTCTACTTGATTAGTATGTCCACTTTTTTATTCATTAATCTTTTCCTTTAACTCATTCATAATTTGCTTTACCGACTTATTTGTCGTATCGATATGAATATGAGCTTCTTCATAATAAGCTCGGCGCGTTTCAAATTTCGTTACAAATGCATCAATATCTTTCTTCTGAAATAGTGGACGTGTCGTATCTTCACGAAGTCTTTCTGCAATTACATACGGATCGCAATATAAATACACGACAGTTCCGTTCTCTTTCATCCACTTTCGATTTTCCGCTCGTTCAATAATTCCCCCACCAGTTGTAATAATGACATTATGAACCGGTAGTGAACGTAACATTTCACTTTCATAATCCCGAAAAGCCATTTCACCTTCTTCGGCAAAAATATGCCGAATCTCCTTCTCTTGCTTCTCTTCAATTTTTTGATCTGTATCTACAACATCCATATGAAGCTCTTTACTTAACGCTTTTCCAATTGTTGTTTTCCCAGCTCCCATATAGCCGGTTATGTATATAGATTTCATTCTCGTCCCTCTCAATCATCCTTTATTATTTGTTATTATAACGAAAGATGTTACTTTATTTAATCAAAAAAACGTTTTGTTCTTCTTATAAAATGAAGAACAAAACGTAATATACTCACTTTTACTTATAAGTACCTCTTCTTACCCACTGCGTTGCAATCCATTTCTCGCCTTTCGTTACAGGTGCTCCTCCATGTAACGTAAGCTCATTTAGTGATTGATCTTGATAAAAATACTCAAAGTATACTGCCATTCCTTTTCTAGGATGTACAGAAAGATTTAATTTCGGAAAGAATGTTTCTCCGCCTTCTTCTACATCATTTAAGTACATCACAAGAGTACTTATACGATTATTAGCAGCTGACCTACTGTGTTCCGCAAAATAATCATAGTGAGCTTTATATTGTTGATCCACTTCATAATTTAAAATGTGCAATCCTTCTCCATGTGCTACAGGAACATTCATGATAGATGAAATTCGTTTTTCAATCTTCGAAGTAAGCTCGTTGTCTTCCAAAAATGCACCGCTACTCGTTCGAATATCATTTACATCACGTGATGAACCAACTTTAGAACGTTTCATTTTATTTTTAGACAATTCAATTAATTCTTCACACTCTTCATCACTTAGTACATTCCCTAATACGACAATAAGAGGTTCTTCGAATTTTGAAATAATTTGTATTTCTCTATCCTCTGTCATAATCGTATTTCCTTTATGATCAAAAATAGTTTGTTCCTTATGTTCACCTATTTGATTGTTATTTGTCATTTCCTTATCTCCCTAGAAAAAATGATTGGATAGCATGAATATATCATACTCTTTCTACCTTTCTCTTATTTGAGAAAATTTAAACTTTTAATCGTTGTATTTACCCATTTCTTCTACGGAATTTCCTCACTCACTAATAGAAAATCATGGTTTTTATCCATATATTTTACATATTATCCTTCTATCCAATCGAATATTTTCTCATCCTTTTTTCTATACCGAAAGCTCACTGTATAGAAAACTTCCTGCTTGATTTTGCACTGCAACGAAATGAGGACCATATCATTTTCAAAGCCGTACTTTCCACTTGCTTCTCCCTTTTCATATTGAAAGAAAAATGTACCATCTTGTTCTGTTTTCTGTAGGTCTACTTTTATATCTGTAATTGCTCGATTCATTAGTTCATCCATTAATAACTTTTGCTCTATTTCAATATAAAAATTTTTATCTGTTAGCAGCATATTCGTTTCGTACACAAAAAAAGAAGTTAATAAAGCCAGTAGAATAATTGTTCCTGGCATTATAAACCCCTCTTGGTTTCTCATACATCCATTCCCATTACGCTATATCTTACAGCCACACCTTCATGTGTTTTTCCGCTAATATCTTTCACATATATAGATAACAAATGAGGGGTTAGTTTATACGAAACCATGCCAACCTTTTGTAATATAACTTCCCTCCCGCGCATATTTATTTTCCTTATAAGTTGACTATTTGCTTTTTCATACGTCACTTCATCCCCATTACGCAGTTGGAAGCGCAAAACACTATCTCTATTTTCAAAAATCATAATTTCCCCAAATGATACTTCACGAAACTCCAATTGTACTTGACCTAAAAACACATCCCACTCCCAATCACTCAATCCCTTTTGTGCATTTTCCATCCCTATAAACTGAAGACGTGGCAAGAGTAAAAAAAACATCGATAAAAGAAACAAACACACTATTATTTCTAGTAATGTAAAGCCCGCTTCTAATTTATTTTTTTGCCTGCATAAAAGCATTGTTCCATCGCTCTTTCTTTCACATCTTTCCACATAGCACAAACTTCATTTCCTCCCCAATATGTGTAATATACAATACCGTTTACAACTTTTTCCTTTACTCGTTTTTCTTCATTCTCGTACATATATAAAGCTGCTTCTTTTTTTAATAATACAAATGCCTTATAGCGGATTTGTATATTTTTTCTTTCTTGCATAACCAATACTGTTTGCGGCAGTAGTAACGATACCGCCATCATTAATAAACTTAATGCCACAAGCATTTCAGCCATTACCGACCCCTTTTGGCATTTCACGATACGTAAATCTCCCTCTTCCAAGCTGAAATACAATTTCATATTTATAACTTCGATACGAAAGTAAAATCGTACCACCTCTATTAATATTCCCGCTCGGATTATATGTCATCGGATTTGGAAACGTATGCAAATCAATCTGCATATCATTATCATAGTCTCTCTTGACGATAAAATGCTTCGTACCTGATTCCCCTATATAATACATATTTCTCTCTTTATGCCATCGTAATGTATAGTGTTTTTGACGGTTTATCGCTAATTGCTGCATATATAATATATCATTCGAAAACTGTCTCAAAAATTGTTCGATTTTTTGTCTTTCATATAATGACTGAACGTTAAAATACGTAACTACACTTAATACAGAAATAGCGAATAAAACGAGTAACATTTCTAACAGAGTAAACCCTTTTTGTTTCACAATGTCCTAATTGATACTGTGCCATCATCTGAAATATGAATAGATTCACCATTTGGACACTTATCAGCTGTAATATACTTTCCATCTGTTAATTCTTTTAACGAAGGAATTTTATTATGTTGTAATTGGTATACTTGTATTTGTGCTTCTATAGACTTCACGTAGGCCGTACATCCTTTTCCTTGAACCGATGAGCGCTGTGTAACTACATTCGGAATAATTAATAGTAATAATACAGTTATGACAACCATAACTAACAGCATTTCTAACAGAGTAAATCCTTCCTCATTCTGCATGTAAATGCCTCCTAAATGGAATTCATCATTTGGAACATTGGCATAATCATCGCTAAATACATAAGAACGACGATTCCTCCAATACATGTAAATAAAATCGGTTGAATGATAACTAATATACGTTTAATTTTTTGTTCCATCTTTTCTATAATAAGATCGCTATAGTCACCTAATTCAATTGCTAAATTGCCGTTTGCTTGTCCATGTGTAATAACATAAGAAAGTTCTTTCTCGTAATAACCACTTTTAGCAATAATAGACTGTAACGGTTCTCCTGCAATTAATTGTCTTTCAATCCGACTCGCTTCATACTGAAAGAACGGATGATATTTTTGCTCCATCATTATTGTTAAAGCTTCGAACACTGATAGTCCGCCGTTTAATAAACCACTTAATTGAGTGGAAAAATAATGTGAATGCTTTAAAATGAGAAATGTTTTTATGAGGGGCATACGAAGCATGATTTTCACCTGTTGAATAGGTGAGAGTTTCCGAAAATACAACATATATAAACTACATCCAATAATAACGATTAAAATAGCGCTAAAAATAAGGTAAGGTAACAGTTTTATTGCACTTAAAATTTGTTCTGTAAGTAGTGGCGCGGTGGAACCGAACGAACTATAAATCATTTCCACTTGAGGTAATAAGATAAGGTTAAAAATAAAAAGCATAATCATTAAAAAAAACACCAAAAACATAGGATACTGCATGATTTTTATCATATCTTTCCTATACTTATCCTTCTTATACAGTAGTGCACTCCCTTGTTGCAATGCAAAAGAAATATCACCATGTTGCTCGGCATAAAATAAATAACTTAACATCTCCTGGTGAAACATTAATTGATGAAAAGAATCATGTAGACTTTTTCCATCTTTTAATCCCTCAATCATATGCTGCAATTGCACTTTCTTTTCTAAAGATAATTGAAACCGCAAAAATTCTAATGCCTGTAAAAGGGAATATCCTTTTTCTAATAGTTCTCCTAACCTTTTCAACAATACTACTTGCTCACTTAAACGCCATGTTTTCTTAAACATAAACATCTTCTTCTAAAAATCCTAAAGCGTATCCTTTTCGTATCGAAGATTCTAATGTTTCATGCTTATACGTAACGCATTCTCCATTCGCTCCTTTAATTACTTGTTTTAGCTCTGATCCATATAACAACTCATAGATGCTCGCTTGCCTTACTCGCCTCATTGATTTACATAAAGTTGAGCACTTCCCTCTGCAAAACGGACATTTCAATTCAACAAGCCTCTGTGCAGCTACAGCTAATAAAGATTGTTCAATTTCTTGCCTTTTGATGCCATAATCCATAAATCTTAGTATCGCTCCTTTCGCATCATTAGTATGCAGAGTCGTCATTACTAAATGCCCAGTCAAACTTGCTCTTATAGCTATTTTTGCTGTTTCTTCATCACGTATTTCACCGACTAAAATAACATCTGGATCATGACGTAAAACCGCCTTTAATCCCGCCTCATATGTGATAACGGCTTTTTCATTTATTTGAATTTGTAATAAATCGTCATTTCTCTTTTCAACTGGATCTTCTAGCTGAACGATGCGGCGTGTTTTCCTTTTTCTAATTACCTCTAATAAAGCATACATTGTTGTTGTCTTCCCCGAGCCTGTTGGTCCAGTAAATACGAGTAATCCATGCGAATAATGTAAAAAAGAGAGTAGTTTTTTCGCCGCACTTGGAAATAACGAAAGATGTGATAACGGCTGAACAGATGCTTGTAAATGAAGGCGAATAACAAGACTTTCTTGATATACTGTTGGAAGTGTGGAAAGACGTAAATATGCTTCTTGTCCATCAATTTGCAAATACAATGAACCATTTTGCGGCTTCCGCCTCTCGCCTATATCCATAGATGCTAAAAACTTAAAATGTGAAACAAGTTTTTCTCCAAATTCCTTTTCAATGCACTGTCTTGTAATTAAATCTTTTCCTATACGTAGTTGAATCACTACGTCCTTCTGCCGGGGCACAATATGTAAATCCGATGCTTGTACCCTACACGCTTCTTTCAAAATCGTATTCGCAAAATTTTCGATCCCATTCATCATTTTTCCCTCCTCACTATGTATATAACATGAAAAATCACGCAAGAAAAATTGGAACTTTTGTATTTTCAGTAGAGAAAAAAGGGAAAATATGTTTGTGAAATTATGAACAATTTCCGAATTATTGTCTGAAATTACCTATACTCATGTTTATCTGTATTATAATGTTATTATCTTGGATAAAGTGATAAAGGTGGAGATCCTAATGGAACAAGCTTTAAAAATTACAGGTGTATTATCTGACCCGACTCGTTATTACATTTATAAATATATTTCTCAAAAACATAGTTACGTAACTGTACAAGAAATTGCAGATGAGTTTGACATTCATCCGAACGTAGCACGTTTACATCTTTCTAAGTTAGAGGATGTTCATATGCTAAAATCAGAAACAAAGAAAACTGGTAAAGGCGGAAGACCAAGCAGATTATATGTACTATCTGAAGATGTTATCCAACTACAATTTCCGTTTCGCGATTATCAACTATTAGCAAAAATAGCATTCAATTCTCTGCTTAGCCTTGGCGCTGCTGGTGAAAAAGCGTTATATGAAACAGGAAAACAATTTGGGGCAGAATTAATGCAGCAACATATGTATCGCTTAAACGTAAGTGAAGACGCATTGACAGTTGAGCAAAAAGTTCAAATCGCAAAAGAAGCTTTCTCAACAGCTGGCTTATCACCAGCCTTTGAATTAAGTGCAGATGGAACAAAAATTTTCTATGATGTACACAATTGTCCATTTAAAGAAGTTGCTGTTCATCACCCAACTGAAATTTGTAATATGCATGGAGATATGATGAAAGGGATTTTTGAAATCCTATTCCCTAACATGGAATTAACTCGACACGATAGTCTATTAGATGGATGTAAATCTTGTAATTATAAAATGTCCATTTAAATTTCATATAAAAAAGAAGCCATTGAAATTGGCTTCTTTTTTATACGAACGAATATTTACAATAGTAAGAAAAATAAACTATAATGAAGAGAGATTTTACTTTTTCTAGAAAAGGAGGGAGATTGCATGGAGCGCATGTTTCGCGTTCTCGGCTTTTGGACTGGAATTTTCTCGGTTATGTTTTATGTAGGGGATATGCAACAGACTGCACTACTATTTTTAGGACAAACAGGTTTCTTCGTACTTTTAAGCTATTTAAAATTAACAGAGCGTATGTATATATACGTATTCGGGGCATACTTAACTGTTTTCTTCATAGGATTTACATACTACACGACGTTTTTACTTGTCCCTGGAGCTGGACATTAAAAGATGGCAATTTGCCATCTTTTTTTTAATTCCGCAATCTCCTAGTTGACTTATAGGTTTTATTACCTTATATTCTATATAACAGATTGGAATTAGGGGGAATTAACATGAATACACTGCTTGTCGGAATTAACGTTGCAGTCATGCTCATTTTAGTTGGCGTATTATATTATATGCAACGTAAGCATGTATCTTTTAATAAACGTGTATTTACTGCTTTAGGAGTCGGAATTATATTTGGTCTTATCTTACAATTTATTTATGAGCCTACTTCTCAAGTAATTATTGAATCAAATAACTGGTTTGGCTTAATTGGTAACGGTTATGTAAAATTACTTCAAATGATCGTTATGCCACTTATTTTAGTATCTATTATCTCTGCCTTTACAAAATTACAATTAACGAAAAATCTTGGTAAAATCAGTGGTCTTATTATCGGAATTTTAATTCTTACTACAGGAATTGCTGCAGCTGTCGGTATCGCTGCAAGTGCAGGGTTTGATGTATCAGCAACAGGCTTACAACAAGGAGATGCAGAATCTGCTCGTCTGAAATTAGTAGAAGAAAGATTTACTTCTATCGAAAAGACAACAATTCCAGATAAATTATTAGAACTTTTGCCTACAAATCCATTTCTTGATTTAACTGGCGCTCGTCCTACATCAACAATTTCTGTTGTAATCTTTGCAGCGTTTATCGGTATTGCCTTTATAGGAGTAAAACGAAAATATCCAGAACAAGCAGAGCTATTTAAGAAGATGCTTGATGCTGTATATGCAATCGTAATGCGTATGGTAACATTAATTTTGCGCCTTACTCCATACGGCGTATTAGCTCTTATGGCAAAAACAGTTGCTGGTAGCGATATAAATGCTATATTAAAACTTGGTAACTTCGTGTTAGCCTCTTACGTAGCACTTATCGTAATGTTTATTATTCACTTATTATTAATCGCTCTATCTGGTTTAAATCCAATTCAATATTTGAAAAAGGTGTTCCCTGTATTAACATTTGCATTCACATCTCGCTCTAGTGCTGGTACAATGCCATTAAATATTGAAGCTCAAAAAGAAAAACTTGGTATTTCTGAAGGGATTGCAAACTTCGCAGCTTCATTTGGGGTATCTATCGGTCAAAACGGTTGCGCAGGTATTTATCCAGCAATGCTTGCAATGATGGTCGCTCCGACTGTAGGAATTGATCCATTACAACCACAATTTATTTTAACTTTAATCGCTGTCGTTGCTATTAGCTCATTCGGTGTTGCCGGCGTTGGTGGCGGTGCAACATTCGCAGCGTTAATCGTACTATCTACAATGAACTTACCAATCGGTATTGTCGCTCTTGTTATCTCAGTTGAGCCATTGATCGATATGGGTCGTACAGCTCTTAACGTAAGTGGTTCTATGACAGCAGGTCTTATTTCTAGTAAATGGCTTGGTGAATTAGATCAAGATACGTACAATCAAGATGATACAAAAACTGGTGAAATTGCTTCATAATAGAAAAGGACGCTAACAATTTATACTGTTAACGTCCTTTTTTTATTTCTTTCCATCTCCTTACACATAGAAAAAGAGAATACAATAACATATTCTCTTCTCTCAAATATATTTCATTACCTCACAGCCCGTCCCTTTCACAAATAACCATTTTGCTCGCACCATTTATGAAATTGTCCTACGTCTACTCCAACTAATACGATATCCTTCAGCTCGATATCAATACTTTGTTCTCCAATTACAATAGCGAAGTGTGATTTTAATTGTTCTTCGTTTTTCCTTACAATTCCAATTCGGTTCCGATACGGTCCATCTTTTATATATGCTTTTTGTCCTATAATATCAAAGTTCAAGATTCTCACCTCTTTTATTGCGCTCAAATTGGAAATACGAACTCAACTTCGGAAAATTTCCTTTCCTTGCACTATTTCTCTATATATATGACGAAACAATAAAAGAGTCCTTCCTTCTTTACAATTATTTTTTCTTTGTTTCATTTTTATGATTGAAACGTAAAGTTTATAATAAAATACACTTGGAAGCGCTTTCTATGTAGTTTTTTATGTTATAATATATAAGTAGAACTTCGTAAAGAGGGTTAAAAAATGAATACAAAAATTATAAAAAAAGTAATTGAAGCATTAAAAGTATATGGATTTCAAAATGTATCATTCTGTGAAGAAACAAAGCAATTTTTATTTCATAACGAAACGGATATTATGAGCGGCTATGCAGAAATAACATATAGTAGTCAATTCGAGAAATTTAACGTACAAATTCATCCAATTGAAACGCATCACCAAGCAGAGTTACAAGAGGTTGAAAGACATATACAAGCTTGTATAAGAAAAGTGGAATATTTAAACGCACTTCTTACTGGGCAAACAAAACTAGATGATAAAATTATTATTATGTAAAAAAAAGAACGTGATATCCTCACGTTCTTTTTTCATTATACGTTCATCTTTTCCTTCAGTTGTAATCCTGTAACAGATTCTAATGCATCTATTGCTTCTCCAAACGTCATATCAAAAATCATCTTCTCTTCTATGTATGGAAATTGTCTAAAACGCTTTTCTAACATTTTTACAGCATCTGACGTAAAGTTTGCACTATCAATGCCAAATTCTGTTTCAAGAAGCACGATCCAATCTAGTACATGAAAACCTAGTCCATTTACGAATGAAATGAGTTTCTCTTCTGGTTGTGAAGATAAAAATACGTATCGCTCCATCTCACTGAACAGTTCTTCACCTAACACTTCTGCTAATTCATCATCATGTTCGCGTTCAATAATCTCTTCATATCCGTAATCATCAACAAGCTCTTCTACTTCTTCACTATCTGCAAAAAGCAATTGGCTAAGAAGCGCATCTTTCTTAAATTCACTCTTTTGTACGACTTCTAAAAAGCTCGTTTCCCATCCATTTTCTAATTTCATATTATGTAACTCCTTTATATACTTTTCTTATCATCACTGTACCCAAAAGATCACTTTTATAACCTTTTAGGTAATTACTATTGTTCTATATGATTCATAACATAAGATGCAAACTCCGCTGCATCTCCTTCAAAAATATTTACTTCTGGCAAATGATAAAACGTTGTTTGGAGTGGATTGCCCTCATGATAAAGGTATATCTTTTTCTCTAACGCAATCGCCATTCCAAACTCTGTATGGCTCCCATTTCCACCATCCAATATAAGCAAAAAGACATCGGCTTCTTTTATAGCGTTTTTTTCTGCCTGACCAATTTCTCTTAATTGTTCTTGATTAACTGCTCTTTCGTTTCTTGTCCAATCATATGTATGGTTCCATCCTGCATTTTTCAGTTCATTTGCTATAGAGCGTACAAAATGTTTATTTTTGAATCCTGAGGCGATATAAAAATTCATTTATATACACTCCTTAATTATGTATGGGAAACTCCTTTTTAGCGTTTAAAGAACGACTTCAAAAAAAATCCCCATCTTTAGAACTTATTTGCGTTTAAATGATGGGATGCTTCATGGTCTTCTTTTATTTTTTTCTTTTTATAACTTTCATCAGCTAACATTTCTAATTCAGCTGTTATTTCTGACTTTTCAAGCTCTCGTTCTTGCGAAAATTTCCTTGAAATATAAACAATAACACTACCAACGTACAACACAAAGCATATAATAAGTGCAGTATTTTCATAGAGACTTAGCTCCAACACAGTCACTCCTAATCCATTCGTATTTTCACGCTTCATTAATTGGAATTTCCCTATTAACCATTTGTTATTGTAACATAAAAATATCAATTCTTGGAATCTTTCACCCTATTAAAAAAGACATGATTGTTTCATCATGCCTCTGAAATATGTTGAATGATCGTTTTAATTGCTTCTTTTCCATTATATTTTTTTAATGCCGTTTCATACGTCTCATTATTATGAGATAGCTCCTCTATATGCTTTATAAGCGAGTTCACCGTTACATCCTCTTCATATAATACCGATGCATATCCTTTCTTTTCAAAGGATTCAGCATTTAAAATTTGATCTCCACGGCTTGCAAATTTCGATAACGGAATTAAAACCATCGGCTTTTGCAATGTTAAAAATTCAAAAATTGCATTGGAGCCCGCACGCGAAATAACAAAATCTGTTGCCGCTAATATATCCGGTAACTCTCCATGTACATATTCAAATTGTTGATATCCTTCTTTATCTTGTAAACTTTCATCAAGATTACCTTTTCCGCAAAGATGAACAATTTGATATTTTTTAAGAAGTTCTTGTAACGCCTCTCGAACCGTTTCATTAATTTTCTTCGCGCCCAAACTTCCTCCCATGATTGTAATAACTGGCTTTTCACGTGAAAAACCTAAAAACTCTAAACCTTTTTCTCGATTTCCTGTTAGTACTTCTTCACGTACAGGCGATCCCGTATATGTTACTTTTTCTTTTGGTAAATGTTTCGCTGCTTCTTCAAATGTGACAAATATTTTCGAAGCGAAACGGAGCGCAATTTTATTTGCTAGTCCTGGCGTCATATCAGATTCATGTAATAAAACTGGTACTCTATTTAGCCATCCTCCAATTACGACCGGTACAGATACGAAACCACCTTTTGAAAAAATCACATCTGGTTTTAATTTTCGAATCCTTACATACGCATCCATAACGCCTTTCATTACAAGAAAGGGATCTTTTATATTTTTCAAATCAAAATAACGACGTAGCTTCCCGCTCGAAATACTATAATACGGAATGCCTTCCTTTTCTATAATCGTTTTCTCAATTCCTTGATGAGAACCAATGTAAGATATGTCCCAATTTTGTTCTTGTAAATGTGGAATAATGGCTAAATTAGGTGTTACATGTCCTGCTGAACCGCCACCTGTAAAGACTATTTTTTTCATACGCCTCCCCCTTCTAGACTATAATACACTAAAATATCTTGCTTCAGGGTGAGAAAATACCATAGCTGTTACAGATGCTTCCGGCTCCATCATGAATCCCTCTGTTAATGAAATTCCTATTTCCTTTGGATGAATTAGACGGAATAATTTTTCTTGATCCGCAAGTTCCGGACATGCTGGATAACCAAATGACACGCGTATTCCTCTATATTTCGTGCGAAAACGTTCCTCCATCGTCAGTTCAGGTGCGTCTGGAATTCCCCAACGATCACGAATGAGCATATGTGTTTTTTCCGCAAGCCCTTCTGCTAATTCAAGCGCTAACGATTGAATAGCATGACTACGTAAATAATCACCTTTCGCCTTCCACTCTTCAGCAATGTCCCGAACTCCTTCCCCAACTGTAACCGATAAGAAAGCAACATAGTCCATCTCATCTCCAATTGGGCGTAAATAATCTCCTAAAGTACGGTATGGTGCTTTTCCTTGCCTTGGGAATGTGAAGCGCTCTATAACACACGTATGATCTTCTGGATCATATATTACAATGTTTTGTCCGTCGCTTTGCGCTGGGAAAAATTGATACACAGCTTTCGGTTTTAACCAAGATTGTCCTTCCTGCAATAACTCGTCTATTAAATCATTTAATTCGTGCGCTCTTTTATCTCCCTCACGCAAAAGCTTCTTCACATTTCCTTTTAATCCAAGGTGATGTCCAAGTAGCATTTGTCTATTTAAAAACGGGGCAAGATGTGAGACAGGAACATCACGTAATACAATTCGTTTTGTTGAATCTGGCACCATAACTGCTGATTTTGGTAATGGCTCAATTACTGCCGGAATTTCTACTTTCTTCTCTTCTTTTTTTACGATATGAAGATGGCGTTCTTTTTTATCCTGTTTCATCTTCTCACGCTCTTCTTCTTTTTGAAGCTTGTTAATAATATCAAGCCCCGTCATCGCATCACTTGCATAACATACGAGCCCTTTATATGATGGCGAAATACGATTATCTGTAAACTTTCTCGTTAACGCTGCGCCACCTACAACAATTGGAATATCGATATTTGCTGCTTTTAAATCTTCAGCAGTTGTTACCATTTGTTGCGCTGATTTTACTAGCAAACCAGAAAGACCAATAATATCAGGCTTCTTCTCTTGTACTTCTTGAACGATTCGATCCGAACGTACATTGATTCCTAAATTAATAATCTCATATCCGTTATTCGATAAAATAATTTCAACGAGGTTTTTCCCAATATCATGTACATCACCTTTTACAGTTGCTAATAATACTTTCCCTTTTTTCGCACTTTCGCTAGATTCCATATGTGGCTCTAAATAACTTACAGCAGCTTTCATACTTTCAGCACTTTGTAATACTTCAGCAACAATCAATTCATTATTATTAAATAATCGTCCCACCTCATCCATTCCTGTCATAAGTGGACCATTAATAATATCAAGAGGTTTCCTTCCTTCTTCCAGCGCAAGACTTAAATCCTCATGTAACCCTTGTTTTGTCCCTTCTACAATATAATTTGCTAGTCGTTCATCTAGAGTTAACGTTTCTTGCACAACGACATCTTTCTGTTTAGCAACTCGGTAAAAGTTTGTAAATTCTTCTAACGTCTCTTTCGTCGTTTCAAACAGTAACGCATCTGCAAGACGTTTTTCTTCTTCTGGAATTGACGCATAGCGTTCTAATTTTTCCGTATTCACAATTGCGTAATCTAATCCTGCTTTCGTTGCATGGTATAAAAAGACAGAATTTAATACTTCACGGCCAGCTGGTGGTAAACCAAATGATATATTACTTACACCTAAAATCGTTAAACATTCTGGTAACGCTTCTTTAATAAGGCGTATACCTTCAATAGTCGCTGCTGCTGAACCGATATATTCCTCATCACCTGTCCCTACAGGAAATACGAGCGCATCAAAAATAATATCAGATGGGCGTATACCATACTTCTTTGTTAGTAACTCATAGCTTCTTTTCGCAATTTCTATCTTTCGTTCTGCACTAACGGCCATACCATCTTCATCAATTGTTCCTACAACTATAGCGGCACCGTATTTCTGAAGAAGCGGCGTCACTTTTTTAAATCGTTCTTCTCCATCTTCTAAATTAATTGAATTGATAACAGCTTTTCCTTGAATATAAGTAAGGGCTCTCTCCATCACATTTTCATCTGTTGAATCAATCATAATCGGTACTTTTAACACTTTCGTAACTTCTGCCAAGAAATTTTCCATATCTTCAATTTCATCACGATCAGGGTCCGCCATACAAATATCAATAATGTGAGCATTTTTCTTCACTTGTGCTCTTGCCACTTCAGCAGCCTCTTCAAATTTCCCTTCTGCTACTAATCGTTTAAATTTACGTGAACCAATAACATTCGTTCTTTCGCCTACAAATAACGGTCTCATAGAATCATCATATTGCAATGCCTCTAATCCACTAATTCCATGTCCATCTCGTTCTTTGTGCTCACGAGGATTAAGCGATGCTAATGCTTCTTTCATCGCTCTTATATGTTCTGGCGTTGTACCACAACAACCACCGATAATATTAACCCATCCTTCCTCAGCAAAGCGCTTCACTTTTTCAGCGAGAGAAGATGGAGATTCATGATAATGTCCATCTTCATCGGGAAGACCTGCATTTGGATAACAAGAAATGTAACACTCCGATAAATCAGATAGTGAACGAATATGGTCTCTCATAAACTCCGGACCAGTCGCACAGTTTAATCCAACAGATAACGGCTTCATATGCTCTACCGATAAATAAAAAGCTTCAATTGTTTGCCCTGCTAGAGTCGTTCCCATCGGTTCAATCGTTCCAGAAATCATAATAGGAACCGTTTTTTTGAGTTCTTCAAAAGCCGCTTGAATTCCAATATAAGCAGCTTTCACGTTGCGCATATCTTGACTCGTCTCAACGAGTAATACATCAACTTCTCCTCTTAATAATCCTCTCGCCTGCCTTGTATAAGCTTCAATTAGTTCTTCAAATGTAACGCCTCCTGTAACACTGATTGCTTTCGTTGTCGGCCCCATTGCACCTGCAACATATACTTCCTTCCCGCTTTCTGTAACAGCTTGCTTCGCCAAAAGTGCTGCCTTTTCATTTAGTTCTTCATCTAAATGAGACAACTCATAATCACTTAATACAATATTCGTCGCACCAAATGTATTTGTTTCAATAATGTCAGCTCCGGCCTCAATATAAGCTTTATGAATCTTTAAAATTACATCTGGCCTTGTTTCTACTAAATATTCATTACAGCCCTCGTACTCTTCTCCCCCAAAATCTTCCGCAGTTAAGTCTTCTTGTTGGATCATTGTCCCCATTGCACCGTCTAATATTAAAATGTTATTTTGCAATCTCTCTTCTATACACTTCATCAATTAATACCTTCTTTCACTTCTTGCTTTTCTCTTACATATTTAACGAGATGCTCTGTAATTTCATATTTTAAAAATGGTGTGATTAGGTATATACCATTAAAGTATTTTAGTGCCGTATCAATTAATTCTTCTGAAATACGAATCCCTTCCTCAATAGCTACTTCTTTGGTTTCATGTCCATCCATTCTCTCTCTTATTTCTTCAGGAAGAGTAATTCCTGGTACCTCAAAATGAAGGAAATCTGCATTTCGCTTACTTACTAATGGCATAATCCCAATAAAAATAGGTTGTTCCAAATGCTTTGTCGCTTCATATACTTCTTTAATTAAAGCAACATCATAAATCGGCTGTGTTAAAAAGTATTCTGCTCCGGCATCTATTTTTCGTTCCATTCGTTTTACTGCTGCTTTTAAATGTCTTACATGCGGATTAAACGCACCTCCAACTGAGAATCTTGTTGCCGGACCAATTGATTTCCCTAAAATAGAACGACTGTCGTTCATCGCTTTAATCATTTTAATGAGCTCGATAGATGACAAATCATATACAGAAGTTGCACCTGGAAAATCACCAACACGCGCTGGATCACCAGTTAAAGCTAACACTTCTTCCATACCTAATGCTGATAATCCCAGCAAATGAGACTGCAGTCCAATGACGTTATGATCTCTACACGTTAAATGCGTCAATACTGGAATATCGTGCTTCGTTAATAACGCACCCATAGCCATATTCGACACGCGAGGAGATGCTAATGAATTATCTGCTAGAGTAATAGCGTCTGCCCCAGCTCTTTTCAACGCTCTTGCTCCCTCAAAAAACCGCTGTGTGTCTAGCGTTTTCGGTGGATCTAATTCCACTACAACCGTCGTTTGTTTCTTTGCCTTCTCTGCAAGAGTGACATGTGCTTTTGAACGTTTCTCGTGTGTATGAACTACTTTTGGTCTTTGAATCGTCTCCTTTTCTATTACAGGTGTAATATTCGCAATAGCACGCTTCATACTTGCAATATGTTCCGGTGTAGTGCCACAACAACCACCCAATAACCGAATACCTTGCTCAATAAATTTTGGTGTCATCGCTTCGAAATATGCTGGACTTCCCTCATATACGTAACGTCCCTCCACATAATTTGGGAGACCTGCATTCGGATATGCTGACAAGTAGCCATTTTGAGGAATCGATATCATTTTAAATGCTTCCGTCATATGAAGAGGCCCTAGTTGACAGTTCAATCCAACAACATTTGCACCGCAATCTAAAAGCTGTTTTAATATTTCATTTACATCATTTCCATTTTGAGTCGTACCTGCCTCATGTAGCGCTAATTGGGCTACAATCGGAATGTTTGTTTGTTTTCGTAACACCTTAACAGCATGAAGTAATTCAAATTCATCATAAAAAGTCTCTAATAGTAATCCATCAACTTGTTCGTCTAGTAAAGCACCTGCCTGCTCAAGTAGCATAAATTCTCGTTCTATATCAGTCGTTGTAACAGCTCCGATATGTTTCATGCCACCAATTGTTCCTAAGATTGCATTTTTTTCTGTCACAGATGCTTTCGCCAGTTTTACCGCCGCTCTATTAATTTCGATAACTTGATTTTCTAAACCATACATACGTAATTTCGCTTCATTTGCTCCATACGTATTCGTTTGAATCACATCTGCTCCAGCAGCTACATATTGTTTATGAATCGATATAATTAAATCCGGATCAGATATATTCAATTCTTCGAAACTACTTTGCAAACCATGCGAATGTAATAATGTTCCAACCGCACCGTCACCTATTACAATTCCTTTTGATAATAAATCTAGTAATTTCACGAATCTCCCTCATTTCTATCAATATAAAAACCCCCTCTTCACCTTGAAGAGGGGGACATAATTGTTCCGCCTCTTATTATGCAAAACATTCGTTTTGCAGGTATTAGCACCGTTTCAAACATTTCGTTTAAAGGTTGCCGGGTTTCACAGGGCCTTTCCCTCCACCGCTCTCAATAAGAGTTTGTCTATATATTTTATTTATGTAGTTAAAAGGAAATGCGTTCCCCTTTTAACAATGTTTGTTAATTTTTTAATAAATTTAGCATGCACAAAAATAAAAGTCAATGATAGTTGTTGAAAAATAAAAATTATTTAAAATAAAGTTGCAATTCAATTATCTTTTGTTGTAAAGTTAAAAACATAATAAAATTTCATACGAACATTCTTATCTAGAGAGGTAGAGGGACTGGCCCTATGACGCCTCAGCAACCATTAACATTCATTCGTTAATAAGGTGCTAATTCCAGCAAATTGTGAAAGATTTGACAGATGAGAAGAAGACTCTATTCAAACCGAAAGCCTTCTTCTTAGAAGGCTTTTTTTATTTTATCTCGATTGGTGAGGGCTAATAGTCAGTAGGTGCTGCCCCCCACTGATTAAAGTTTCACTTTATATTCACTTCATTGTTCAATTTAAAAAGGAGGAATTTTCACATGTCAACTATCGAAACAAAACTAGCACAAATAGGGAACCGTAGCGAAACTACAACAGGAACTGTTAATCCACCTGTTTATTTCTCAACAGCTTATCGTCACGAAGGACTTGGTAAATCTACTGGCTTTGACTATTCACGAACTGGTAATCCAACTCGCGGTATTTTAGAGCAGGCAATCGCAGAATTAGAGCATGGTGAACAAGGTTATGCCTGTAGCTCAGGAATGGCAGCTGTTCTCCTCGTCCTTTCTTTATTCCGATCTGGAGACGAACTTATTGTATCTGAAGATTTATACGGAGGAACGTATCGCTTATTTTCCGAACATGAAAAAAAGTGGAATATTCGATGTAGATACGTAAATACACAATCTATTAAACAAATTGAGCACGCTATCACACCTCAAACGAAAGCCATTTTCATAGAAACTCCGACTAATCCATTAATGCAAATTACTGATATTGCCAATGTCGCAACTGTAGCCAAAAGACACGGACTACTTCTTATTGTAGATAATACGTTCTATACACCTTATATACAGCAACCATTAACAGAAGGTGCCGATATCGTTCTTCATAGTGCAACAAAATATTTAGGTGGACATAACGATGTACTAAGCGGACTTGTCGTTGCAAAAGGGAAAGCACTTTGTGAAGAAATCGCTCATTATCATAATGCTTCAGGGGCTGTCTTAAGTCCATTTGACTCATGGCTATTAATTCGTGGTATGAAAACTTTAGCTCTTCGCATGAGACAACATGAAGAAAATGCGAAAGCAGTTGTTGCTTATTTAAATGATGAAGACGGTGTGACAGATGTATTTTATCCAGGAAGAGGCGGTATGATTTCATTTCGTCTTAAAGATGAAACATGGATTAATCCATTCTTACAATCTTTATCCCTAATTACATTTGCTGAAAGTCTTGGTGGTGTAGAGAGTTTAATGACTTATCCGGCAACACAAACACATGCTGATATTCCTGAAGAAATCAGAACGGCAAACGGTGTATGCAATCGCCTTCTTCGATTTTCCGTTGGCATTGAAAATAGTAACGATTTAATTCAAGACTTAAAACAAGCCATTAAACTTGTAAAAGAAGGTGTACAAATATGAGTTATTCTATAGATACACTTTTACTACACAACCAATATAAACATGACTCGCAAACAGGGGCTGTTAACGTTCCCATTTATAACACATCTACATTTCACCAATTTGATGTAGATACGTTCGGAAAATACGACTACAGCCGATCTGGTAATCCAACTCGTGAAGCTCTTGAGGATATTATCGCTTTATTAGAGGGCGGAACAAAGGGATTCGCATTTGCATCAGGTATTGCAGCGATTTCTACTGCATTTCTCCTACTTTCACAAGGTGATCACGTACTCATTTCAGAAGACGTATATGGAGGAACTTATCGAATGATAACTGAAGTTCTCTCTCGCTACGGTGTTTCACATACATTTGTTGATATGACTAATTTAGAAGCAATAAAGCAAAACATTAAACCGAATACGAAGCTCTTTTATGTAGAAACACCATCTAATCCACTTTTAAAAGTAACAGATATTCGAGAGGTTTCTAAACTCGCAAAATCTATTGGTGCTCTTACTTTTGTTGATAACACATTTTTGACACCGCTATTCCAGAAGCCACTTGATCTCGGCGCCGATGTCGTTCTTCATAGTGCCACAAAATTCATTGCTGGTCATAGTGATGTTACTGCCGGATTAGCGGTCGTAACAGATGCCGAACTCGCTCAAAAACTTGGATTTTTACAAAATGCATTTGGCGCTATTTTAGGACCTCAAGATTGCTCTCTCGTGCTTCGCGGTCTAAAAACATTGCATGTACGTCTTGAACATTCAGCTACAAATGCCAATAAAATTGCACATTATTTACAAGAGCACGCTAAAGTTAAAAATGTCTATTATCCGGGATTACAAACACATCTCGGCTTTCATATTCAACAGTCCCAAGCCACATCAGCCGGTGCTGTCCTATCTTTCACTTTGCAGTCAGAAGATGCTCTCCGCCAATTTTTATCCAAAGTTAAATTACCTGTTTTTGCAGTTAGTTTAGGCGCTGTCGAATCTATTCTTTCCTATCCAGCTAAAATGTCACATGCGGCACTGTCTCAAGAAGCTCGTGATGAAAGAGGGATTTCTAATTCATTACTCCGGTTATCAGTCGGTCTTGAAAATGTTAACGATTTAATATCTGATTTTGAAAATGCCCTTTCTTACGTAGAAGAACCTGTAAATGCATAGGACGAACAGAAGATATGAAATTAAGTTTTCATATCTTCTTTTTATGCTGTCTAGCATATTCATTTTAATGTTTTTTCTTTTTGTATAGTTCATTAAAAAATAAAAGCACATCATCTATTTCCAAGTAATGGATTAATTGATATATTAAGAAATAAAAAGGGGTAAAAATAATGGATACTTGTGCAGATATTTTAATCGTTATCGATTTACAAAATGGGGTATGTTATAGCGGCGAGCATTTATTTGAATTACAAAACTTGCTTACAAAAGTAAATAAAAGAATTTCTTCATACAGAAAATCAAATAAACCAATCATTTTTGTTCAACATTGTGATGATGATTTAGTACCCGAAAAAGAACTTTGGGCTATTCATACCGATCTAGATGTTCAAGAACAAGATTTTTTTGTAAGAAAAACACATGCAAATTCATTTTATAAAACAAACTTGAAAGAGATTTTAGATCAATTGTCTGTACATCGTATTGAATTTTGTGGTGCCCAAACAGAATACTGCATGGATGCTACTATTAAATTTGCCCACGGACTAGGATACGAAAACTTCATGGGGCAGAAAACAACCTCTACGTTAAACAATCCATTTATGTCCGCAAAAGAGACAATTGATTTTTATGAGAATATATGGAACCACAGATTTTTAAAGTTGATAAAAGATGGGCTCTAGAATAAATAACTCATGACTGGACCATTCTAAGATTTAGCAGCTACACTCAAGTGTCTCATTATCATCATAAAGAAGCTGATTACATTGGGCTTCTTTTAACCTGTTTTATATTCTATATATATCATTACAATTCCTTTGTCATATTATTTTAAAAATTTTGTATATTCATTTGAAAGAATAAGAAAATCATGATAAAATTGTGTTACAAATATATCTATATCTTTCAATTTTTAAAACGCATCAAAATTTTCACCCAAAAGTGTCATTTTACAAAACCGTACAAATTTATCTATTTTATTTACATCAGGGTCTCTTTTCTTACAATCTCTTTACTTTAGGACTTTTTTTCTGCAACAACTGTTTTCTTTTCTTTAATTTTTTGGTATGTATAGTATGGTATAACAGCTCACACGGAGGTGGAAAAGAACATGTTAGAAACCTTTCAAAAAGAAATAGAACTATATGAAAGCAATGCAGAATTATTGAAAGTGCTTGCTCATCCTGTTCGTTTATGTATTGTAAAAGGATTAATTGAACGTGGCCCAAGCAACGTTTCTACAATGTACACAGGCTTAAACATGCCACAATCTACAATTTCACAGCATTTAGCAAAGTTAAAAAGTGCTAAAATCGTTTCTAGTGAAAGAAAAGGATTAGAAATTTACTACAAAGTAGAAAATGAAACAATTATTCAACTCGTTCGCGTATTATTAGGTTAGGGACTAATAGACAGAGAAAAAGAACGTATTCTATATTTTTCATCTCATATCTTTAATATAAATATATATCATGAGAGAAAATATACAATGCTACATAAGTCGTATGAAAAAACAAGACACAGCAATATACTGTGTCTTGTTTTTTCATACTGTTAAATATTGATTCAATTGTAAATTCTGCATATCTTTTGTATGTATAACAACATCAAAAGCACTCCCTAACCCTCCGTTCAAAATCATAGAACGAACTGCTCGATTTTGTTTTTGAATTTCAGAAAAAGGATTCGTATCTTGATGACTCGTAAGCTGTTCTAATATTCCTGCAGCTAACAAAAACTCAGATTGCTTCTTATGCCATACTATACTCATTCCTTGCAGGCTAAACATCTCCTTCAGCTCATCCCAATGAATATGAGTAGTAAGGTCCATTTCACCTGGATACGCTAGAGGATTACGTATTAGCTTATGCTGATAATACCCTCGCAAACTCCCTTCGTAATGAGCAGGATGCATCCATTCTTCTTTTGTGTAGCCATAATCAACTGTAATACATATACCTTTTTGAAACCATTTCGCAATTTCTTTTATATATCCTTCCATCGCAATCGGCACTTCAAAACGTTGCCCTTCCGCCATATGAATATTATATTTCAATAAGTATCGACCAATCGTTTGTTCTAACGGTCTACATACTTCTGCAAGTTTCCCTTCCTCTGTATACGTAATACGCACTTCATACAGCATGCCATTTCTCTTCTCAATTACTTCAACAGGAAATGCATCAAATAACTCATTCGAAAAAAGGATCCCTTCAAATGATTCTCCCATTTCAGTATAAGATGTATAGTACGACACATTATCAAATGAGCGAAGATTCTCCTGCTGTAATTTTCTATGAAAAGGGCTCACTTCAATCATTGAATAGTTTAAATCAATAAAGGTTTCCGGAGATAATTGCTTCCATTCTTGTAAAATGTCATAAGCAAACTTTCCTGTTCCTCCGCCAATCTCACAAATATTCGAAGCAACTTCTCCATTTTCAACAAGACGAATAAAAAACTTAGCAAAAGTTTTTGCAAAAACAGAGGATACGTTGCTACTTGTAAAAAAATCCCCTTGCCTTCCAATCTTTGCATGTTCCTTCATATAATATCCATGTCCTTCTGTATACAATACGAGGTTCATATACGTACTATATGAAATTGAATAATCCTTTTCTTTTCCCATCCATTCTCTTAAAATGAGCTCCATCCCCATAATGACTCCTTATTGTAAAAATGGATTATTTTCTTTTTCAAAACCGATGCTTGTTTCAGGACCATGTCCACATAGTACCGCTGTTTCATCTGGTAATACAAATAATTTCTCTTCAATACTTCCAATTAATTCAGCAAAACTTCCACCAGGTAAATCCGTTCTTCCGATGCTCATTTGGAATAATACATCTCCAGAGAACACCGCATTCGCCTCTTTACAATAATAAGAAATACTTCCTGGAGAATGTCCTGGCGTCTCAAAAATTTCAAAACTAAATGAACCAATTGTTAACGTACCTTCTGCTTCGATAATATGATCTGCTGGTTTCGCTGTAATACTGCGGTTCATCATAAAAATTTGAGAGCCATTTACAGTTGCATCTCCTAGCCAGTCTGCTTCTTCTTTATGTACGTATACAGGAATATGGAAAGCGTCTCGTACCGCATCGACAGCACCAATATGATCAAAGTGAGCATGTGTTAATAAGACCGCGAGTGGTTTTAATTGTTCTTCTTGTAAATATGTAACGAGCTTTTCTCCTTCATGACCAGGATCAAAGATAATACACTCATTTTGATCGTTCGTTAAAATATAAGCATTTGTTTGTAATGGGCCTAACGGCATTTGTGTCCATTTCATATGAAAATCTCCTCCAGTTATTAAACTTACTTTTAATGATACAACATTTCTTTCTCTGAGGAAAAGAAAGGATGCTATCTCGACAATCATTTTTAAAACATGTACAATATAAAAGAGTAAATATTCTAAAAACTCATATTAAGGAATGGGTAGACAGAGGAGGATATTGTATGGGCCTTGTTATTATTTTTACGCTTGTCACTCTGTTAGCTGTATTTGCTACGCTTAGAACACTTCGCGAGAAGAACTTTTTCGCGGGCGGCTTTGCAATTGCAACTGTACTCGTTTTCGGATGGTTTACGATTATGACCGTTCTATATAACGGGTACCCTCCAGCAGCTTAATTCATTTACATGCTATTCTTCATCAAGATTTTGCACAAAAAAGGAAGGGTCTCCCCTTCCTTTTTTCATATTTCACAACTTATATCATCTTCGCTTCGTGTTTGTGCTTTTTTACAAGCCAAGCTCCTCCGATAACACCTGCGTCATTACCAAGTGTCGCAATTGCTAACTTTGTGCTCTTTACAGCGCGTGAGAAAGCATATTGCTCGAAATAACGTTGAATTGGTTCTAATAGTGCATCTCCAGCTTTAGACACGCCTCCACCAATAACGATTTTCTCTGGGTTCAACGTGCTAGAAAGGTTCGCTACAGCTAATCCTAAATAAGAAGCTACTTTTTCTATTACTTCGCCTGCTAGCTCATCACCTTGTCCATGCGCTTCAAATACATCTTTTGATGTAATACGCCCTTCTTCTGCTAACATAGAACGTAAAAGACTCTCTTTATTAGTTTCTTGTATTTTTTGCATAGCAACGCGCACAATACCCGTTGCAGATGTTACTGTTTCTAAGCAACCAGACTTTCCGCAATTACAAGGGAAAGGGTTCTCTGTAACTACTGTAATATGTCCAATCTCACCAGCAGCACCACTTATACCGTGTACAATCTCACCATTAGTGATTACACCGCCACCAACACCCGTGCCAAGTGTCATACAAATTAAATCTTTTGCTCCTTCACCAGCACCTTTCCACATTTCACCAAGCGCTGCTAAGTTTGCATCATTATCAATCACAACAGGTAATCCTGTTTCTACTTCTAGTAAATCTTTTAACGGATAATTTTTCCATCCCAAATTAACCGCTTCATAAATCATTCCTGATGCCACATGTACAGGACCAGGAGCTCCCATACCAATACCTATTAACTTACTTTTTAATTCACCTAACTCTTCTAACTTTTTATCAATAGCTTTCGCCACATCAAGTGTAATATGTTTGCCTTGCTCATTTTTATTTGTAGGGATTTCCCACTTATGTAAAATTTCACCGTACACATTAATAAATGCTAATTTAATCGTTGTACCACCAAGGTCAACACCAACTAACCATTTCTCTTCCATGTTGCTTACCTACCTTTATCTAATTCTTATTTAGCTCTTTTTGAATTTCTTGCTTCAATAAAAATAAAGCTGTTTGATAGTCTTGTGGATCGATTAGCTGTGATTGATTTAATTCACGCAATTCATCTTGCATTAATTGTAAATCTGCAATTCGATCACCCGTATAAATAATCGTGCCAAATTTCTTTAGCAATTGCTGAATATCATAAATAGATGCCATTTCATCACCCTCTATGCTCACTTACTATAAAAAATTATAATAAGAAAACGTTCACATATTTTATTATAATCAAGAAGAAAAAGCCTCGTCAATTTTTATTTGTCTATACAAGCCCATTTATAACAATTGTTCCTTTTTCTGTAATAATTTTTTCTACATTTTTATCAAATGGCTCTACTGGAATATATTTTACCATTTGAAAATCATAAGCTAATGATAGCGTTTTCCCTTTATAATGCAAAAGATAACGATCATAATAGCCCCCACCATATCCAATCCGTTCTCCTCGCTCTGTATAAGCTACGCCTGGCACGATTTGAAGATCAATTTCATCCGCATCCACTTCTTCCGTAAACGCCGGAATCGGTTCACGTAAATTCATATACACGGTTTCTAATTCATCAAAATTACTAATTTGACGGAAGGACATTGTTCTTGTCCCTTTATTACATTTCGGAACAACAACTTTCTTTCCTTCTTCCCAAGCTTTTTCGATAATAGGATATGTATTCACTTCATGTTCCATCGAAAGAGTGATTCCAATTGTTTTAGCTTCAACCCACTCTTTTTGCGCATACAACGAAACTGCAATTTGCTCTGATAAAGTTGTATACTGTTCTTCTGATAAAGAATTCATGTGCTCTATTATTTGTTTACGCAAACGTATTTTCTCTTCTTTCACACATTTTCCCCCTTACAGTGACACTTCACTCTACGATGATAGTGTATCACTTTTCACATAGGAATCGAATAAAAAAAAGAAACAGTAGGAAAATATTCCTACTGCTTACTTTGTTTCACGGTGTAACGTAGACTTCTTGTCACGCTTGCAATACTTTTTAAGCTCGATACGCTCAGCGTTGTTACGTTTATTTTTCTTTGAGATATAGTTACGATCTCCGCATTCTGTACATGCTAGAGTAATATTCACACGCATTCTTATTTCCCTCCAGTACTAATAACTTAAATCAGACTATACCATAATACCACTTTTAAAATAAAAATTCTACACCTTTTGATATTGTCTAATTTTTTCTATAAGATTTTTCATGTTTTCCCTTGCTATCACTGGATTTCTAGCATGTGAATACACTAAAAATTTTGGTTGTTTTGTGTCAGAAACGATATAAGACCACTCTTTTTCTGCATGTTTGAATTGTACTCCTTCAAATATCGCTTCTTCCTTTCTTTCCATATCAGCCAATAATTTCCTCATCACTTTCCCTTTTTCGTTCCATGAACAGACAACTTCATCATACAGTAAATAAAGTGGCGGTGATTGCTCTACTATGCTACGAAACGTTTTCCCTTGCAGTGCTATTAACTCGAATAATTTTCCAATTCGATATAAAATATCTCGCTTCCATCTTACTTGAAAAGACTTCTTTTCATCATGCGTATAAAATAGAAGGTAACATTCTCCTAATTTCAAAGACATAGGGTAAATATTTCCTGCTGATTCAAGTAATAAATCTGGAATATCTACTTCTTCAAAATCTGTCCCTTGGTAAATATTACTATGATTGTCATATAACTCAAAATAATTTCCTTGCTCAGAAAACATAAGCGCCATATTTGCTTTACTTGATTTCATCAAAGCTTTCACATGATCTTTTTGTTCCCCTGCATAAATCCATGTAACTGTGCACCCAAGCCTTTGCAGAAAGAGCATAAGTAAATGTTGTAACATATCATTTCTCTTATTAATTAAAAGATGAAACTTCTGTTTTTGTATTTTCTCAATATCAATGTGCTCTAATACAGCTTCTATATAATCATTTAAAGAAACGTGGACCAGCTTATTTCGTCCCATTTCTTTCTCACATACGTAATAAAACGACTCAGACATATAAACTTGTTCTATCGCCTTTTGCTGCTTATACGTTAACAGCCTCCCATCCTTACCGTACAACTTTATAACAACCTCTTGTTCATTTTCCACTTGAACGAAAACCCCACCTGCACATTGCAAATTCTGAATGCTATATTGAAAAAGTGACTCGTTCATTTCCTTGCATTCCATCGTATGAATCCCGATACCATGGATAGCATGAAGGAATAAATTTTTATAAGAAGTTGTCTCAATATTTTCTTGGCTTCCAATTAATATACTTTCCCCTTTTGCAAAAAGAGATCCATACGCCATCGCAACTTTCACAATAAATTGAGGAGTAATCTCAACATTGCCTCTTCCTACAATGCGACTTTTTTGTAACCATCCTGCACTCTTTTCACTTTCTTGAACACCAGCCGATCCTACAACCGAATGACTATCAATAGCCTTATAAGGCCATAGTTTTCCTTTTTGCTTAATTACCGTACTTTTCCCTATATGACAATGGTCCGCTACAATGCTTTTTTGAAACAGTGTGACATCATCTTCAACCATTGTGCGCTCTCCTATTGTTGTTTCTAATAGCTCGCAATACTTCCCAATGTGCGTATTTGCAAAAACAATGCTTTTTTGAAGATGAGAATAACTTGAAATAATACTATTTTTTCCGATAATAGAATAAGGCTCAATTACAGCTCCCGCACCAATCGTTGCTCCTTCTCCAATAAAAGAAGGACCATGAATTTTCGTTCCCTTCCCAATCGTTACACCTTCTCCCATCCATACCATTGGTAATACTTCCGTATAGGGAATAGGTACTTGTAATTTTTTCGTTAACAAGTCAAATTGCGCTTGTCGATATTGATCAAATGTACCGATATCTAACCAATAGCTTTCTGACAAATATGCAAATAGCGCGTTCTTATTTGCCAATAATGGAAACACATCTTGACTGAAATCAAAAAATTCTTGGGGCGGTATGTAAGAAAAGATTTCTGGCTCCATAATATAAATTCCTGTGTTCACAATGTTTGAGACTACCTCATTCCAGCTCGGTTTTTCTATATATCGTATAACCTCTTGTTCTTTGTTCATTACAACCAAACCGAATGAGAGTGGGTTTTCTACTTCCTTCACAAACATGGTTACCATTCTTTTCTTTTGTTTATGAAACGTAATTCCTTCTGATAATTGAAAATCAGTTAATGCATCCCCGCTTATCACAACAAATGCTTCATCTAAAAATTTTTCCGCTTGTTTAATACTCCCTGCGGTTCCAAGGGGAGGAGAGTCTTCAAAATAGTACAAATTTACTCCCCATTTGCTTCCATCACCAAAATATTGCTTAATGGCCGTACTCATATATTGAACTGTAATTGCAATTTCACGAATACCATGCCGGCGTAATAATTCAATATTATATTCTAATACCGGTTTTTCTAATAATGGCAACATCGGCTTTGGAGTATTACATGTTAATGGTCTAAGGCGTCTTCCTTTTCCTCCAGCTAAAATAACCCCCTTCATATACTTCAGCCTCCACTTATATAATGTTCAGTAACTCCATATACGATATGTATATTATCTACCCCGCATTAACTAGCAGTATAAGTTTGATTGTTTAACGAAACATCACTACGGAAAAACTCTGATTAAGATTATCTATACAAATGTATCTTTTAAACCGCAAAAAGAAAGCGCTTACGATTAACTTGGTAAAATAAAACTTACTACGTAGCCAACATATACGTACTCATTTTTCGATTACATTATGATACATCTTATCATCATAAACTAAAGGAAACAACGAGCTTTTTTTGTCATGTTTTGACTAAAAAAAGCAGGTGATGTCTCACCTGCTTTTTTATTTATTCATTTAATAAGTAATGCTTACCTTTTACTAAATAAAATACATTCTCAGCAATATTTGTAACATGATCTGCTACACGCTCAATATATCTCGCCACAAAGGATAATTGTGTAATTTGTGTAATTGCTTCTGGTTGCCCCGGAATTGAAGATATAAATTCACGGATCGCCTTTCCATATATTTCATCAACTGAATCATCCATTTCAGCAATTTGTTTAGCAATAGTTAAATTTTCTTGTTCGTATGCTTCCAATGCTAAATTTAGCATCTTATGAGCAATCGCAAACATTTCATCAAGATTTTGCAAACTAACTGTCACTTCTTTTTCCCCAAGACGAATTGTAGATTTTGCAATATTAACAGCATGATCTGCAATACGCTCTAAATCTGTCGCTGTTTTAATTGAAATAAAAATTCTTCGTAAATCACTTGCCACAGGCTGTTGCTTCGTAATAAGCATAAGCGCAAGATCATTTATTTCCTCTTCTAAATTATCCATACGATAATCACCATCTATAACCTCTAACGCTTTCTCTACATCCCTTTTACGAAGGCCTTCCATGGCAATCAATAAAGCTTCCCTCGCTAACTCACCAAGCTCAATCACCTTTTGCTGCAACGTTTTTAAATCACATTGAAACTGCTCTCTTACCATTGTTACTTCCCCCTCAATATTATGTGCCATTATATATAAATCCCCTACCTAGCTTCTTATGCCTGTAGTAAAGCCTTAAGATAGGAGAAGTATACTTCCCTATTAAAATAAGAAATGCCCTCTGTTAAGAGGGCATTTACTCTTATCCTTGCAACGATATCAACCAAATCGACCTGTAATATAATCTTCTGTTCGCTTATCTGAAGGTGTCGTAAATAATTTGTTTGTATCTGTATATTCCACAACTTCTCCACTTAAGAAGAAAGCAGTTTTGTCTGAAATACGTGCCGCTTGTTGCATGTTATGCGTTACGATAACAATACTAAAGTCTTTCTTTAACTCTTGAATTAGTTCTTCTACTTTTAATGTTGAGATTGGATCTAGCGCCGATGTTGGTTCATCCATTAAAATAACGTCTGGCTCAATTGCTAAGCAACGTGCAATACATAAACGTTGTTGCTGTCCACCAGATAAACCATATGCATTATCATGCAAGCGATCTTTTAACTCATCCCAAATTGCCGCCCCACGTAAACTTTTTTCAACAATTTCATCCAATGTTTTTTTGTCACGAATACCATGGATTTTCGGGCCGTACGCTACATTTTCATAAATAGACTTTGGAAATGGATTTGGCTTTTGGAATACCATTCCTACATGCGTTCGTAATTCTTCAACTGGATATGATTTATCAAATATATTGCGTTCTCTATATTCAATTACACCTGTAGTTCGAACGATAGGTACTAACTCTACCATACGATTGAGTGTTTTTAAGTACGTTGATTTACCACAACCACTTGGGCCGATAATTGCTGTAACTTCATTCTCATGAATACTTAAGTTAATATCCTTTAAAGCATGGTCTTCTCCATACCATAAATTTAAGTTTTTCGTATCAAATACTACTTTCTTTGGCGCAGTCTCGATTTTCTCTTCATTTTTCACCTGTACATTTACTACTGTTGCTACCATTTGAATTCCCCTTTCATCCACTTCCAACTTATTTTCGATTTCGTAACCATAAGACAAATATATTGATAAAGAGCAACAACCCTAGCAAAACAATCATCCCAGCTGCTGCTACATACTGAAATTCTTCTTGTGGTCTGCTCATCCAATTAAAAATTTGAATTGGTAAAACTGTAAACCGATCAAACATACTAAATGGAACATAATTTGCAAATGCAAGCGCTCCGATAACTAACAGTGGTGCCGCTTCTCCAATTGCTCTTGATATGGCTAACGTACACCCCGTTATAATTCCTGGGAAAGCTGCCGGCAATACAACCTGATACATTGTTTGCCACTTCGTAGCACCTAATCCGTAAGAAGCCTCTAATAATGAACTTGGTACAGATCGGATTGCTTCTTGACTAGCTACAACAACTGTCGGTAAAACGAGTAAACTCATCGTCAGTGCCGCCGCAATAATACTCTCGCCTAAATGAAGAGCATATACAAAAATAGTTAAGCCGAGTAATCCAAATACAACGGAAGGTACTCCTGCTAACGTTTGATTATTAATTTCTATTACCTTTTTAAATATAGACTCCTTCGCATATTGCTCTAAATAAAGCGCAGTTCCGACTCCAAATATAAACGAGACGGGTATAACAATACTCATAAATAATATTGTTCCTGACAAAGCTGCAACTATCCCAGCTTCTCTCGGATTACGTGAAGCAAAGTTTGTAAAAAAATCTATGGAAAGATAACTTATACCTTTTTCAAAAATTTGAAAAAGCAAAATAAACAGTATTACTATTGAAAACAAAATTGCTATATAAAATAACAATTTGTAAATTCGGTCTTTTAAAAAACGGGATGCCATATTTTCTTGTATTTTTTTATGATTCAACATTCGCATATTATGTCATCCTCCTAAAACGGCGCATAATAGACTGCGAAATGATGTTCATTATAAAAGTAAATAGGAATAACGTTGCACCCACAGCATACATGCTGTAATAAGTAAGCGTTCCATGCGGAGCATCACCTAAACTCACTTGCACAATATAAGCTGTTAACGTTTGAATCGAGTGTGTCGGATTGAGCGATACATTTGGTGTGGATCCCGCTGCAATTACAACGATCATCGTTTCACCAATTGCCCTGGAAGCCGCTAATATAATCGCTGCCATAATGCCCGTAAAAGCCGAAGGAAATACTACTTGTTTTACCATCTCAAAGCGAGTTGCTCCGAGCGCTAACGAAGCTTCTTTCGTTCCTTTCGCTACAGCTCTCATCGCGTCTTCAGACAGAGACGCAATTGTTGGTATCATCATAAATCCAATCACAATCCCTGGACTAATCGCATTAAAAAACTGTAAATCTGGTATCATTCGTTGTAAAAGTGGCGTGACAACTGTTAATGCAAAAAATCCATATACAATTGTCGGAATGCCTGCTAATAGTTCTAACATCGGCTTTAATATTTTCCGTGCACCGTTTGAAGCATATTCGCTTAAAAATACGGCACAAGCTAAACCAATCGGAATTGCTACAAACATTGCAATTGCCGTTACAAGGACTGTCCCACATATAAGTGGTAATATACCGAATTTAGGATTTTCAAAAAAAGGTAACCATTCTTTCTCCGTCAAAAAGGAGTATAATGATATTTTTTGAAAAAACATGATTGTTTCATTTGCGAGTGTGAAAATAATTCCAAGTGTTGTCACAATAGACACACTAGCAATCACTTTTAGTAATAACGGAACGATTCGATTGATTCGTTGCGTTTTTTTCCTTTGTTTTGTATTTCTTTCAATCAAATGTTGTACAGAAAATGTAATTTGACTTTTGTCATTATGAGCCAAAGATGAAAACCCCTTTCCACCCTGACATTACCTTTTTATTTCTGTTAACATTCGTAGCTGTTCGTTATATTTTTCTTTTGGTAACTTTACATATCCGACCTCTTCAGCGAGGTTTCCAACATGCTTAATCATAAACTCAACATAATTTGCTACATTCTTTTTTTTTCGGATAGATGCATCATTCACATAAGCAAATAGCGGTCTAGATAAAGGCTTATACTTACCTGATTGAATGGTCTCTTTCGTCGGAAATACACCATTTACTTTTATCGCTTTCACCTTATCTCGATTGGCCATATAATAAGCATATCCTACAAAAGCAATGGCATTTTTATCATTCATTACTCCTTGCATAATAACTTGATCATCTTCAGACAAAGAGACTTTTTTTACAATGCGACTTTTTTGTAAGATGACATTTTGAAAATAATCATAAGTACCAGAATCTACACCTGGCGCATAAAACTTCACCTGTTCACGTGGCCATGATGAATGAATTTGTGACCATCGCTTCTCTCTTCCATCTTCACTCCATAATAGACGTAACTCGTCTACTGACATATCGTCTACCCAATGATTTTGACGATTTACAACGATCGTAAGACCGTCGTAAGCGACTTCAAACGGTGTAAACTGAACGGAGTTTTTCTTCATTTCATTTTCTTCCACTTGTTTCATTACTCTTGAAGCATTATTTATATCTACTTCTCCTTTACTGAAACGATTAAATCCTCCTCCTGTTCCAGATACACTGATCGAAATTTTCACGTTTGGATGCGCCTTTGTATATTCCTCCGCTACTGCTTCTATAATAGGAAAAACTGTTGAGGATCCATCAACTCTCACTTCTCCCATTTCATTCACAGCGAATGCAGTAGTCATGCCAAAACAAAGGAACATTGTCGATAGTATGAAAACTTTAATCGATGTACTCATCCATTTCACGTGTTCTTCCTCCTAGAAGTAACCGGAAATAACAGGATTACAGATATAAGAATACTGCTAAACTATTAATTCGGTTTTAATTGTTTGTAAAAGTTTTGTAAAGTTCCACAAAAATCAACAGACAGTAAAACTTTAATCAGTGGCGGGCTGTTCATCCCCACTAAGGATTAGCACATAAAACAGTTATCCCCCTATCACACAATATAAAAGTATCATTTGTGAAGCCGCATGCTTTTTTCAATATTGTATACTTGTCCACATTCATTACACGATATGCATAAACTATAAAAAAAAGCACACTATCTTTTCAGATAGTGTGCTTTTTTTACAACTTTTTTATTCATCATCTTGATTTTTATTTTTATTATCTTTTGCATCTTTTGGAGCTTCACCATTTTCTTCCTTTTTCAAATCAAAGTAAGCGTCCATAATATCACGACTGATATAACCGTTAATACCTGATTTATCATCTACCCAAGGTACAACAACAGAAAATGCTACTTCAGGATCTTCAAGTGGTGCATAACCTACCATTGTTAAGTTATATGTCTCTTTGCGCTCACCTTTTGCATTTCTACCAATCTCTTTATCTCCGCCATACACAGTTTGAGCTGTACCTGTTTTACCAGCAGCTTTATATGGTGCGCCTGCAAAGTATTTCGTAGCTGTACCACCTGAATCGTTAAACACTTGTCTAAATCCTTCTTGAACACGTTTAATTTGTGATTCAGGCATATCAACACGATTTAATACTTTCGGTTCCATAGCTTGAACAACTTTTCCAACTTCTTCTGGTTTCGCAGCTGGCTCGCGAATTTCCTTTACAACTTGCGGCTGCATACGGTAACCACCATTTGCAATTGTTGAAATATACTGCGTTAATTGGAGTGGTGTATACGTATCATACTGTCCGATTGATAAATCTAATAAGAAACCTGGCTGAGTGCCTTTACCCATTTGGCCCGCAGATTCATTCGGTAAATCAATACCTGTTTTTACACCAAGTCCAAACTGCCCAAAATAATAACGCATCGTATCAAATGCTTTTTGTGGTATATCTAACGTACCACCTCTCACATATTGAACACCTGCAATATTCATTGCTGTTTTAAACATATAAACGTTAGAAGACATTTTTAACGCTGTCAGATCATTAATATATCCCATTGTCTTCCAAGAGGATTTTTTTGGCGTTCCTTTTAATACGATCGGTTCATCAAGCTGAACTGTACCTGGTTGAATCGCACCTGTTTGATATCCTGTAAGTACTGTTGCACCTTTTACAGTCGATCCCATTGGATAAGAACTTGTCATCGTTCCTAATGCGTAATCTTGTACTTTCGTTTCACCGTTTTCATTCACTAATTGCTTCCCAGCCATAGATAAAACTTCACCATTTTTCGGATTCATCATTACAACGAATGCACGATCTAAAAGAGGTTGTCCCCCTTTATATTTCAATAAATTTTTGGTGATAATTTCTTCCACGCGCTTTTGCAATTCCATATCAATTGTTAAACTCAGATCATTACCTCGTTGTCCTTGCGATACATTAATCGTTTCTAAAATATTACCATCTTTATCTGTAACATTTTTCACTTCTGCTTTCGTACCATGCAGGCTATCTTCATACTGCTGCTCAAGATAACTTTTCCCTACGCGGTCATTTCGATTATAATCACGAACAAGATAGTAATCTAGTTTTTCTCTCGGTAAACCTTCATCAGATGTCGACACCCCGCCAAGAACACTTCGGAATAAATCATCATACGTATATTTTCGTTCCCAATCAACATTCGTATCTACACCTGGTAATGTCGCTAGATTTTCACTAACAATCGCATATTCTTCTTCTGTGGCATCTTTTTTAATAATTTGAGGTGTCATTGCATATCCGCCGTCCATCTTACTTCTAATCGCTAGTATTTCTAAATCTTTTGCGGATAATTGATTCATCTCTTCTTCCGTCACACGACTTCGTTGACGCTCGTCTAATTCTTTATCGTCAATTTTGTTATTTTTCAATTCTTGACGATCTTTATTCGTAATTTTTTCTTTAGCTTCCTCTTTATGCATAGCAAGCCAATAGTCCTTTTTATCACGATCTGTTAATTTATCTATCGGTACCTCAATCAAATCTGCTAACTTTGTCGCTGTTTTTTGGCGATCTTCCGCAGTTGACCCTTTCATTTTCGTAAATGTAATCGTACGAACAGCTGCATTATCCACTACTGGTCGCCCATAACGGTCAAATATTTTCCCACGCGGTACAGGATTGCTTATCGTTGAATTTTCTTTCTTCTCGACTTCATTCTTATATTCCTCACCGCGAACAATTTGTACATATCCGAGCCTTACAATAACCGCGGAGAACATTATAAATACGCAAAAAAACAACACGTTTAATCGAAAAGGAACGTGGGTCTTTTTCTTTGCTTGCTTCTGCTTCTTGCTCATACAAACCCCCTCTACCAACAGCTATGTAATGTGAAAGGGACACCTTCATACAGGTGTCCTCACTGCTGTCTTACATCTTTTTCTATTCTAGCATAAAACAAACGAGAAGTTAACCTTCTGGTTCCGTTTGATTTTGCGCGTTTCCTTGCGCTACAACACTTGTTTTACCCACATTTCCCTCATCATATTTGACATTTTTAACCGCAAAATAAATAAGGAAATGTCCAGCTCCTAAAATACATAGTAAAAAAGGTAAACTTTTTTCAGGTGGAAAAAATAGTACAGCACACAAAAAGCTTAAAATGGAGCAAATTCTGCCGGCATTTAACCATAATTCCCTGACAACTACATACTCTACACGCCACTCTCTCGCATTTTTCGCTCTACCAATTACGTCATATGTCATTGATCCGTATGGAACGAGTAGAATAGGGTAAGCAACCGCAATGCATGCTGCATAAATAAGTAATTTTGTATATGTAACATTGAATATAACTAAAAATACGACCGCATATAAAATAATGCCTCCAAGCAAAATTGCTTTTTTTCGCCACTCTTTCTTTAACATACGAGCGACTAAGTAGTAACATACAAATGATACAGCCGAATTTACTAAGCTATATTTCCCTAATGCGAGCTCACTATCAGTTGCTAAATACACATATACCGAAATAACAAAAATAAATGTTCCTTCTCTCAACCCCTGAAAAAAATGAGCACGTGTAATTCTTCCCCAATTTTTATCAATCCGTCGTTCTTTCAATACTTGCACGATTTCATAACGCCCTTCACATTCTCTCTTAGATAAAAAAAAGCTTAAAACAACAGCAATCGCAAATAGCACTAATGAAAGAAAGAATATGACTGTATAACCACTCCATTTTTCCATACGTGAAATTGTGTATCCTGCTGCTATTGGTCCAATCATTCCAGAGAAGGATGTAAGAAGCCCAAGAAACCCGTTAAAGAAGTCTCTTGTTTCTGGTTCTGTAATCTCAAATGTCAATAAGTTGAATGCCAACCAATAAAAACCATACCCGATTCCTAAGAGAGCCCCCATTAATAAAATATAGTGAGAAGCGCTTTTTCCCGCCACTAAAACAACGATAAAAAAAATAGCTAACGTGCCTACGCCTATTCGTAACAAGATTGAGCGATCAATACGTTTCGCTAATTTCCCACCTATAAGAAATGTGAGAGGCTGTAATACAACGCTGGCCAAATTATACAAGCCAAGATTCACATAATTTTGTGTTTGTTTCCATAAATAAATGTTAACAAACGTATTCGATAAAGAAATTGCGAGCGTGTATAAACCTCCAATGAGGAGCAATAACACTAAATCCCGATTCACTTCAACGTCACCAATTATATGTTTCCACTTCATACACAACTCTCCTTTACTTCATGTTCTAGTCTTCCAAAGACAAGCCCAATTATGTAAAAGGAGAGCATAGAAAAAAGCTAGGAGCATTCTCCTAGCTTTTTTCTTTAATTAATACAATTATTTTGCTTCTTGGTAAAGTTTTTCAGCAACGTTCCAATCTACAACGTTCCAGAATGCACCGATGTAGTCAGGACGACGGTTTTGGTAGTTTAAGTAGTAAGCATGCTCCCAAACATCTAAACCGATAACTGGAGTTTTACCTTCAGTTAGAGGAGAATCTTGGTTTGGAGTGCTTGTTACTTCTAACTCACCATTGTTTACTACTAACCAAGCCCAACCAGAACCGAAGCGAGTTGCGCCAGCTTTTGCAAATTCTTCTTTGAATGCATCGAAGCTACCGAATTTCGCTTCAATTGCAGTTGCAAGTTCACCTACTGGTTGTCCACCACCGTTTGGAGATAGGATTGTCCAGAAGAATGTATGGTTTGCATGTCCTCCACCATTGTTACGTACTGCTGTACGGATTGCTTCTGGTACTTCATTTAAGTTTGTAACTAATTCTTCAACGCTTTTGTCAGCTAATTCTGCATGACCTTCTAAAGCAGCGTTTAAGTTTGTAATATACGTGTTGTGATGTTTTGTATGATGGATGTTCATTGTTTCTTTGTCAAAGTGAGGTTCTAATGCATCATACGCATAAGGTAAATTTGGTAATTCGTGTTTTGCCATTGTTATATTCCTCCCAGTTTATGTATTGCCACTCATATGTGACATACAACTTCATTCTACCCTAATTGCCATAGGGTGCAAACAAATAGATCACATTGTCTTGCTACCATTAAAGTAGCAAAATTCCCACTTCTTTTCAATTAAAATGCTCATATATTCCGTAAAAAAAAGCTCCCTTCTACAAGGAAGCTTCCTGCTAACGTAATAAACTTATGAAATGGATATGGACCCTGTAGGACTCGAACCTACGACCGGACGGTTATGAGCCGTCTGCTCTAACCAGCTGAGCTAAGGGTCCACAATTATGTATGTAATAACATATCAAATAACTGAATTCCTATCGGATATATCCTTTAAGAAATGTAAGATAAATTTACCATATACAAAAGAAAAGTGTCAATTGTATTTTTCTCTTTTAAAAGTAGAAAATTAATAAAAGAGAAATCCAGTTCTCTCCACTATATATAAATATAATATAACTTGAGATTCCCTAGATTCGTACGTTACAATGATTTTATACATACATAAAGGAAGTGAATCTATGTCCATATTTACCCAATTTGCAAAAAGTATATACTCGCCTAAAGATATGGCGCTATTCCGTTTTCAAAAAATTGGTAAAACCATTTTGTATATTATGCTACTTTGCTTAATTACTACTATTCCAAGAACATTCTTGTACGGTAGTTTGATCCAGGATGGTGTGAGCATGGTAAATCAAGTCATCGATAAAGATTTACCTGATTTTAAAATTGAAAATGGCGAACTACAAGCAGATATTGATCAACCTATTGAAAAAGAAGAGGGCAATGCACTTTTCGTATTTGATCCAAATTCAACAGACTTAGAAAAATATCAAAATAAAACAGGTTTATTTGTTTTAAAAGATAAAGTAGTCTCTATGGGAAATGGTCAAACGCAAACGTATTCCTATAACGATTTGTTAGGTGCATCCCTTGAGAAAAAAGATCTACAAGAATTCATTTCTTTATTCGATAATATTTATCCAATTTTATTATTTGTTATCGGATTTTTAGTGTACCTATTCCAATTATTCATCACTTTTTTAGGCGTGACTTTACTTGCATTCATCGGTTCTGCCATGGGCGGTCAACGCAAACTATCTTATAAACAAGTTTGGACACTAACCGCATACAGCTACACAATCCCAACAATCTTCTTTATGATTATGGATTTATTCAAGATCGTCGTACCTGGGGCAACGTTCATTTATATCGCAGTTGTTTTAATCGTTCTATACTTAACGATTAAAGAAGTTCCAAAACCAAAAGAAAAATAAAAACGATAAAAAAATGCCTAAGTAGGCATTTTTTTTTTGGACAAGCATATATTCCTAGCAAAGGAGTGAAGAATATGAAAAGATTAGGTATATTCTTATTCGTGCTTGTTCTCTGTTATATATTTTATTACGATATAAAAATCGGCACTTTACCGATGTTAAGTTCATATAAAAAAACAACCGCTGCCCAAACGATTAAAAAAGAAGACACAGGTACAAAACAAATTAAAGAGAATGCAGCAGAAAAAGAAACGGATGTAGCCTATAAAACAATCGAAGTAAAAACTGGTGAAACCGTCCTTTCAATTACAGAACAAATTAATAAGAAAAAAATTCCTTCTATTGAAAAAGTAATTGATGACTTTAAACAATTAAATAAAAGTACATCTGCTACAAAAATACAAATTGGAAAGTCTTATAAATTCCCGTTATATCAATAAGCAATCACTTAATCCTTGTCAATTACATAAAGGCGCTGATACAATAGTAAAAGTGAAACCGAGCACTTCGGTTTCTATAGCCCTGTATCACGTATACTATCATTGATATGAGGGACTAAATAAGAAACTTCTTTTATAAGGAGAGCGATCTATTCGTGAATGAAATGACTCATCGTACAAAAACACGTCCAGTTAAAGTCGGTAATTTAACAATTGGCGGTAATAATGAATTAATTATACAAAGTATGACAACAACAAAAACACATGATGTTGAAGCAACAGTTGCTGAAATTAAACGTTTAGAAGAAGCTGGCTGTCAAGTTGTTCGTGTTGCCGTTCCAGATGAACGCGCAGCAGATGCTATTGCTGATATTAAAAAACAAATCAACATTCCACTTGTTGCTGATATTCATTTTGATTATCGCCTTGCTTTAAAAGCAATTGAAGGTGGCATTGATAAAGTACGTATCAATCCAGGTAACATCGGTCGTCGCCATAAAGTAGAAGCTGTTGTAAATGCAGCAAAAGAACGCGGTATTCCAATCCGTATCGGTGTAAACGCTGGTTCATTAGAGCGTCACATTTTAGAAAAGTACGGATATCCAACTGCAGATGGTATGGTCGAGAGCGCACTACATCACATTAAAATTTTAGAGGATTTAGACTTCCACGATATTATCGTATCTATGAAAGCCTCTGATGTTAACTTAGCAATCGAAGCATACGAGAAAGCTGCTCGCGCTTTTGATTATCCATTACACTTAGGTATTACAGAATCCGGAACATTATTTGCCGGAACTGTAAAAAGTGCCGCTGGTCTTGGAGCAATCTTAAGCAAAGGTATTGGAAATACATTACGTATTTCATTAAGTGCTGATCCAGTTGAAGAAGTAAAAGTTGCGCGCGAACTATTAAAGTCATTTGGTCTTGCCTCTAATGCTGCAACACTTATCTCTTGTCCAACTTGCGGTCGTATTGAAATTGATTTAATTAGCATCGCTAACGAAGTAGAAGAATATATTTCTACACTTCAAGTACCAATTAAAGTTGCAGTACTTGGTTGCGCTGTAAACGGTCCTGGTGAAGCTCGTGAAGCTGATATCGGTATTGCCGGTGCACGCGGAGAAGGACTATTATTCCGTAAAGGGCAAGTCGTTCGTAAAGTACCAGAAGAAACAATGGTAGAAGAACTGAAAAAAGAAATCGATGTAATTGCTGCTGAAATGGCTGCTGAACGAGAAAAAGAAAAAGAAAAAGAAAAAGAAAAAGAAACACAAGAACAATAAAAAGAAGGTTGCCCACAATATTTGTGAGCAACCTTCTCTTCTATGCAAAAAAGCTCGTCAGTTATATAACCGACGAGCTTTTATTTTGCACATTTTGGACAACGGCCGTATATTTCAAATTTATGACCGGTTACTTCATAACCGTTAAAATCTTTATTCATAAAATCCATTGGGCAGGAAGTAATTTCTTTCGTACCACCACAATCCAAGCAAATAAAATGATGATGATGTTCCATAATAGAACATGTAAAACGAAAATGTTTTTCACCATTTAATTCCGTTTGTTCTAAAACACCGATTTCAGCAAAAACTGTTAAGTTACGATAAATCGTATCAAAACTAAGCCCTGGATAATCATCCTTCATATGCTCCAAAACGTCTTTCGCAGTTAAATAACGATTGTGAGCCGCAAATAATCTGAGCATTTCTTCCCTTTTTCCAGTATGTTTGTATCCTTTGTCTTTCATTAGGCGTAAAGCTTCTGTTAGATTCATACCTATCCCTACTTTATGCAGTTTTTTTCTTCTTCCATAAAATTGCACCGATCAAAATAAGAACTGCTATCACAACAATTGTACCACCTGGTGCTAGATCAAGTTGATACGAAGCAAACATTCCACCAATTACTGCAATTTCACCAAATATAATGGAAAAGAAAATTGTTTGTTTAAATCCTTTAGCAATACGAATACTTGCTGCAACTGGTAACGTCATTAAAGATGATACGAGAAGAACCCCTACAACACGCATGGATACTGCAATAACAAGCGCAACTAAAATAATAAAAATAAAGTGAATCCACTTTGCACTCAAACCGGTTGATACAGCGTATTCCTCATCAAATGATAGTAAAAACAACTCTTTGTATAATAAACTAATCGTTGCAAGTACAACAATTGCTACAATACCAATAATAATTAAATCCCCACTTGTAACAGCACTTACACTACCGAATAAATAACTAAATAAATCTGTGTTAAATCCATTTGCAAGTGAAATGAAAATAACACCGATGCCCATTCCCGCTGAAAGAATAATTGGAATTGCTAATTCTTGATAATGCTTATATACAGTTCGCAATTTTTCAATTAGTAGCGCTCCACCTATCGAGAAAATCATCCCCATATATAGAGGATTTAAAAATCCACCTGTGAAAATTGTTTTTTCAAGTAATAAACTTGCAGCAATACCTGATAACGTCACATGACTTAATGCATCTGCAATAAGCGACATGCGGCGAATTACAACAAACACACCGATAAGCGGCGCAACAAGTCCTATTAAAATCCCCGCATATAAAGAGTTACGTAAAAAGTCATATTGTAAAAAATCTTGTATCATTATATCCTCCCGTGATGCTCATGCTCGTGTTCTAAACGGTGAACATGATGCCCATATAAGACGGACATTTCCGCATCTTCTAACTCTCGGAATTTCTCTACATTACCATGGAAATGTAGATGTTGGTTTAAGCATGCAACATGTGTTACCTTCTCAGTAACTGCTCCCATATCGTGTGTAACAAGAATTAACGTGATGCCCAACCTTTTGTTTAAATCCTCTAATATCTCGTAAAAGCTTTCTACATTTTTCACATCAATCCCAACAGTAGGCTCGTCCAAAATAAGCAATTGTGGATCACTTACAAGTGCTCGAGCAATAAATACACGTTGTTGTTGCCCACCGGAAAGTTCTCCAATATTGCGTCCTTGAAACTCACTCATCCCTACATCAGCAATTGCTTTTTCTACTTTCGCCTTATCATCTTTCGTAAAAAAGCGAAAAAGACCTTTTTTCGAAACAAGTCCCATTGACACGACCTCAAAAACTGTTGCTGGGAAACCTGAGTTAAAACTACTTGCCTTTTGGGATACATAACCAACTTTATTCCATTCTTTAAACTTCTTACTATCAATACCAAACAATCGAATGCTTCCTTGCCTTGGCTTTAAAACACCTAATAAACATTTAAGCAAAGTCGATTTCCCTGAACCATTTGGTCCAACTAAACCTAAAAAAGCTCCCTTCGGAACTTGCAAATTAATATCTTCTAACACGTTGCGATCTTCGTATCGAAACGTTAATCCTTCTATTTCCAATATATTATTCATAGCATCTCACCTATTTTAATTCAGAATGATTCCGATTTATATCTATTTGAATTATAGTACAGCTTATTATAGTTGTAAACCAATCTGCCTAAAATATATCTTTTATTTCAGGAAACCTTACTATTATAACAAAAAGCAGAGAAAAATTCTCTGCTTTCGAAAAATATTACAAATAACTTTTTAGTGAATAGCTGATTTAAACTTACCACCGTTTGTCTCTTGTGTACTCATAATAGTAACAAAAGCATTTTCATCAATTTCATGCACAATTGATTTTAACTTCGTCACTTCCAGACGGGTTACAACTGCATAAATAACTTCTTTTTCTTTATCTGTGTAACCACCTTTTGCTACAAGCTTTGTAGTTCCACGACCAAGACGATGTAAAATCGCATTTGATACTTCCTCATATTGATCTGATACAATTAAAACTGCTTTTGTTTCATCTAACCCTTGAATTACTGTATCAATTGTTTTGAATGCGATATAGTACGTCATAACAGAATACATTGCTTGTTCAACACCAAATACAAATGCCGCCCATGCAAAAATAAATAAGTTCACAAACATTACGAATTCACCAACAGAAAACGGTAATTTCTTCGTTAATAAAATCCCCATAATTTCTGTTCCGTCCATTGATCCACCATGACGAATAACAAGCCCTACACCAAGGCCTAAAATAAGACCACCAAACACCGTTGCTAAAATTGGCTCTGTTGTAAATGGCGGAACAGCATGTAGCGTTGATTCAATAAATGCTAAAGCTACAATACCGAATGCCGAAGATAACATAAATGTTTTTCCAATTTGCTTATAACCTGAGTACATAAACGGAATATTGAGAACAACAACCAAAGTAGAGAAACTTAACCACCAAATATTTGGAGTCAGATAATCCAAAATAAGAGAAATACCAATAATTCCACCATCAATAATTTTATTTGGCATTAAAAATAGTTCAATTGCTACCGCCGCGCATGCTGCCCCAAAAATAATCATAACTAAGCGATAAACGAGATGAATAACACTTTCTTTTCGATGTTGCTTTTGCTCCATAAGTCCTCCTTATACTCTTTCTCTGTAGTTTTGTCCCTTTATTATAACATACGCTTCTTTTCCTCATAAAAAGAAACTCTATAAGAATATATACAAGCTATACGCTCATATATTTCGATAGAAGAACGTGTGAAGGAGGATAACACGATGAATCTCATTAAACAAATTGTTAATAAAAAATTAAATCATATTTCTACAAAAGAGTTATTGAAATATAGTAAAGAATATGAAGTTCCCATTACAGCTGCACAAGCTGATCAAATTGTTTTACTTATGAAAGGAAAGAATATTAATATTTATGATAATAACGAGCGACTAGAGCTCTTAAAACAAATTGCAAAACTCACCTCTCCTGCTACCGCCCAACAAGTAAATACTTTATTTCAACAACTACTAAAATAAGGAGGGGAAAAAATCCCCCTCCTTATTATTGCGCTTTAATTTTTTCAAGAATTCCCTCATCAAAAATACCATTTTTCAGCATTTCGATTTCAAACTTATATGGTGGCTTCTTGTCTTTTTTATCTTCACCTACATACGGTGTTTCAAGAATTTTTGGCACGTTCATTAACTGCGGATGATGTACAATATGATGCAATGCTTTATAACCGATATGACCGAAACCGATGTTTTCATGACGGTCTTTTCCTGCTCCGCACACATTTTTACTATCATTAATATGAAGTACTTGTAGACGATCAATTCCAACGATCTTATCAAACTGATTTAATACACCGTCAAAATCATTTACAATATCATATCCTGCATCGTGCGTATGACACGTATCAAAACATACAGATAGCTTTTCATTATATTTTACGCCATCAATAATTTTCGCAATTTCTTCAAAGCTACGACCGCATTCTGTTCCTTTTCCTGCCATCGTTTCTAGCGCAATATTAACCGTTTGTTCTGGCGTTATTACTTCATTAAGCCCTTTAATAATTTGTTGAATACCAGCATCTGCTCCTGCACCAACGTGAGCTCCTGGGTGAAGAACAATTTGCCTTGCTACCCCTAATGCTGCCGTTCTTTCAATTTCCATACGAAGGAAGTCGACACCTAATTGGAACGTCTCTGGTTTCGTCGTATTCCCAACATTAATAATATACGGAGCATGGACGATAATTTCCTCAATACCGTTCAGTTCCATATGTTTTCTTCCTGCTTCTATATTCAATTCTTCAATTGGTTTTCTTCGTGTATTTTGCGGTGCACCTGTATAAATCATAAACGTTGTTGCACCGTATGAAACAGCCTCTTCACTTGCTGCTAATAACATCTTCTTACCACTCATTGAAACATGAGATCCAATCTTTAACATACAATCACCTCTTCAATATACAATAGATATAATGATAGCATAATTTGTAGAAATATGTAGTGAATTGTTTGTTCACAAAAAAGGCACTACACACATTTATATGACTATTTAAACAGGCTATACTCTATATTTAAATTAACTCGATTAAGTGAAACTTTAATTCATATTTTTCTATCCTAACTAATTATGTACTCTCACAAATAACCGGACAAAAAAAGATAAGGGAAGTCCCTTATCTTTTTTTATTGCTATATTTTCGCTTTACTTTGTCACGTTCTGTTGCAAGTTTTCGTTTATAGTTTGGTTTTACTTTTTTCGGCTTTTTAACAACTTTTGTTGCCATAACATCTAGTCCATCATTTGGTTTTTTACGACTCTTACGACGACGACGGTCACCTAAATCCGCCCACTCATCTCCGCGTAAATCTACATGCTTAAACTCGATATGACGTTGTTTTTCCAAACTATCTAACGCTTCTTCATTTGCTGGATCATAAATTGTCACTGCAATACCTGAATGACCCGCACGTGCAGTTCTTCCAACACGGTGAACGAAGAAATCTAAATCTGATGGAAGTTCATAGTTGATAACATGGCTAATTCCTTCAATATCAATACCGCGTGCCGCTAAATCTGTTGCGACAATGTATTGGAACTCTAAATCACGAACTTGTTTCATCATTTTTTTACGATCACGTGGTGATAAATCGCCGTGTATACGCCCTACTTTTAACCCGCGTTCTGCTAATCCATCGGCTACTTCATCAGCCTTCTTCTTTGTGTTTGTAAAGACGATTGCTAAGTACGGTTTGAATTGAAGTAGCATATTTTTCACTAATTCAATTTTATTACGGTGTCTTGAAGGCACAAGGTAATGCTCAATATTTCCTGCTGCAACTTGCTTCGGATTAATATGAATATGTTCTGGATTCTCCATATATTTCTTCAGAAATGGTTTTAATTTTTGAGGAATTGTTGCAGAGAAAACTAGCATTTGCAAGTTTTTAGGCATACGTGCTGCAATTTTATCTACATCTTGAATGAATCCCATATCAAGCATTAAATCCGCTTCATCGACAATAATAGTATCCGCTTTATAAACAAATAGCGCCTTTTCTTCTACTAAGTCCTTAATACGTCCTGGTGTTCCAACTACAATATGAGGTTGTTTTTTCAACTTTTCAATTGATCGTTGTTTATCAGTTCCACCAATTAAACAGCGTGCTGTAATCATTTGATCTTCTGCACAGAACTTTGTTAACTTCACGATTTCTTCGTAAATTTGTTGTGCTAACTCACGAGTAGGCGCTGTAATAACAAGTTGTACTTCTTCACGACTTGGATTAATTCTGTTCAGTGTAGGAAGTAAATATGCGTGTGTTTTCCCAGAACCTGTTTGGGATTGTCCAATTACACTCACACCTTTTTTCACAACCGGGAAAATTTTCTGTTGAATTCCTGTCGGCTCTGAAAAGCGTAGTTCACGAACTGCATCTATTAAAAATGGTTTAAAATCATACTGTGTAAAAGTTTGTAGTGTCATAAGTTACACCTTCTTTCTAAAATTTCTACTGCGCGCACAAATCAGTCAAGTCTACATTATATCGAAATCTACAAATAAAAGCCATCTTTAGTTTAGGTTTTTATCCTAAAAACTAACCTTCTTTCCTTCCATTGCATATTGTATGTGTATATACCTAACTGAAGAAAGGAGGATTTCTCACATGTTTCCGAAATCCCCTATAAGGCAAATGTATCCAAATCAAGGACAGCAACCTTACACACCGTATCCAATTCCACAACTACCACCGATGGCACAAAAAAAGAAAGGTTTCCTTGCTAAACTCTTTAAAAAACACGATCCCACCGAATCTTTCATGCAAATGGTCCCGCCTTATCGACAAATGGAAGGACCACCGATGATGCATCAGCAACCACCGCCACAATATCAACAGCAATATCAGCAGCAATATCAGCAACAATACCCCCAGCAACATCAACAGTATCCACCATACATGCAGCAGCATCCCCAACAAATGATACCGCCTCAAATGTATGAATCAAATGAAACGCGCGGTGCCGCATCAACTACAGCTGCAGCAACATCAAGCAGCGGCATCGGAAGTTTTTTTTCGAACCTAATTTCGAATCCAACTAATATGATAAGCAATATCGAAAAAGTATCCCAAGTCGTTCAATCTGTAGGTCCTGTCGTCGAACAGTACAGTCCCATTATGCGTAACCTACCAAGCATTGTTAAAATCCTCACCTCTGGAAAAAGTACGGAAGAAAGTCAAACTGAAGACCTAATAGAAAAGGTTGAGGTAGCAACTCCACCTCCTCCACCCCAAAAAAGAAAACGGAAAAGAAAAAAAATAGTAATTGAGCCAGTCATAGAAAAAGAATTACCAGAGGAGCCTATTCAACAAATAGCAACAAAACCAAAACTATATGTGTAACAATCCTTTGTTTTCTATCGACTCCTCCTTTATAATGTAATGGACTATGCACAAAAGTATCCCTTGTTTAGAAGGAGAGGATTACTCACATGAAGATTGTTAAAATTTCCCCTCGTGGTTATTGCTACGGTGTTGTTGACGCGATGGTTATTGCACGTAACGCCGCATTAGATACATCATTACCGAGACCTATTTATATTTTAGGCATGATTGTTCACAACAAACATGTAACAGATGCGTTCGAAGAAGATGGCATTATTACATTAGATGGTCCAAGTCGATTAGAGATTTTAGATAAAATCGATTCTGGTACTGTTATTTTCACTGCACATGGTGTTTCTCCAGAAGTTAAACAACGTGCAAAAGAAAAAGGTTTAACAACAATCGATGCAACTTGTCCAGATGTTACAAAAACACATGACCTTATTGAAGCAAAGAAAGCTGAAGGTTACCATGTCATTTATATCGGCAAAAAAAATCATCCAGAACCAGAAGGCGCAGTTGGTATTGCCCCTGATATCGTTCATCTTATCGAAAAAGCCGATGATTTAAAAACATTAGAAATCCCAACGGATAAAATTTTAGTTACGAATCAAACAACGATGAGCCAATGGGACGTTCAACATTTAATGGAAGACATTCAGAAAAAATTCCCAACAGCAGAATTTCATAAAGAAATTTGTTTAGCGACTCAAGTTCGCCAAGAAGCTGTCGCTAAACAAGCTGACGTTGCAGATTTAACAATTGTTGTTGGCGATCCAAAAAGTAACAATTCAAATCGCTTAGCACAAGTATCACAAGAAATCGCTGGTACAAAAGCATATCGTGTTGCAGATGTAAGCGAGATTCAATTAGAGTGGCTACAGGGTGTAGAAAACGTAGCTGTTACAGCAGGCGCTTCTACTCCAACACCAATTACAAAAGAAGTTATCGCTTTCTTAGATCAATATGATCCAATGAACCCAGCTACATGGGAGAGAATTCGAAAAGTACCACTTCAAAAGATATTACCTCGTGTAAAAGTAAAAAAAGAACAATAATAAAAACCGTTGCCTATATGAGCAACGGTTTTTATTTTTCTTATACAAATGTAAATGGGTCTGTATGTAACTGAGAAGCATGAATGTGTACATTAAGTTTTTTCGCATCTACTTGTTCTTGCAATTGCTTTTGCACACCTTGCTTCATTACTTTTTCAACGTTATGTCCTGGGTCAACTATATTTAAACCGAGCATCATCGCGTCATGAGCAACATGATAATACATGTCACCTGTTACATATACATCTGCCCCTTTAAATTTCGCTTGATTGATATATTTGTTGCCATCTCCACCAAGTACAGCGACTTTGCGCACTTTATCATCTAACTTGCCAACAACTCTTGCACCCTTCACGTCTAATGATTGTTTCACATGTTCTGCAAATTGACCAAGTGTCATTTCTTCTTGTAAATATCCTATTTTACCAAGACCTAAAGTCTCACCTTTATTATCAAGCGGATATACATCATAAGCCACTTCTTCGTATGGGTGAGCTGCTAACATCGCTTTCATAACTTTTCTTTGTAGTGAAGCTGGAATAATCGTTTCGATACGCACCTCTTCCACACGTTCTAACTGTCCAGTTTCCCCGATATAAGGCTTTGTTCCCTCTTGAGGTACAAATGTGCCTGTCCCCTCACTACTGAACGTACAGTGGCTATAATTGCCGATATGGCCAGCACCTGCATCTCCTAGTGCTTTACGTACTTCTTTTGCGTGAGTCACTGGTACAAACACAACAATTTTTTTCATTTCTTCTGCATATGTAGGAACTAATACTTCTGTATTTTGTAACCCTAACGCATCGGCAAGTAAATCATTTACCCCGCCCTTAGCAATATCTACATTTGTATGTGCCGCATAAATTGCAATATCATTTTTAATACACGTTTCAATAATTCTTCCGTACGCCTTATCTGTATGAATCGCTTTTAATGGATTAAAGATTAAAGGATGGTGCGCAATAATGATATTCGCTCCTAGTTGGATTGCCTCGTCTACAACTTCCTCAGTTACATCTAATGCGATTAATACGTGCTGAACAGGTTTATTAAGCGCTCCAATCTGTAAGCCAATCTTATCCCCTTCCATCGCTAAATGCTTCGGATACATACCTTCAAATAAAGAAATAACTTCATAACCATTCGGAATTTTACTCATGATAAAACATCCCCTATCATTTTCATTTTCGCTTCTATTTCTGCACGCTTCGCCTGTGTTTCTCCAGATTCTGCCGCACGTTCTAACTGTTTTAAAATATTTTGGAAGTTTTTCAATTCTCCTTCCCATTTCTCAACAAAAGCCTCACGTTTTTCTTTTATTAAAAATGGCCCCATAAATAGTTCAGCTTGCTTATTATCAGAATAAGGTGCCCCAATATCTCCTCGTTCTCCAACTAAAATTTCGTAAATTTTCCCGTCTTCTTTTACGATTTTTTCATGGATAAGCTCCCATCCATTCTCAATAAACCATTCGCGAATATGATGCGCTGCAATATTCGGTTGTAAAATTAGACGCGTTACACCTTCTAATTTTTCTTTACCCACTTCTAAAATGTCACGAATTAGCGCTCCACCCATTCCTGCAACCGTAATTACATCAACTTCTCCTGGTGTGATAACAGCTAATCCATTCCCTTTACGAACGTCTACTTTATCTTGTAAGCCACTTTCAGCTACAGTTGCTTGCGCAGATCGAAATGGTCCATCTACAACTTCTCCTGCAACTGCTTTTGTAGCAATATTATTTATAATTGTATAACATGGTAAATACGCGTGATCAGATCCAATATCAGCTACTGTAGATCCTACTGGAATCTCCCGCACAACTTCTTCTAATCGTTTTGAAAGCTTTACTTCATTCATGTATTTCCATTACTCCTTCTCTTGTCAGTCTGTCTCCATGATAATGAATTTATAGTAGTTGTTGCAAGTCCATAACAACACTTTCATTCTCTATTACTCATCGTATTTTAGAAAACATAGAAAAACAAGCCCTTTGCAAACGCAAAAGACTTGTGATACAGAACTTTATTTTTTCTTCGATAACCAATCAGCTACTTTAGCTGCTTGATCAGCTGGAACTATATTTGGTGGCATATTTCCTTTTCCTTTCGAAAGAATTTCTTTAATTTCATCCTTTGAAAGTTTTCCACCAACTTTTTGTAAATTAGGTCCGACTGCCCCTTGTAACTGATCACCATGACAGCTCGTACAGCTTTGCTTCACAATATCCTCTGGCTTTGATGCTGTTTGTGCTGGCTTCCCGCCATTTTTTGCATCAGCTAACTCTTTAGATTTATTTAGCCCCTGAAATGAAAATACAAACATAACGATAATACCCAATGCTGCAATAAGAGCGAACGGAATCAGCGGATTACGTTTCATATCTCTTCTCCCCCCTCTATACCCCTAAATAGTTAGATGATTCAGTCATTTCCATTGTACTTGAAAACGCTCTATCAGAAAAGAGTAAACTATTACTTGTTGAAAATATTCCATAAATTCAGTTTATTGTTTTTTATTGTTATATCACTTATTATTTCGATAATTACTAACGTTTCTCGTCATATTTTTCGTTTTTCTACATATGTTTTTGTATAGAATAAACAAAATTAATCGAAAAATCGAAAAATGAGCATTTGCAAATCAAAAGACAATTCTGTAAAATAAATTACAAGAAATTGTAATCGTTGCTGATAGCTAAATTTTAACAAAAATTAACAAAATAAAAAAGTTTACTTCACAAAAGTGAAGTAAACTTAAAGGTAGCCTATTCTAAGAAATCCTTAAGACGCTTACTACGGCTTGGATGTCTTAATTTGCGAAGTGCTTTTGCTTCAATTTGACGGATACGTTCTCTTGTTACGCCGAATACTTTCCCAACTTCTTCAAGCGTACGAGTTCGTCCATCATCTAAACCGAAACGAAGACGTAGAACATTTTCTTCACGATCTGTTAGTGTATCTAACACATCTTCTAATTGTTCTTTTAGCAACTCATACGCTGCATGGTCCGCAGGCGATGTCGCTTCTTGGTCTTCAATAAAGTCACCTAAATGGGAGTCGTCTTCTTCACCAATTGGTGTTTCAAGAGAAACTGGCTCCTGTGCAATTTTTAAGATTTCACGTACTTTTTCTGGTGCAAGATCCATTTCTTCACCAATCTCTTCAGGAGATGGTTCGCGTCCTAAATCTTGTAATAATTGACGTTGTACACGAATTAACTTATTAATCGTTTCAACCATATGAACTGGAATACGAATTGTTCGCGCTTGGTCTGCAATAGCACGTGTAATCGCTTGGCGAATCCACCAAGTTGCATACGTACTAAATTTGAAACCTTTACGATAATCGAACTTTTCAACCGCTTTAATTAGACCCATATTCCCTTCTTGAATTAAGTCTAAGAAAAGCATACCACGGCCCACATAGCGCTTTGCAATACTTACTACAAGACGCAAGTTTGCTTCTGCAAGACGACGTTTCGCTTCTTCATCGCCTTCTTCAATACGCGTTGCAAGTCGAATTTCTTCTTCAGCAGATAGTAAATCTACACGACCAATTTCTTTTAAGTACATACGAACAGGATCGTTGATTTTCACTCCAGGTGGTACACTTAAGTCATTTAGGTCGAACTCTTCTTCTGTTTTTGTAATTTGGCGATTATTAGGACCTTCGTCGTTGTCATTGTCACCAACTAAGTCAATCCCTTGTTCACCTAAATATTCATAGTATTCATCCATTTGATCGGATTCAATTTCAAATCCATTCATGCGTTCTGCAATCTCTTCATATGTAAGAACGCCACGTTTTTTTCCGAGCTCAGTGAGTTGTTCTTTCACTTGCTCAAGGGTCATTTCAGTTTCAATTTGTTTAGAACGAGCTGGTTTGTCAGCCATCTGTTCCCCTCCTTACGCGAGATACAAACATTCATTATACTAAAATTTTATCAAAAAAGCTATTTTCTCGCTTTTTGATTTTGTAAATATGCTACATAATATTTAGCAGCCTCTACAGGATCTGTTTTTTCCATTTGTTTTACTTTAAAGATGATTTCCATCTTTTCAAGTTTTTCCTGATGACGTCTGAGCGTCTCCAAATGGCCTTGTAACACTTCTTCTGCGTATTCTGGATTAATAAATTCATCCGTCGAAATATCGGTAATAATATTTTTCAACTTTTCATCAGAGAGCCAACTTAAAAATGTTCCGACTGAAGGTTCATTTCCCTTTTCATAATATGCGTATAGTTCATATAAAATCCCTTTATGTTCTTCTGTATGAAAATCTTCTATATGGGGTTCCATACGAACGGCCACTTCTGCACTTTGCAACATATGGTAAATAATTTCTCTTTCTGCCCTTTCAAAACCTGTTAACTTCGGTTTTGTTTGAACAATTTGAGATGGCTTAGCAACCTGCTTTACTTGTTTTTGCTGTACCTTTTGTTCTTTGCGATATTGGTGCAATTGATTCAAAAGTGTTTCCATTGAATACGAAAATTCTTGCGATAATGACTTCAAATATGATTCTGCCTGCATCGCGTCCTGTAGCAACGATAACTCTTTTAAAACACTTTTCACATATTCTTCTTTGCCAGACTCATCTTGCAAATTTTTCCCTAAACGCAAATAATTTATTTTAAAACCAACAAAACTTATACTTGATTTCACAAGATTTTCAAAAGCGGTAGTCCCATATTGTTGCACATATTCATCAGGATCAAGCTTATCTGGCAAGGATGTAACTTTCACTTGGCAACCAACTTTTAGCAATAATTGCCCTGCTTTCATCGTCGCTTCTCGCCCTGCTTTATCACCATCATAGCAAAGAACAACAGTTTCAACGTTACGTCGCAGAAGTTTTGCTTGTTCTTCAGTTAAAGCTGTCCCCATTGTCGCAACAGCTTCTTCCACACCACTTTTTACCGCAGCTAGTACATCCGCATACCCTTCAAAAAGGACCACTTGCCCACGTTTTCTAATAAACGGCCTTGCTTGGTGGAAGTTATACAACAATTTACTTTTGTGAAAAATCGGTGTTTCAGGGCTATTTAAATATTTCGGGGTGTCATCTCCTAATGCCCTTCCACTAAACGCTATCACCTTACCTTGTAAAGTATAGATTGGAAACATAACTCTTCCACGGAAGCGATCATAATGACTACCATCCTTCTCACTTCTTATTAGAAGACCTGCTTGTTCCATGCTAGACAGCGATAAACCTCTTTTTTGTAAAATTTTTGTTGCTGCATCCCAAGCTGGTGATGCATAACCAATTTCAAACTTCTCAACCATCTCTTTTGTAATACCACGTTTTAATAAATACGAAAGTGCTTCATTTCCCTCTTCCGTATTTACTAATAAATGATGATAATATTTTTTCAAAAGTTCATGAGCTTGTTGCATGATGACAGTGTCATCAGATATGTCTTCTTGTTGTCCTTGCCCTGATGTATATTCTGCAACCGCAATTCCATTTCTTTCACCAAGCTTTTGAACAGCTTCGGTAAAAGCCAGTCCTTCCATTTTCATTAGAAATGAAAATACATTTCCGCCTTCTCCACATCCGAAGCAATGAAAAATTTGCTTATCAGATGAAACGGAGAATGAAGGAGAATTCTCACCATGAAATGGACAAAGGCCGAAATAGTTACGCCCCTGCTTTCTAAGTTGAACGTATTCACCAATCACTTCAACAATATCGGATGATGTCCGAATCTGTTCAACAACTTCTTCGGGAATTCTGTTCCCCATAACTCCATCTCCGTGTCGTATTTTGTATTCGATATAAATTAAAAAATTCCTTTATAATTCGACAATATTTTTTCTAAAATTGTTAGAAAGTGTTGTCGATCACGTGTCGCAAACGATTTTGGACCTTTCGTATGGGTCCCTTCTCTGCGTAACTTCGCAGATACATGCTTACTATATAAAATTGTATTCATTGGCTCATCTGTTACAAAAAGACTGGCAAGTCCCATTTCCTGCGTGATCACGAGATCTGTTACTTTTACATGTTGATTAATATAAAAATCAACTTTATCTTGTTCAGAATCTACATAGATCCAATTACCTTGCTGTTTTCTTGAACGATGAGTATACGATGTGACAAACAAAATCTTGACATAAGTTTCCGTTTCAACTTGCACAATTTTAGTTTTCACGGGACATGCATCTACATCAAATAATATCTTAATTGATGTTTTGCATATTTCTGTATTCTACATCCCTTCTGTGAATCCTTCCATAATGTGCGTTTTCTTGTATAGATTTTGTCGATTTAACGTAATTACATGTCTTTTTCGTAAATCCTATCCCTAGTTTATTCTGAAAAATTAAAGTCTAAACGTAAAATATAGGTTTTTATCACAATTTTTTATTATAATATATTTTCTTCAACTACGCTACATATCCCTTTATTTTTTCATCTGACCTTTTAGAATAACTAACTTCTACCTTTAACATAATAAAAAACAGAAGAATATAAGTATAACCAATCCGCTATATTCTATTACGAGGTTAACACGTATTGCGTTTCCCACGAGCGAAAAAAGCACATTCACCTTTGGTAAATGTGCTAAAACATTTTTTGGTTTTGCACTGCATTCACAATAATATTTGCTGTTTCTTCAATCGCCTTATTTGATACATCAATTACCTGACAATTTATTTTACTAACTACATTTTCAAAGTGATCAATTTCTTCTTTAATACGATTAATGTTTGCATAAGTAGCTCCATCACTTAATCCAAGTGATTTTAATCGTTCTTTTCGAATATGATTTAACTTATCTGGTGTGATTTTCAAACCAAAACATTTCTCTTTTGCTACTTGATATAATTCCTCAGGCGGATCCACCTCTGGTACAAGTGGTACATTGGCAACTTTCAAACGTTTGTTATGCGCTAAATATTGAGAAAGTGGTGTTTTTGATGTACGTGAAATTCCGATTAACACGATATCTGCTTTTAAAATACCACGCGCATCTCTGCCGTCATCATACTTAACTGCAAACTCAATTGCTTCAATTTTTTTAAAGTATTCTTCATCTAATCTCCGAACAACACCTGGCTCATACCTTGGTAATTGCCCTGTAATTCCTTCAATTTGATCAATAAGAGGTCCGATAATATCGTATGCCTCTACTCCTTCTTTTGCCGCTTCTGTCAATAAATATTGACGCATATCAGGTTTTACTAACGTAAAGCAAATAAGCGCTTGATTGCTCTTCGCAATCGAAATCACTTCTTTTAATGTCCCTGTATCTTCTACATATGGTACACGTCTAATATCAGGAGCGAACGGGAACTGTCCCATCGCTGCTCGAACAACCAAATCAGCCGTTTCTCCTACAGAATCAGATACGACATATACGATTTTATTATCCATTACATTACCTCACTTTAAACAAATTACACTTATTCGTTATTTACTAAGTTTACAAACGCACGTGTAATATTTGTTTTTGTAATTCGTCCAATCACTTCTAAACCTTGCTTTGTATCTTTTACAACCGGCATCGCATCAATCTGTCTTTCTATTAATTCCATCGCAATATCATATAAAGAATCCTCCCTACGACACATCGCAATGTTTGGCATCCTTGTCATGATAATATTAACCGGGAGAGAGGTTAAATCCTGCTTTCCTAAGCTAGCTCGTAATAAATCTTTACGCGATACAACGCCAACTAATAAAGTAGATTGATCGACAACAAATAATGTACCAACGTCCTCCAAGAACATAGTACAAATCGCGTCGTATACTGACACATTTTTATCAATTACAGCCGGTCTAGATTGATAATCTTGCACTTTAATTTTTTTAACAGCTTCAGATAATAGCTGCCCCCCAGTTTTACCCGTATAAAAATAACCTACGCGTGGACGCGCTTCTAAATAACCAGCCATTGTTAAAATTGCTAAGTCTGGTCTCAGCGTTGCACGTGTTAAACCCAATTGCGCAGCAATTGACTCCCCTGTAATAGGACCGTGATCTTTTACAATCTGAATGATATGTTCTTGCCGTTTATTCAGCTCTATGATAATCACCACCTTTAATGCACAACGAAAAAAGTTATACTATCTCTTAAATATTATATACTAAATATGCTATTCGAAAAAGAAAGTATGTAAAAAGGACCGTATACGGCCCAAATTTATATTTGAAACTTATCAAGTTGCTCCAGGAAACGTCTTGATTTCAAATAAATCCCACAATATTCATCATAATATGTATTCAGCACTGTGCGCATTTGCTTCTTTGTACTATCCTTTACTGATACATTACCGAGCCGGTGTAAATCGAAGTGATAAAAGAGACGTAATAATTTATGAACAGCCTCTCCTACCGGTATACGGTACTGATCTTGCTCCGCATGACGTGAGCACAGAAAACCGCCTTCCCTGACAGAGAAGGCGACAAAATCTGTTTCTTGATGACAAATAGCACATGTATCAAAATACGGGCGCATCCCTAATACCGGAAGCATTTTCGTTTGATAAATTAATGCTAATACTTCTGGATCAACACCCTCACACATATAATGCAACGTTTGATATAACATTTCAAATAAATACGGATTATGTTTCTTATCTTCTGTTGCTTTATCAGTTAATTCAATAATAAATGATGCATAAGCAGTTAAAAATATATCCTCACGAATTTCCTTCATAGATGAAATAATCTCGCCTTGTTGCAAAGTTCCAAGTCCAGATCCCATTTGAATAAGAAAGTGTCCATGTGTCATAAGTTGCGAAATAGCAGCTAACCGACTCTTCGGTTTTTTCGCCCCTCGTGCCATTGCACTTATCTTACCAAATTCCCGTGAGAATATTGTAACAATCTTATTCGTTTCTCCGTAATCTGTCGTACGGATAACAATGCCCTCAACTTTTTGAAACATGTTCGTCACCATCCAAGGTTTGAACAAAACGGGTCAAGAAATTGGAGAGTCTAGATGCGCTAGCTCCTCTTCATGTTGATCCATCTCATCGTTTACGTCTTTTTCCATTTCTTTCAAAAGCAAATACGTTTCAATGCTTCCTGTTTTGGAGAAAAACTTCCAGGTAAAATCTAGCATAAGAATCCACCTTTCTCAATAAGCGTAGCCTGTAAACCAATTTCTTTTGTTGTTATTAAATTGACCCATTTTGTCCATTTTCATGTGAGAAAAATTTTTCCTAATTTATCAAGATAAAAACCAATAATCAGCGGATGAACAAAACACCCACTGATTACAGCTTTTCTCCATATTAATACTCGTCTTCACGGAACCCAAGGTCACGAAGCTGTGACATCTTATTACGCCAATCTTTTTGCACTTTCACCCATACTTCTAAAAATACTTTAGAACCCAGAAGTGCTTCAATGTCAAAGCGAGCTCGCTTACCGACTTCTTTTAACATCTTCCCTTGCTTACCTATAATAATTCCTTTTTGTGATGCGCGTTCAACAACAATCGTTGCATTTATATAAACTGCCCCGCCCTCGCGCTTTTGAATTGCATCAATAACAACAGCTACAGAATGTGGCACTTCTTCACGTGTTAAATGTAATACTTTTTCACGAATAAGCTCTGCAATAATAAATCGCTCTGGATGATCCGTTACTTGATTATCTGGGTAGTATTGCGGTCCTTCTGGTAAATATTTTTTAATTGTATTAATTAAAGCTTCAACGTTATTACCGTCTAATGCAGAAATTGGTACAATCTCTGCGAACTCATGTAGTTTACGGTATTGATCAATTAACTCTAATAATTGCTCTGGATGAAGTTGGTCAATTTTATTAATTACTAAAAATACTGGTTGTTTCGTTTCTTTTAATTTCTCAATGATGAATTCCTCACCACGACCAAATCCTTCAACCGCATTAACCATAAACAGAACAATATCAACTTCTTTTAATGTCGTTTGAGCCATCTTCACCATGAAGTCGCCTAGTTTATGTTTAGGTTTATGTATTCCTGGTGTATCAATGAAAATTACTTGTGAATCATTTTCTGTATATACGCCTTGAATTTTATTACGAGTCGTTTGTGGCTTGTCACTCATAATGGCAATTTTTTGACCGATAATACGGTTTAAAAATGTAGATTTCCCAACATTCGGTCTGCCAATAATAGAGACAAAACCTGATTTATAACCTTTTCTATTCATGTAAATCCTCCGCTAAAAATGCTCCTGGTAACAATTCTCCGACTGTCGTCTCTTGAACGTCACCATGTAAATTTGATAGGTATACTTTTGTATCCTGTTTACATAATTCTACCATAACTTGTCGACATGCTCCACAAGGAGGTACTGGACGCTTTGTATCTGCTACAATCGCAATAGCTACAAACTCTTTATCCCCTTCAGAAACTGCCTTAAATAATGCTGTTCTTTCTGCACAATTACATAAGCCATATGACGCATTCTCAACATTACATCCACGATATACTTTTCCATCCCGTGTTAATAATGCTGCACCTACTTGAAATTTAGAATATGGTACGTACGCTTGTTTACGCGCTTCGATTGCTTCTTGAATTAATTGTCGACTATTCATATTCCCGCATCCTTCCTGTTCACAGTTGTGAATAGATACACACTCTCATTAAAGGCCTGCACGGCACTTCCAAGGCTTAATAAAAGCTTTGGAATGCAACTATACCACATACGGTAAAAAGATAATAGCACCAATTATAACGGCTATTATTGCAAACAATAAAACCGCTCCCGCTGCGACATCTTTTGCAATTTTCGCAAATGGATGTATATCGGTAGTCGCTAAGTCTACTGTTTTTTCCACGGCCGTATTTACCATCTCTAAACTCATTACAATTCCTATTACAAGCAGTAATAACACCCACTCTATTTTCGTAATATGGAAATAAAAGCCGCAGCATATTACAATGACTGCGGCTAAATAATGAATTTTCATATTTCGTTCATGTCGAAGACAAAAAAATACACCTGCTATAGCATATCCAAAACTATTTATAAGTTTTCCTTTTTTCATCGTCCTAATCCAAACGTTTCTAAAATTTCTTTTTGTCTTCCAAACATTTCTTTTTCATCCTCTTCTGTCATGTGGTCATAACCAAGTAAATGTAAAAAGCCATGTAACGCTAAAAAGCCAAGTTCACGATCAAAAGAATGTCCATACTCTTCAGCTTGTTCTTTCGCTCTCGGAATAGAAATAATAAGATCACCTAACATACGCGGCATCTCTACACCTACAATTTCCATTTCCCCTTCTCCCATTTCTTCCATGGCAAAGGAAATTACATCAGTAGGCTGATCCTTACCTCGGTAATCACGATTAATCTCACGAATGCGCTCGTTATCTACAAATGTTACTGATAACTCCGTACCATCCTCTATGTTTTCCATTTGAGCTGCTTTTTCTAATATCTCACGAATTAAATTTACATATTCTTCTTTTACTTCTTCTGTTTCATCAATAAAATCAATTAATAAACTCATTCTTTCTCCTTCTCTTCCGGTGGTTCCGGATACGTAATACGTGAATGGAAAATACCATTTAACGTTTCACATAAAGTTTTCCCAACGATTTGTAGTTCCTTAAATGTCAAATCACATTCACTAAATTGTCCATCTTGCAGGCGATCTTTAATAATACTTTGCACCAAATTATTAATTTGATCTGGCGTTGGATGATTCATAGAACGTACCGCAGCCTCTACACTATCAGCAATACCAACAATTGCGGACTCTTTAGAAGTTGCTTTTGATCCTGGATAACGGAACATCTCTTCTGTATATTTTTCTTTATCTTCTTTAATCGCCTTATAGTAAAAATATTTAAGCAACGTTGTACCATGATGTTGTCCAGCAATATCAATAATTTCTTGCGGAATATGATATTCTTCGAGCATCCTTACCCCATCCGTTACATGAGCAATGATAATATCTTTACTCGTTACAGGGTCTAACTTATCATGTGGATTTTCAATTCCCATCTGATTTTCAATAAAGAATTGTGGTTGTACTGTTTTTCCTACATCATGATAATACGCCCCTACACGCGCTAACACGCCATTTGCTCCGACTGCTTCGCAAGCAGCCTCTGAAAGATTCGCTACCATTACACTATGGTGATATGTCCCTGGCGCTTCTAACAAAATTTTACGTAAAAGCGGATGATTCGGACTTGATAGTTCCATAAGCTTCATGCTTGATACAATTCCAAGTCCACTCTCTAAATATGGTAAAATCCCCATAGCTAACACGGAAGAGATAATCCCTGAAAGTGAAGCCATTAATAATTGCGTACCAATTTCAAGAGGTGAAAAATTCCCATTACGTAATAATAATAACGCCGCCAATACGACTACATTTAATACAGAAACGAGTACACCAGCTTGTAAAATCATCGTACGACGATTTTTTTCTCTCAAGAAAATACTCACTGATAATGAACTTAATAACACATAAATACCTACACTATAATTTAGTGTGCTCGTTACCCCTTCATTAAACATAATACTTCCGCACACAGAAAAAATCATACTTGTTAAAAATACAAACCGATCACCGATCATCAGTTTTACAAGTATTGTCCCCATCGCGACTGGGACAACATATGCGATCCCTGCATATTCAAGCTTTTGAAACAAACTAATAATTTTCATTAGAACAATTGTAATAGACAAAATTGTAATATACGCTAAAATGTACGGTCTATCTTCTCTTCTCCGCTGTAAAAACAATTCAAATTGCTTATGCATAAAGTATAGTAGTACACCAATGAGTATCACTAAACCGACATAAGGTTGGAAGCTATTACCTTTCTCTAACAAGCCGACTAATTTCAACTGATTATACATATCACTTGAAATCGTTTCACCTTCTCTAACAAGAACCTGTCCTTGAAGAATATAGACGGGCGGAACTAAATCTTCCTCCGCTTTTCTCTTCTCTTTTGTTAAAGCCGGATCATAAAAATAATTCGCCGAAATCGCATATTTCCCTAACGCCTTAATAGATTCTTTCAAACCATTATCCACATTAACACTATTCATCTCACTGACGTATCGATCCTTCGCATCCTTCAATTCGTCCATTTTAATATGCCCGCTCATAATACTATTAATAGCTGTAACTGCTGCATCTTTCGCTAATACTAACTGACTCGGTTCTGCATTAATCAAGTTCAGTAAGTTTGAATCAGATAACTCTTTCGTTAATTCGACAGGTAATTTCTTTTTCAACTTGTCCACTTTTTCAGCATCAGTTATCTTTTTTTGTTCATCCGGTCCAATAGCTTTTATCTCTTGCACCACTTCATCTACTTTAGCAAAGACGTCATTCACAATATCCACTTTATTTTGTTTATACTCACTTTTATATGTATATTGATCTTCAACTTTTGTAGCGGCTTCTTTTTTCTTTTTTTCCGTTGTAACTTTATCTTCAATTTTTACAGGAGAATGGATTGTCTTTTTCGCAATAGAATATATTTCAACATCTAATTGCTCCGGTTTTACATTATTCATAAGTGCAAAAAACAGCACCGCTCCTAATACAACGTAAGAAATCCAATTTAGTTTTTTCGAATGTTGTAAATTACGAAACCACTTATAAATTTCTTGAGATTTTGACATGATTTCAATACTTCTCCTCTCCAGAAATAAAGTGAAACTATTTATAGCTGTCATTTCTTCTAGCCAACGATACTTTTGGGCAACATTTTTATACACCAGTACCTATAGTTTATTTCCCTTATCTTTAATGATAGTAAAAAATATGCCGTTCGCCAACCTTATCATACAAAAAGAAATGATCCTGACAAATAGGATCATTCCATTTTATCATATGCCTCAATAATACGTTGCACCAGTGGATGTCTCACAACGTCCGTTTGTTCTAATGTAATGAACGAAAGACCCGATACACCAGATAAAATGTTAGAAGCAAGAGAAAGTCCTGATTTTACCCCTTTTGGTAAGTCTATTTGTGAAGGATCTCCTGTAATAACCATTTTAGAACTAAAACCTAGTCTTGTTAAAAACATTTTTATTTGGGCACCCGTTGTATTTTGCGCTTCATCTAAAATAACAAATGAATCATCAAGCGTACGTCCTCTCATATAAGCAAGAGGTGCGATTTCAATCACTCCACGTTCCATCATACGCTGCGTGTATTCTTGTCCAAGAATATCGTGCAGTGCATCATACAGCGGACGTAAATACGGATCTACCTTCTCTTTTAAATCCCCTGGTAAAAAACCTAAGCTCTCTCCGGCTTCTACAGCAGGTCTTGTTAAAATAATTTTCTTTACATACCCTTGCTTTAAAGCTCTCACAGCCATTACTACAGCTAAGTATGTTTTCCCAGTCCCAGCAGGTCCCATCCCAAATACAATATCATTCTTCTTCATTGCATGAATATATCTTCTTTGCCCCATCGTTTTTACACGAATTGATTTACCTTTTGCAGTTTTAAAGATTTCTTCTTCATATAACTCTTCAAATTGAGCAATTTTCCCTTGTTGCGCGAGCTGAATCGCATACGCGATATCTCTTTCTGTAATTGATACACCTTTACGAATAACAACGAGTAATTGCTGTAAGATTTTTTCTACGAGTATTACAGTTTCATCTGTCCCAGATGCATGAACAGTTTCTCCTCTAGTTACAATCGATACATTAAGTTCTCTTTCAATTACTTTTAAATGAGCATCATTTACTCCAAAAAGTGCGATTGCTTCGTTAGAATTTTCCAGTTGTTGGTTCATTTCTACTAATTGTTCTGCCATTACTCAGTCTCCTTGAATATCGGATTCAGATATTGGTTGTGGCTCTGCAATATTTTCGATTACCGTATAATGCAATGTAACTTTTAGTTGATCCGCCTCAACCTCTTTACTCAAAATCTTATCACTTACAATCATAGCATGTTCATCCAATTTTTTCTTCAGTTCTTTTTCTGCCATCTCTTTCGCTACTTTCATTGCTTGTTTTTCGGTATATTCTCGATTCGCTTCTTCCTCTTCTCGCACTATATCTTTTTCGTATGCAATCGGTAACGTAAAACCAAATAATTTCACATCATGTTTTACACTTTCAGTACGAGAGCGTTTATACTTATCATGTTGAAATCCCCATATTTTTATTTTCACACTTCCAAATCTAAGAAAATGCTCATTGTATGCATTACCAGTATATACTTGAAATTGTGTCTTTAGCGGGACATTTACCTCCGATGTATACCACGTTTCTCCATACACAATACCTTTCGCTGAAACAATCGTCGGACTCTCCTCATTACCATATATTCCGGATACGAGAAGTTGCCCCTTTTCTACATGATCATTTTTCAGGACGACTGGTTTCCCAACTTCAACAAACGTTTTTGTAACAATCGCTTCTTTTTTTGCCACTAAATTTTGTGGTTGTTGTTCCTTTTCTTTTTTCGGCTCGTTTTTTTCAACAATTTTAAAATGGTATGTCGTTCCTCTTATTTCGAGCCCCGCCCAAGTAATCGCATTAATATTATCTGTCAAATGACGTTGCACATCTTCTACACTAGGCATTTGGAACTGTAATTTCCCCTTTTTAATACCCATTTTGTCCAATTCTTTCATCAATATATATTCTGTTTCAGGTTTGGCCCCTGTAATTTCAATTTTCCAAACCATATTTGATAATGCAATCATGCCAAAAAAGAAAATTAGAAACCCAATTAAAAATCCACTATTTTTAATTAAACGCTTATTCCAAAAAGGAAAGCCGTAACGTCCAATAAAATATAATTTACATTCATTCTTTCTATAAATTGGTTTTATTTTTTTCACATCTCGTAATAACATACAAAAAACTAACGTTTCATCAGCAATCTTCTTAACATCCCAAACCAATAATTTTCTACGTACACATTCGTTAACGAACCGTTCCGCTCCTCTACCTTCAATTCGTACTTTTACATATCCAAGCCATTTTATAAACCATTTATTTTTCATCTACTACCTTCACTACCTTTCCAAAAGTAGACACACTACTTTTCACTTTAATTAGCAAAATAGCTCGTACGAAAATGAAATAAAGAGTTTACTACCCCAATAACAAAATAAACTAAATAGTAAAGTCGCATCACGAGAATAAAGAAGAAAAACTTCACATACGGAAGTTTCCCTCACTCTTCTTTCTTTTCGTTTTCTAAAAACGTCACTTGTTCAATTATCCCTTCTAGTAAAAGTTCTTCGGGAAGGATTGTTTTAATAACAAAGGATTGCCCTTTAATTAATAACTGGCCATGCTTTAACAACAACCTTACTTCTTTATCTGAAAACACTAATAAACCTCGATGATTTTCTATATAGATATGCACTTGCCCAACAAGCGTGATCCGAGGTAGATCCATTAGTACATCCACTGGCAGGTCTATTTGCTTCGTTAACCAATTCTTCATTTGTTCTAATTTTTTCATCTCAAAAGACCCCCTCTCATCCCATATGTATGAAAAAAGAGCTTGTAATATCACGTCCAAACTGAAAAAAAGCATAAAAAAACGTCTCATACGAAATGAGACGTTTTTTTATGCTAAAAGCTGTATAACCAGCTTATTCACTAGTGATCCGTCTGTTTTACCTTTTACTTTCGGCATAACAGCAGTCATCACTTTACCCATATCTGCTTTAGAAGTAGCACCAACTTCAGAAATAACTTGCTTAATTACATTCGCTAATTCTTCTTCTGTTAATTGCTCCGGCAAATATGCGCTTAAAATCTGAATTTCACTTTGCAGTTTATCAACAAGGTCTTCACGACCAGCTTTTTTAAATTCAAGGAGGGAGTCCTTATACTGTTTTACTTCACGAGCTAAAACTGTTAATTCCTCTTCTTCAGTAAGAGTATGTTGCAGTTTAATACCTTCATTTTGTAAAGCAGCCTTAACCATACGAATAACGGTTAATTTTTCTTTTTGTTTATTCTTCATCGCTTGTTTCATATCATCGTTTAAACGACCGAGAAGACTCATAACTTACACCCTCTCTTAGAATTTACGCTTTCTTGCCGCTTCAGATTTCTTCTTACGTTTTACACTTGGTTTTTCATAAAACTCGCGCTTTCTTGCTTCAGCAAGTGTACCAGTTTTTGAAACCGATCTTTTAAAACGGCGAAGTGCATCCTCCAAAGACTCGTTTTTACGAACGACTGTTTTTGACATTCTCTTTCCCTCCCTCCGAAACATCACACTTACATACTAACTTCAGCATGCAAAAAGAAACACTTCTTCAGCATGTCTTTTACGATTATAATACATTTTATCACTTCAGGTCAACTATTTGACAGAATAAAAGAAGAATAGATGCTCTTCTTTTTTCAATACTTAACTTCTCCACGAACGAAAAAAGCATGCAAACCCTTGTCGTTTGCATGCTTTTTATTATGCGCTTGCTGATTCTTTTTTTACATCATCTTCAAGAACACGAACAAATTGCGCTTCGTTATATGGATAACCAGCTTTCGTAATTTTCACTTTCACTAGCTTACCAATTAATTCTTCTGATCCTTCAAATACAATTTTCAAGTAGTTATCTGTATAACCTACATATAACCCTTCACGGTCACCATCTTTAAATTGCTCTTCTGGAATAATTTCAAGCACTTCACCTTCAAACTGTGAAGCATACTCTTTCGCTAATTGATTAGATAGTTCAATTAAACGGTGAACACGATCGTTCTTCACATCTTCAGGAACTTGATCTTCCATACGTGCTGCTGGAGTACCTGTACGTTTTGAATAAGGGAATACGTGTAATTCAGAGAAGCGATTCTCTTTAATGAAATTGTACGTTTCCATAAACTCTTCTTCTGTTTCACCTGGGAAACCAACAATTACGTCAGATGTAATTGCCAGACCTGGTAACGCTTCTTTCAAACGATCTAAACGCTCTTGGAAAAATTCCATCGTATATTTACGACGCATACGTTTTAATACTGTATTAGATCCTGATTGCAACGGAATATGCAAATGACGTACAACTACTTCAGATTTATCTAACACTTCAATTACTTCATCTGAAATTTGACTCGCTTCAATAGAAGAAATACGAAGTCGTTTTAATCCGCCTACTTCTGCTTCCATATCACGAAGTAATCCAGCTAAGTTATAATCTTTAATATCTTCACCGTATCCACCGGTATGAATACCTGTTAATACAATTTCTTTATAGCCTGCATCTACTAATTGCTGCGCTTGTTTAATAACTTCTTTCCCATCACGAGAACGCATTAAACCACGTGCCCAAGGAATAATACAGAATGTACAGAAGTTATTGCAACCCTCTTGTATTTTTAAAGATGCACGTGTACGATCCGTGAAATAAGGTACATCAAGTTCTTCGTATACACGCGTTTTCATAATGTTGCGGACAGCATTAATTGGTTGACGCTCTTTACGGAATTCTTCGATGTATCCTAACATCTTTTCACGATCCTGTGTACCAACAACAATATCTACACCCGGAATCGCCATAATTTCCGCTGGAGATGTTTGTGCATAACATCCTGTTACACAAATAACTGCATCCGGATTTTGACGCACAGCACGTCTAATGACTTGACGGCTTTTTTTATCTCCCGTATTCGTTACTGTACATGTGTTAATAACATATACATCAGATTTCTTTTCATATTCAGTTCTTTCATAACCACCTTGTTTAAACAATTGCCAAATCGCTTCTGTTTCATAGTGGTTTACTTTACAACCTAACGTGTGGAACGCAACAGTTGCCATTGATTATCACCCCATCAATTCAAAATGATAAGAAGCGGCACTTAACGCATAAAGCGGAGCCGTTTCTGTTCTTAAAATTCTTGGTCCTAAACTACATCGTACAAATTTATGTTCACGAAGTGCAGCAATCTCTTCCTCTGCTAAACCGCCTTCTGGGCCAAATACAATTAATAGCTTTTGACCCGGTTTCATTGTCGTTAAAGCTTTTGCAAAATTAGATTTCTCACCTTGTTTTGCTTCCTCTTCGTACGCAACAAGACATACATCATACTCATTACTCATTGAAAGCAATTGCTTAAACGATGCCGGAGCATATACTTCTGGAACTTCGCTTCTATGCGATTGTTCCGCAGCTTCTTTCACAATTTTTTTCAAACGCTCAACTTTTTTATCAGCTTTTTTTGCATCCCATTTTACAATCGAGCGGGATGCTTGAAATGGTAAAAACGCGGCTGCCCCAAGCTCAGTTCCTTTTTGAAAAATTAACTCTAGCTTGTCTCCTTTTGGCAGTCCACTTGCAATCGTCACGAAAACAGGAAGTTCACTTGACGCCTCTACCCATTCTACAATAGCTGTATTAACAAATTCACTGGTAATTTCATCAATTGAACATACTGCTGTTTTTCCGTTTACACAGCAATAAATGTGGTCACCAGCTGACATACGCATTACTCTCGCAATATGATGTACATCGTCACCTACAATGCGAATATTTGTCTCATTTACATATTTTTCTTCTACAAAATAACGTTGCATATAATCACCTTAGTAGAGTTTCGTTCCTTTCGTAAGTCAACACTTACGAAAAGAACGAAACGTTATCATTTTTCATATAACAAACGGCAAGTCCCTCACCTTATAGTGAGAGACTCCCCTTTTCATTATAGACTAAAATCTATATTACGCATTTCGTGCAATAATTGCTACCCAATCTTCCATTCTTAACACTTCTTCAATTGTAAATCCAGCTTTTTCTAACGCCTCAGAAATTATTTTTTCTTTCGCAGCAATAATGCCCGATGTAATAAATAATCCGCCTGACTTCACAACTCTTGCTGCATCTTCAGGGAATAAAAGAATAATTTCTGCTAATAAATTAGCTACGATTAAATCAACAGGACCCTCGATACCTTCTAAAAGGCTATTTTGCCCAACATTGACGATGTTATCAGTTTTATTTAAACGTACATTCATTTCTGCACTTTCAACTGCAACTGGATCTAAATCATACGCTTGAACAGAAGACGCACCTAATTTTGCCGCTGCAATACTAAGTACACCAGAACCTGTTCCTACATCAATGATAGTGTCACCTGGCTGAACCGTTTTTTCTAAAGCACGAATACACATCGTTGTTGTTGGATGCGTTCCTGTTCCAAACGCCATACCTGGATCTAATTCAATGATTTTTTCATCCGGAGAAGATGGTGTATATTCTTCCCACGTTGGCACAATCGTGAATGTATCAGAAATTTGTACTGGATGGTAATATTTTTTCCAAGCAGTAGCCCAATCTTCTTCATTGACTTCGTTAACGGTAATATTTCCAGTACCGATTTCGATGTCGTAAGATGGAAGCACATCAATAGATGATTTTACACCCGCAATCGTTTCCTGTAAAGAATCCGTTTGCGGGAAATATGCTTTAATTAATACACCTTCTGCCGGGTATTCATCTGGGTTCAATGCATAAATTTCACCATATTGTTGCTCGCGCTCTTTCGTTAACTCCGCTGGGTCCTCAATCGCAACTCCGCTCGCACCAGCTTCATGTAAAATATGAGAGACAGCTTCTACTGCTTCTTCTGTTGTATGAATACTAACTTCTGACCATTTCACAATTTACCAACTCCATTTTTTATTTCCATTATTCCCCTTTGAAAGCACGTTTAAGCTTTCCGAATAAGCTATCATCTTGATTTTCCTGACCAGCGAACTCACGCAATAATTCTTTTTGATGCGAAGTTAATTTCGTCGGTACAACAACGCGAACGACTACGTATTGATCTCCTTGACCATATCCACGTACGTTCGGAGCACCTTTTCCTTTTAGACGGAATTCCGTTCCTGTTTGTGTTCCTGCCGGAATTTTTAACTTCACTTTTCCGTGAACTGTAGGCACTTCTACTTCAGCACCAAGCGCTACTTGTGCGAATGTCAATGGCATTTCACAAATAATATGATCACCATCACGTTCGAAGAATTCATGATTTCTCACATGAACAACTACATATAAATCACCTGCTGGTCCACCATTTACGCCCGCTTCACCTTTTCCAGATACACGAATTTGTTGGCCATTATCGATACCCGCTGGAATTTTAACATTAATTTTTTTACGTTTACGTACTTTACCTGAACCGTGACATGTCGTACATTTTTCTTTAATCATTTGACCAGTTCCTGAACAATGACCACAAGCTTGACGGTTTACAATACGACCAAACGGTGTATTTTGTTCTACACTTACTTGACCTGATCCTGAACAATGTTTACATGTTTCTTTTGAAGTTCCTGGTTTTGCTCCGCTACCTTTACAAGTATCACATGGATCTTCTACTGGAATCTCAATATTTAACTCTTTACCAAAAATAGCTTCTTCAAACTCTAAAGTAACTTGGTATTGTAAGTCAGCACCTTGGCGCGGAGCATTTGGATCACGACGTCTGCCGCCACCGCCGCCAAAGAATGAACTAAAGATATCTTCAAAGCCGAAGCCACCACCGAAGTCTCCTCCGCCGCCAAACCCTTGATTTGCACCAGCATGACCAAATTGATCGTACTGCGCACGCTTTTGATCATCACTTAATACTTCATACGCTTCTTGTACTTCTTTAAACTTTTCAATTGCATTTTCTTCTTTACTTACGTCTGGATGGTATTTTTTAGCCAAACGACGATACGCTTTTTTTATTTCATCTTTAGAAGCACCTTTGCTAAGGCCAAGGACCTCATAATAATCTCGTTTACTCATAAATTTGCAACCCCCGAATCTTTCACATAAACGTAATTTTAACACCGAAAGAAAGTGCTTTGCAACAAAGTTTCCTCACTTACAGTATGCAAAGTAAAAAACTTAAGATCCTCACACATTTCTTTTCATTCATGAAAAAAGCCAAAGCCAAGGCACGCTTGACTTTGACTTTTTGTCATCTTACTTATTTATATTACTTGTCTTCTTTTACTTCTTCAAACTCAGCGTCAACTACATTGTCTTTCTTCGCGCCAGCGTCTTGTGCTCCTTGCGCACCTTCTGCTTGCCCTGCAGCCGCTTGAGCTTGCTCGTATAATTTAACAGTTAATTGTTGTACGATTTCTTGTAGAGCATCCTTTTTCGCACGGATTTCTTCAAGTTCGTTTTTCTCGATTGCCGCTTGTAATGCTTCTTTCGCTTCTGTTGCTTTCGCTACTTCAGCTGCATCCACTTTACCTTCTAAATCTTTTACAACTTTATCCGTTTGGAATACAAGTTGGTCAGCTTCGTTACGAAGTTCAACTTCTTCCTTACGTTTTTGGTCAGCGTCAGCATTTGCTTCTGCTTCTTGTACCATACGATCTACTTCTTCATCAGAAAGACCTGAAGAAGATTGGATTGTAATAGCTTGCTCTTTGCTTGTTCCTAAGTCTTTTGCACGTACGTTAACAATACCGTTCGCATCAATATCGAATGTTACTTCGATTTGTGGAATACCACGTGGTGCTGGCGGAAGGTCTGTTAATTGGAAACGACCTAGCGTTTTGTTGTCAGCTGACATTGGACGCTCACCTTGTAATACGTGAATGTCTACAGCTGGTTGGTTATCAGCAGCTGTTGAGAATACTTGTGATTTACTTGTTGGAATTGTAGTGTTACGCTCGATTAATTTCGTGAACACACCACCCATAGTTTCGATACCTAAAGAAAGTGGAGTTACGTCTAATAATAGTACGCCTTCTACATCACCAGTAAGTACGCCACCTTGAACTGCAGCACCTAATGCTACAACTTCATCAGGGTTTACACCTTTATATGGCTCTTTACCAGTTTCACGTTTAATTGCTTCTTGTACAGCTGGGATACGAGTAGATCCACCAACAAGGATAACTTTATCTAATTCGCTTGGAGCAAAACCAGCATCTTTTAATGCACGGCGAGTTGGCTCTAATGTTCTTTCAACAAGACCAGCTGAAAGCTCTTCGAATTTCGCTCTTGTTAACGTTAATTCTAAGTGTAATGGACCAGCAGCTCCAGCACTAATGAATGGTAATGAAATTTGTGTTTGTGTTACACCTGAAAGATCTTTTTTCGCTTTTTCAGCTGCATCTTTCAAACGTTGAAGTGCCATTTTATCTTGGCTTAAGTCAATGTTGTTTTCTTTTTTGAACTCAGCTACTAAGTGATCGATAATAACTTGGTCAAAGTCATCTCCACCAAGACGGTTATCACCAGCAGTTGAAATAACTTCGAATGTTCCGTCTGCTAACTCAAGGATAGATACGTCAAATGTACCGCCACCTAAGTCGTATACTAAGATTTTTTGTTCTTCATCTTGTTTTTCTAAACCGTAAGCAAGTGCTGCTGCTGTTGGCTCGTTAATGATACGCTCAACTTCTAAACCAGCGATACGACCAGCATCTTTTGTTGCTTGACGTTCTGCATCGTTGAAGTATGCAGGTACTGTAATAACAGCTTTCGTTACTGTTTCACCTAAGTATGCTTCAGCAGAAGCTTTTAAGTTTTGTAAAATGATTGCAGAAATTTCTTGAGGTGTATAATCTTTACCTTCAACTTCTACTTTATAGTCTGTACCCATATGACGTTTAACAGACATGATTGTATTAGGGTTTGTAATTGCTTGACGTTTCGCAACTTCCCCAACTTGACGCTCTTCATTTTTGAAAGCTACAACAGAAGGTGTTGTACGGTTTCCTTCTGGATTTGGGATAACCTTTGGTTCTCCACCTTCCATAACAGCTACACAAGAGTTTGTTGTACCTAAGTCAATACCGATAATTTTACTCATGGCGATTCCTCCTACTTTTATGTAAATTATTGATTTACTTTTACCATTGATGGGCGAATAACACGGTCTTTTAGTTTATAACCTTTTTGGAATTCCTCCACAACCGCGTTTGATTCAAATTCACTGTCTTCCACTTGCATAATAGCTTGGTGCTCATTAGGATCAAACTGTTTGCCAACAGATTCAATCACTTCAACACCTTCCTTAGTCAACGCTTCTAGCAATTGACGATGCACCATTTCCATACCTTGTAACAAGGATTTCGTTTGCTCATCAGTTGCTTCCACTTGCATCGCTCTTTCAAAATTATCAAGAGCTGGCAAAATATCTGAAACTAAACTTTGCGCTCTATATTTTTCAGCAGCCTGTTTATCCATTTGGACACGGCGCTTATGATTTTCAAAATCAGCTTGTAGACGTAATGTGCGACCTTCCGTTTCCGTTAGTTTCGCTTGTAACTCATCTACTTTTTCTTGTAAAAGAGCAGCCTCACTTTTTTCTTCTACAGTCTTTTCACTGTTTTCTGGCGTGACAGCTTCTTCAACTTGCGCTTCTTTTACTTCTTCTACCACTTGTTCGTTACGCTCTTCCACAATTTTCACCTCCTTAAAAGGTATTAGGTATCATGTATAGCATGATTACCTAAGCATTATATATTACACACAGCAATGAAAACTTCATCACTTGAGCGAATGTATTACTCTCGTTTACTTTTTAAGTCCATCAGTAAATTGTCTCGTAAATAACTGTAACAAACTAATGACACGAGAATATTGCATTCTCGTTGGACCTAAAATTGCAATCGTTCCGAGTTGCTCTTCTCCAATCGAATACGTTGCAGAAATCAAACTACAATCTTCCATAGCAATCGAAGAATTTTCCCTGCCAATTTTCACTTGAATACCTACTTGTTTATGACGCAAAATATCATAAAATTCAGCTTCGTTATCAATCATTGTCAGCAAGGATCTTACTTTTTGAATGTCATGGAACTCTGGTTGCGAAAGCATATTTGCTTTTCCTCCAAAGTATATCTTTTCCGATAACGGAACTTGAAATGTACCATCTAACATTTTTATTGCACTATCGTAATTATGAACATACCCACGTAAAACTGTAACAATCTCTTTAAAGATTTTATTATGAAGTTCCGACATAGGTACACCCGATAGCTTTTCATTTAAAATATTAACCATTTTTTCTAAATCTGATAAATCAACAGATTCCGGAACGGTAATCGTTTTACTTTGTACATGCCCTGTATCCGTTACAATAATAGCGACTGCAGTTTGACGATCAAGCGGTACAATTTGTACGTTTTTAAGTTTATTTGTACTTAACTTCGGTCCAAGAACAATGGCCGTATAGTTCGTAAGTTCTGATAAAATTTGAGCAGATTGCTGTGCAATTTTTTCCGCTTCAAAAATTCTTTCAGCAAATAAATCTTTAATTTGTACAACCTCATCGTTCGGTAAGTTTTGCGGGGCTAAAAGGTGGTCTACATAAAATCGGTATCCTTTCTCAGAAGGAACACGTCCAGAAGAACTATGCGTTTTTTCAATAAAACCTAATTCTTCTAAATCAGCCATTTCATTTCGAATAGTAGCTGAACTAAATGTAATTTCCTCTTTTTTAGCCAACGTTCTAGACCCAACGGGCTGCGCTGATCCAATAAAGTCATCAATAATTGTTTGCAAAATTAAGAGCTGACGTTCCGTAAGCATCTCATCATCACCTCTGTTAGCACTCTTTGTCTTCGAGTGCTAAATCTATTAATAACTTACCAAAATTGACATTCAATTGTCAACGGAAACGTCACGAAATAATGAAACTTTTTCACGTTTATGGAACATTTAATTAGTCAATCAAAAATGACTGGAATACTTCATTCCCTAATAATTTTCCTTTTCGCGTTAAACGAACATATCCATCTCTCTCTTCAAGCAATCCTTGTTCTTGATTGGTTTGTAACTGCTTCGCGAAAACTTGATCCATATCCATATTAAATTTCTTTTGAAATGCTATTTTAGACACACCTTTTGTTTTTCGAAGCCCTAAGAACAACTCTTCTTCCATTCTTTCTTTCTCCGTTACTGTGTGAACGTCTAAATATGGAAATCCAGTTTCATCAATTTTATTGAAATATTGCTTGAGCGGTCCTACATTTTGGATACGTTCTCCATTTACATAACTATGCGCTCCAGCTCCAAATCCATAATACTCTTCATTATTCCAGTATGTGAGGTTATGTCTACTTTCATTATCACCTTTTGAGAAATTACTAATTTCATACTGGTTATAACCGTGTTTCTCCATTTCATCCATTACCATTTCGTACATTTTCGCTTCGTGATCTTCACCTGGAAGACGTAATTTCCCTTTATTCATTAAGTTATAAAATACTGTTTTCGGTTCCACAATTAATGAATATGCCGAGAAATGTTGTACACCAAGCGTAAAAGCAATGTCTAATGTTTCTTTTACATCTTCTATCGTCTGTCCTGGCAAAGCATAAATAATATCTACATTAATATTTTTAAAGCCTACTTCCTGCGCTTCTCGAATTGCTACAAACGCATCTTCTCTCGTATGCTTGCGTCCAATTTTCTCAAGCAGTTCATCACGAAACGTTTGTACACCAAAACTAATTCTGTTCACGCCGCCTTCTAACAATACATTTAACTTCTCTTTCGGTAAATCACCTGGATTCGCTTCAAATGTTAGTTCACAATTCGGAGCAAATGGACGTAAATGACGGTTAATGATATCGAGTAGTTTTTTTGTCTGTTCCATATTTAATGCTGTCGGAGTTCCCCCGCCAACAAAAATCGTTTTCATACTATCAAACGGTACTTTTTGAACCGTGTTTATTATTTCTTTCTCCAAATACTCTAAATATTGATCTACCGGTTGGCGTTCAATAAACACTTTATTAAAATCACAATAGTGACAAATATGCTGACAAAATGGAATATGAATATATGCAGCTTGTACCAAATATAACCCCTACCTTTCTAAAAAGAAAACCTCCGCACTCCGGAGGATTCTCTACTTCTCTAACGTATTACGGATTTGTTCCATTCGCATTTTTCCCCAATCATACATCATTTCAACGATTGGTAAAAGCGACATGCCTAGTTCCGTCATATAATACTCAACGCGAGGAGGAATTTCAGGATACACTGTTCGATTAACAATCCCATCCTCCATTAACTCTTTTAATTGATTCGACAAAACTTTATGAGAAATGCTTGGGAATAATCGTTGTAATTCACTAAAACGATGAGGCCCTTCCACACCAAGATGCCACAGTATCACAACTTTCCACTTTCCGCTAATAATAGAAAGCGTCAATTCCTTTTCACAATTAAAATTACCATTTTGTATTTTCTCGTGAATATCTTTTCGAATATTTTCGGACATTAACAATCTCCTAACTCTGTATGAACTAAAAAGCTCTCTCACCATTGTAAATGAGAGATGCTAAGATGTCTAAAAAGTAATTATACAGAAAAAAGAAGCCGCATAAACGACTTCTTTTTTTATTTCAAATATTAGTTGTCATCCATTTTCAGTACAGCCATGAATGCCTCTTGCGGTACTTCTACAGAACCAACAGACTTCATACGTTTTTTACCTTCTTTTTGCTTATCAAGAAGTTTACGCTTACGAGAAATGTCACCGCCGTAACATTTCGCAAGTACGTTTTTACGCATTGCCTTAATTGTAGAACGTGCTACAACTTTGTTTCCGATCGTCGCCTGAATTGGCACTTCGAACTGTTGTCTTGGAATTAATTCTTTTAATTTCTCTACAATTACTTTACCACGGTCATACGCTGAATCACGGTGCACAATAAATGATAAAGCATCCACTTGTTCATTATTTAAAAGAATATCCATTTTCACAAGTTTAGATGGTTTATAACCGATTAACTCGTAGTCAAATGATGCATATCCTTTCGTATTTGATTTCAATTGATCGAAGAAATCATATACGATTTCTGATAACGGGATATCATATGTCAATGTAACACGTGTTTCATCTAAATATTGCATATCAATAAACGTTCCACGTTTACCTTGGCAAATTTCCATTACAGCTCCAACATAGTCATTCGGAACCATAATTGCAGCCTTCACAAACGGCTCTTCTACGCGATCGATAGACTGTGGATCTGGCATATTAGATGGATTATCAACAATAACATCTTCACCGTTTGTTAAATAAACTTTATAAATAACGCTTGGCGCTGTTGTAATTAAGTCAATCTTAAATTCACGTTCAATACGTTCTTGAATGATTTCCATGTGAAGAAGTCCTAAGAAACCACAACGGAAACCAAATCCTAGCGCTTGAGATGTTTCAGGCTCAAACTCAAGAGCAGAATCGTTTAACTCTAATTTTTCTAACGCATCACGTAAATCGTTATAACGAGCAGAATCAATCGGGTACAGACCACAGAATACCATCGGGTTTAATTTACGGTAACCTGCTAACGCCTCTGCAGCCGGACGTTTCGCATGTGTAATCGTATCACCAACGCGTGTGTCACCAACATTTTTAATCGATGCCGCTAAGAAACCTACATCACCTACTGTTAGCTCGTCACGTTGCGTTGTTTTCGGTGTAAATACACCTACTTCTGTTACTTCAAATTCTTTTCCAGTTGCCATCATACGTACTTTATCGCCAACTTTTACAGTTCCATTTACAACACGAATATATGCAATTACACCGCGGTACGGATCATATAAAGAATCGAAAATCATACATTGTAACGGCTCTTCTGAATCACCCGTTGGAGCTGGTACCTTTTCAACGATCTGTTCTAAAATTTCTTCAATACCAATGCCAGCTTTCGCTGAAGCAAGTACAGCTTCCGATGCATCTAAACCAATTACATCTTCTACTTCTTGACGTACGCGTTCTGGATCCGCACTTGGTAAGTCGATTTTATTAATAACTGGTAAGATTTCTAAATTATTATCAAGAGCTAAATATACGTTCGCTAACGTTTGCGCCTCAATCCCTTGCGCTGCATCAACAACAAGAATTGCACCTTCACAAGCAGCTAAACTACGAGATACTTCGTACGTAAAGTCGACGTGTCCTGGTGTATCGATCAAGTGAAGAATATACTCTTCACCGTCTTTCGCTTTATACGTTAATTGTACTGCATTTAATTTAATTGTAATACCGCGCTCACGCTCTAACTCCATAGAGTCAAGCAATTGAGCCTTCATTTCGCGCTGTGTTAACGCGTTTGTTTTCTCCAAAATACGGTCTGCCAGCGTTGATTTCCCGTGGTCAATGTGAGCAATGATGGAGAAGTTACGAATTTTCGACTGTCTTTTTGCTCTTTCTTCTTTGTTCATCTATGTTCTCAACTCCTAATAGTCTCGCCAATATACACTAGCACTGATTATATCAATAGCGCAGCAAAGATTCAACGAAAACTCTTGCTGCTTACAAGACAAATCATTCTATCTATATCTTATGCGAACAAACCATAAGAGACAAACCTTTTTCAAATAAAAAAAAACGGCTGTCGTACAAAACGATAAGACAACCGTTCTCCCTGCTACTCTTAGCTAAAAATCTCTTTCACTTTCCCAACAACTATATCCGTTCCAAACTTCGCCATTTCGTAAGCAACACTCGCTAGCGCTATACCAATTCCTTCTACGACATTAAAACTTCTTAAACTTTCTAGTTGTTTTTGTTTTTCAATAGTTGAAAACGAATTCCCCAAAATTTCTGATTCAGCACCCGCACCCTCTGTTCCTGTCATATGAGCTATTTGCTCATATGACAACTGCTGATAACCTTTCATACTTTTTAAACCGTGATTAGCAAGCGCCACTCCCGCTATCATCATAAGCAGGCATAATGCTGCACTACATATACACAAAAGCGCAAAGCGGCTTAAACCATTGTCGCCTCTTTCCATCAGTGTGTATATGCTCCTGTATTATCTTGATCAATTTGATGATGCAGCGCTGCATTTAAACCACCCGCTATTACATTGGCCATATCCTCAATAAATGCATCTACTTCTTTTGGAGTCACCATTAAATTATGACCGAGAGGAGATAGTACTTCATAAATCAATTTTCTTTTTTCTTCTTCTTCCAACGTACCAATAGCTCCTAAAAACATATTCCTACTCTTTTCATCTGGCATATCTTCTTCTGTTAGTTTTTTCTTTTCTCCAAATGTAAAGCCAGCTGGCAATAGAGATCGTGAAGGTTTGTTTCCTTCTTTCATCTCCCGTCCAAAATGTTTCAAAATAAAATCAATCGTATCGCTTGTAATCGAAACAGCATCAACCACAGTCGGAACACCAATTGCAATAACAGGAATACCTAATGTTTCTTTACTTAATTCCTTACGTTTATTACCAACACCAGACCCTGGATGAATTCCTGTATCAGAAATTTGTATCGTGCTATTTACGCGTTCAATAGAGCGGGCAGCTAATGCATCAATCGCAATTACAAAGTCTGGTTTCGTTTTTTCGATAATCCCATAAATAACATCACTCGTTTCAATTCCTGTAATTCCCATTACCCCCGGCCTGATTGCACTAACAGGCCTAAATCCTTCTTCTACGCTTTCAGGCTGCAATTGAAATAAATGTCTCGTTACCAATACGTTTTCTACAACTATCGGTCCAAGCGCATCTGGTGTTACATTCCAATTCCCAAGCCCGACGATTAAACAACTCGCTTCTTTTGTAACGCCAACCTCTTCTAAGAAATAAGAAAACTCTTTGGCAAAAACACGCTCTACTTTTTGTTGGAGTTCCGTATCTTGCTGACGTATCCCTTGCACCTCAAGAGTTAAATAATTTCCAGGTTTTTTACCCATTGATTCAGATGCAACCTCATCAATCGTTACTTTTGTAATTGTAATACCCTCTTCTTCCCTCTCTTTTACAATAACTCCCTGTATCCCTTTTTGTTCTTCTTGTCGCTCTTGCAGCATTTGATGCGCCTCTACAGCAAGGTCCGTTCTAACACTATATTTACTTAAATCTAATGGTTCTTTCATCGTATCTCCTCCGTAATTCATAGTAAATATCGTTAGATTTCCCCAAGTTATATAAGGCCATTCTTTTCTTCATGTGAAATTTCATTGATATACTATTGCAATTCTCTTCACCGTTTGATAAAATATCACTTGTTCTATGTAAGAATCGAGTCATTCGATTGCACCAGGGAGGTGAAAAGTATGGCAAACATCAAATCTGCTATCAAACGCGCTAAACTTAGCGAAGAGCGTCGTTCACATAACGCTTCTATCAAGTCTGACATGCGTTCTGCTGTTAAAACTGTAGAAGCTTTAGTTACTAATAACGATCTTGAAAATGCTAAAGAAGCTTTCAAAACTGCTTCTAAAAAACTTGACAAAGCAGCTCGTAAAGGTCTTATCCACCAAAACGCTGCAGCTCGTCAAAAATCTCGCTTAGCGAAACAAGTAAACGCGTAAGGCGTTTAAAAAACGATCCATTTGGGTCGTTTTTTTATATACAAAAAAAGTTCACGTACTAAGTACATGAACTTTTTTGTATCACTACATATGATTTAATCGCATTAAGAAAAACTCGAGTACAAGCTTCTTATCCATCTTTCCCGTTTTCATACTATAATCAGCTTCCGCTAATTCTATAATGACTTTTTTTAATTCTTCAAAAGAGAAAAACTTCGTTTGATTCATCGCCAACTTTACACGATACGGATGCACACCAATATGAGACGCTATTTGATTTTGCCCATAACCACGTTGTTGTAACTCTTTCACTTGATGCAGCAAGCGGAATTGACTCACTAATAACGCAAGCAGTTTAATTGGTTCTTCCTGCTGCGTAAATAATCCATCCAAAATTTGCATCGCACCTGCGATATCTTTTTTCACCACTTTTTCTGTCAAAGCAAACACATTTTGCTCAACAGATTTCGGCACAAGCTCTGCCACAAGCTTCGGTGTAATCTCTCCGCCCATACCGACGTATAATGTTAACTTATCCATTTCCTTCGCCAACATCGTTACATTACTTCCCACAAGCTCTAACAACAAACTAACAGCTGCATTGTCAATGTGCACATGCACCTCATCTGCACGTGCAACAATCCATTTTTGAACATCCTGTACTTGCATCGCATTCGCTTCTACTATATCCGCTGTTTTCTTTAATAGTTTTGTAATTTTTTTACGTTCATCAAGCTTTTCGTAAGGCACAACAAAAACAAGAATAGAAAACGGAGAAGGTTCACCAATATATTCTTCTAAAATTTTTATATTTTGTTCTAACTTTTCTTTTTGTGAAGTTAAAAATAGTGGTGATTTTATTAATAACACTTTCCGTTCTCCAAAAAAAGGAAGCGTACGCGCATCCTCAACCACATCTTCTAAATACGCCTCTTCCAAATCGTATGTCACAACATTAAACTCTCGGTCTTCTTCTTCAAGCGCTTCTGTTGTAATAAGCTTTATCGTTTCATTTATAAAAAACGCTTCCGTTCCATATAGTAAATACAACGGAGCAAACTGTTTCTTTTTAATTTTTTTATGTATATCACTCATACTTTTCCCTACTCCCTAACTTGGCAATATATATATTTATACTAATGCCCTAGCTTTTGTTTTACAAGTACAAAGGAACAGGCTGTATAAACCCGTCCCTTTATTTATATAAAACGCCACGCAATAAGTCCCGGGTTTCTTATTGGTGTGCGGTAATCACCTTCCCTTTATTATTCACAATAAAAATCCGAGTATAAGTGCCAACTGTTAACAAGCTTGGAAACGAAAAACTTACGTTAGTTAATGAACTAAAAAACAGTAAAAATACTCGATTCCTCTTCATATGGAAATTGTAGATTTTTTTCTGACAATATTTTATACTAGAGTGGAATGTTGGGGAGGGATTCTAAATGAATAATTTTGAACAAAACGTTCAAAGTAAACGCAATGACGCTATTGATTCAGGAGTAGGATTTATCGTCTCATTTGGTTTTTTCGCAACACTTTTCATTATTGCAACTGTTATTAAATTTATCGGTTCTTAAAGGCTGCCACTTTATGGCAGTCTTCTCTTTTTCATTTACTATGTGTTTCATCATATGTCATTTTACTTTTAAAGGTTCCGTTTTCTCCTTTAAAAACATAGGAAATAGCACCTTGTTTATCCGTACGCCATATTTCAATGTCCATCTTCTCAAAACGCTCTATAATCTCCTTATGAGGGTGCCCATATCTATTGCATTCTCCTACAGAAATAATCGCTATACTAGGCTGTATAAAGTTTAAAAAGGCGGATATAGATGACGTCTTACTCCCATGATGAGCAACCTTTAAAACATCCGCCCGCAATGCGGGATATTTTGATACTAAACGACTCTCTCCTCCTTCTTCTAAATCTCCTGTAAACAACCACGTTACCCCTCCAAATTTCGCCCATATTACAATTGAGGAATCATTTTCATTAGATTCCTTTCCGTTTGGAGCTAACACAACAAATTCCGCTCCATTTACACTCCAACTTTCCCCTTCCTTCACTTTACTTATGTTCACTCTCTTTTCTAATGCCTTTTTCTTTAATACTTTTTCTAATACTGCATCTTGCTCCTTCTGGCCAAATACAACTTCCTTTACAGTAATAGATGATAATAAATCCAATGCGGCACCTATATGATCTGCATCCCCGTGCGTTACAATTAATTTGTCAATCGTTTTTATACCTTCCTTTTGTAAAAAAGGAACGAGAATATCGTGCCCAACAGAAAATTCATGTTTTTTCCGTTGCCATTCTTCTTTATTGAGTTGAAGCGTTCCACCTGTGTCAATAAGATAAACTCCTTTATCATATGGAAGGCGAATTAAGATTGCATCACCTTGTCCAACATCAATAAATGTAACGCTGCCACTTTCACGAAAATATGGATATACATAATGACATGTACAAACAAAAAGAAATACACCCACAACTATGAACATAATCCTTTTTGACATCCTCCTTTCCCAAACTATCAATATACTAACAATAATTACACAATATACCGCTACTAGAAGTATAGGTGTTTGCCCGAAAATAAGCCGGGTAAATAGTAAATTTTCACAGTAACTTAAAAAATTATTAGAAATACTCAAACCAATTGATAGTACATTCGCAAGTCCTTTTGCGAGAAATGGGATAATCGGCATACACATCAGAATAATAATGCTACACGGTAACACAATTATAGATAAAAACGGAACATATAGGAGATTGAGGAAAATACTATAGGGAGAAAAATAACCGAAGTGGTATAACAAAATCGGCGTACTAACGAGCTGTGAAATAATAGAAATGTAAATCGAATTTCGGATTACTCCATTACTACGACCTAGTAATATCGAAGCAGACAAAATTAAAGCGAAACTACCTACAAATGAAAATTGAAATCCAATATTAAAAACAAGATACGGATCGTATATAAGCATACATATAGCTGTTACACTTAAAGCATCTAAGCTAGATATACGAATAGAACACATGAAAGCAATCAACAACAAGACCCCTGTTATAGAAGCTCTTATTACAGACGGTGACGCCCCTGCTAAAATCATATACAAAGGAATACAGACGATAAGACAGACGGTCGCTACCTCCCTCGTCACACCACTTCTTAGCAAAACAAAGTACACGATCACCATTAACAATACAATGTGCGATCCCGAAATCGCCAATAAATGCACAAGGCCAAATTGTTGGTATTGCTCTTCAACTTCAAACGTCATTTGTTGTCTATCACCAAATAATAACGCATTCATAAAAGCACCTGATTGCTCTGGAAACATTTCTGTAACTTTTGAGATTGCTTGCTGTCTCAAAAGGAGAATCCATTGCATGAGTGACAATGATGTTTTATGACATTCAGAAATATATGTAGCATCAAATATGAAATGAATATTTTGCTTATATAAATAATCACGGTAATTAAAACCATGAAAATCCCTAGCTGTTTGCGGTTCTTTCCTCTCACCTTTGAATACACATGATACCCCTGCATATAATTGTTGCAATTGTTTCTTTTCCAAGGATGATTTAATTTTGTAACTTAACTGCACTAAATTTTTATGCTGATCCTCAATTTGAAATGATAGGCGATCTCCGTTAATAAGAGGTGCATTTTGTATCACCCCTCGTGTAACTTCGTAGGGCTCTCCTAGAGGCTTATTTTGCCCCTGAACATATGAAGTGTACATAGCGCCACTAAAACACGCTACCATACAAAAAAAGAAGGTTTTACGCGAAGTACGATATAAACAAAATAAGACATAGAAAGCAAGACAACAAACAATCAACAAAGACGACGTGGAAAAGGCAATTGCAATCCCCATTACAAACGAGATTGCAACATAGCCCCATTGTCCATGCAACTCATACTCACTCCTTATAGCATCATTTTTGCTTTCGTGAATACATGCTGTAATTCTTCCCTCGATAAGTTATCTTTTTCTAAAGATGCAAATAGTTCTTTCAAATCCATATGACGCTTTTGTTCCTCTAGCGCTGTAATATCATATTCCAGCGGAACATGCTTCACCGTTACATTTGCTTGTTCAAATAACTCTACGGCATACGGATGGTTTTTATAATCCTGTGCATAATAAACTGCTGTAATACCACTTTGAATAATTGCCTTACAGCATTGTAAACAAGGGAAATGCGTAACGTAAATTTCCGCTTCCTCTGTTTTCGCTCCAAACTTTGCACATTGTAATAAAGCATTCATTTCTGCATGAATTGTACGAACACAATGATTATCAATTACGTAGCATCCATCATCTATACAATGTACGCCACCTTTAATTGAGCCATTATATCCACCAGCAATAATTCGTTTATCACGAACGATTGTCGCTCCTACCGCAAGCCTTGTACATGTACTACGTAAAGATAACAGATGGCTTTGTGTCATAAAATATTGATCCCATGAAATTCGTTCCATATTTTTCACCTTCTTTTTTGTCTACTTGTAGTGTAGCGAAAGAAGAAAAACTTCGTCAATCTTTTACGGAACAATAATTTGATCTTTTATTTTTTCTAGAGACTTCACCCCAATCCCATCAATCTCTAATAAATCTTCTATTTTCTGGAACGGACCATGTTCCTCTCGGTATTTCAAAATACTTTCTGCTTTTCGAGAGCCAATGCCTGTGATTTTTTCGAGTTGCTCTTTAGAAGCTGCATTTATTTGAATTTCCCCCTCTTTTTTTGAAAAAGCAGCCGCCTCCTGTACTTGCTCATCTTTATTCGGTACATAAAGGATCATTTGGTCTTGTACAATTTGTGCTAAATTCACCTTCTTCATATCTGCCTCTGGCAAAAAACCACCTGCCTTTTCAACTGCATCCTTGACTCGGTCCCCTTCTTTCATTTCATACACACCCTCTTTAACAATGGCCCCTTTCATATCAATGATTATTATTTTTTTCTGTTCCTTTGTATCCGATATTTTCGGTTTACTTTTTTTCTCCACATTTTTCGCTTGCACATCCATTGTAATAGGCGATTGTTCTGCACTCTGGCTCGTTTTCCAAAAAACAAGAAAAAATAAAGCTCCAATAAAAGCTACTAAACCCAACCATTTTTTCGGAAAATCCCACATCAAATTACACCTCTAATCATAAATTTATAACATCATTCATATTGTTTAGGAGAAAGCCGTTACGAAGGAGGGATGAAACATTGAACATAGGAATTATAGGGACAGGGAACATGGGGAATATACTAATCGACGCATTTTTAGAAACCCGTGCTGTCAAACCTTCGTGCCTTACAATCATTAATCGAACGTCCGCCAAAGCATATCATATAAAGGAAAAATACCCTTCTGTTCATATAGCCAAAACTATCGATGAGGTAATCGAACGATCACATCTTATTTTTATTTGCGTAAAACCGATAGATATATACCCTATCCTACAAAAATATGCTGACCATTTTTCTGATGAAAAGTGTTTAGTTTCTATCACAAGTCCAATATCCCCATCACAATTAGAGACACTTGTACCATGCCACGTCGCACGTATTATTCCGAGCATTACAAACCGTGCCTTATCTGGCGCATCACTATTTACATTCGGAAGTAAATGCTCTGAAGAGTGGCGACAAAAACTACTGCGTCTATTCAAAAACATTTCTACTCCCCTTGTAATAGAAGAAGATATAACACGCGTTTCATCTGATATAGCAAGCTGTGGCCCTGCATTCTTTAGTTATTTATTACAATGTTTCATTAATGCTGCTGTAGATAAAACAAATATTACTCATGAAGAAGCCACTACTTTAGTAAGTGAAATGGTCGTTGGAATGGGGAAATTACTTGAAAAAGAAATCTTCACATTACCTACTTTACAAGAAAAGGTATGTGTCAAAGGCGGCGTTACAGGAGAAGGTATTCGTGTTTTAGAAGAACATGTCGGAGATATGTTTCATAAATTAATCGAGCGGACACACGAAAAATTTGATGAAGATTTAAAATGCATTGATCAACAATTCAATAAACACACATAAATAAATACGTCACCAGCATTCCAAATCCTTTTTATCAATACTTATTTTTTATACTAAATTTTCACTTAAACTTGCATTTTCACACTTCACACATAGCATCTTTTTATTATTCTAGAACTAAAATAACATCTTTTTTATAAAACAAAAGCAACCTTCTCGGTTGCTTTTGTTTTATCTATTTTTCTTCGCCATGAAGAAAATACGCTCTGTTTGTTCTGTCACTTCGATTCGTTCAAAGTCACCAGTTACGCGAAGCACTGTAAATCCAGCTTCTTCAAGCCACTTCGTCAATTCTTCAACCTGATATGCACGTTGCACGTGACATTCGTCAAAACGATGGTACACATCTTCTTCTGAATCTTGAACAAAGAATGTTAAATCATGTTCTACACTATCTGGTTCTTCACCAGGGAAGCAATTCCAAATAAGAGATATTTCTTCTCCATTCACTGTGTACGTTTCATTTTGAAATACATGATGTATTTTATATAAAGAATGTACATCAAATAAAAACAAACCATCTTGGCGTAAATGGTGAAACACTCGTCTAAATGTTTCTTGCACTCCATCTTCTTGCAATACATAATTTAATGAATCACAAAAGATGGTTACACAGTCAAACTCACCTGGAACATCAAGCTCTCGCATGTCCTGTTGGTAAAAAGGAATAAAGTACCCTTCTCCTCCTAGTTTTTGCTGTGCGACAGTTAACATTTCTTCCGAAAGATCCACACCAATTAAGTCATAGCCTTTTCGCACAAGTGGAAGTGTTACGTTACCAGTTCCACATGCTACGTCAAGAATCTTTGCCTCTTTCATAGATGCCTGTTGCAAACTTTCTTCTGTGAATTCCACCCATTTATCATAAGGGACATCATTCATCAGTTCGTCATACAGCAAAGCAAATTGTTCGTATTTCATTGATCTAACTCATCTGCGATATCTTCACGCGGTACATCGCCCCATAGACGCTCTAAGTTGTAGTGATCACGCTCATCTTTATGGAACACATGCGCAACTACATCACCAAGGTCCACTAACACCCAACGTGCTTCATCAAAACCTTCCATACGTTGTACGTTAATTTCGAACTCATGTGCCTTCGCTTTAATTTCACGTGCAATTGCTTGCACTTGCTTGTCCGAATTCCCGTGACAAATAATAAAATAGTCTGCAATTGGTGAGATACCTTGCATATTTAGTACGACCATATCTTCTGCTCTCTTATCATCAGCTGCTTTTGCCGCTAATACTAATAAATCTTTATCTTTCATTTAATAATTTCCTCCTTGATAACTGCATTGTATGTTTGGAATGTTAATGGATAAATCGTTTGATCTTTTTCCATTAAAAATTGAATTGTTCGTTTTAAAGCAAACAATAAAGCTTGATTTATATCTTTATATGCGAGTTCCCTCGCTTCTTCTACACCTGGAAACTTACGTCCTGGTTCAATGTAATCTGCTACATAAATAACTTTATCTAACATTGTCATTTTTTCATGACCACTTGTATGATATGTAATAGCTTGTAGAATTTCAGAATCAGTAATGCCTACTTCTTTTTCTACTAAGTATGCCCCCACAGGTGCATGCCATAACTCTTTGTTATAGTGAAGTAGATCCTTCGGCAAATCTTCTCTCTTAATAATCTCTTCCATTTCTGAAATCGCTCTACATTTTGCATAATCATGAAAGATAGCAGCTGTCTCTGCCTTTTTCTCATCTACACCATATAAACGAGCAAGTTCAATCGCTGTTTCCATTACACCAATCGTGTGTATATAACGTTTTTCATGCATTTGTTGTTTGACAATATTAAGTGCTTCCTCACGATTCATACAACCCATTCCTCTCGATATATACCTGTACTTTTTCAGGTAGCAAATATTTACATGTTTTCTTCTCTTTATATCTCTCACGTAATAAAGATGAAGAAACTGCAAACTCCGGAATTTCCACTTTTACGATATCATAAGGCGTATTCAATGTATAACCTGGTCTCGTAACTCCAACGAAAGTTACAAGTTTAAGTAACTTTTCAATGTTATACCACTTTGGCAAATACTCAACCATGTCCCCACCAATAATAAAGTGGAACTGCACATCCGAATACTTCTCCGTTAATTGTAACATAGTGTCATACGTATAAGATGGGCCTTCTCTGTTTAGCTCTTCTAAACAAATTGAAAAGTATGCTTCTTCCTCAGTCGCCACTTGTAGCATATTTAATCGACTTTTCACACTCGTAATGTTACGGCCTTGTTTGTGCGGTGGAGTTTGGTTCGGCAAAAACCATACCTCTTCCAAACCTAAAGCATGATACACTTCATTTGCAATTAACAAATGCCCATTGTGAGGTGGATCAAATGTGCCACCAATAATGCCAATTTTTCTCAAAAGAAACGCTCCTTCCTTTTACATACAGCAACTCTCCCCATAAACATTTGAAGAGAGTCTACTGTTAATAAAAGTCCAATTGGTTTCGCTCAATATATATTAAGCGTCAACTACGAAACAACTCACGTATACCGTTTATCGTGGAAGCTTAATTTGCTTATTTTCTCTTGATTCTTTGTATAAAACAATTGTGCTTCCGATTACTTGAACGATTTCAGCTCGCGCGCCTTGTGCAAGCTCTTCTGCAACTTCACGACGATCAAATTCACAGTTTTGTAATACGCTCACTTTAAATAGTTCACGAACTTCTAACGCTTCTCCAATTTGTTTCACCATATTCTCATTTACGCCGCCTTTTCCTACTTGAAAAATTGGTGTTAAATGATGTGCTTGTGCACGTAAAAATCTTTTTTGTTTTCCTGTTAACATATATGTTAGCCTCCAAGCTTTTTTATAACTAATTGTTTCATTCTATCAATATTTGGTATGCGTCCTGTCCACATTTCAAATGCAAGTGCCCCTTGATAAACAAACATATCAATACCATTTTGAATGATTGCACCTTGCTCTTTTGCCTCACATAAAATTCTCGTTTCAAATGGATTATAAATTATATCTGATACAATCGTTCCTTTTTTTAACGAACAAATGTGTAATGGTGTATGTTCGACGTGTGGATGCATACCTATTGTTGTCGTCTGAATGATAATATCATAATTTCCTTGTTCCTCTGTTGCTTTTTCTAGCGATAAAGCAACAGAATTAACATTAGCCGTACATGCAGCAATAAGTTCTTTCGCCTTATCTACTGTACGATTGGCTACATCAATCTCTTTCACACCTACATCAGCAAGAGAAAAATAAATAGCTCGGCTAGCACCACCTGCGCCAAGTAATAAAATACGTTTCTCTTGAAGTGGTTCACTACTAATTGACTGCAGGGCTCGAACAAAACCGATTCCATCTGTATTGTAGCCAATTAATTTTCCACCCTTATGAACCACTGTATTTACTGCACCAATTTGCCTTGCTAGCGGGTCAATCTCATCCAAATACTTCATAATAGCAACTTTGTGCGGAGTTGTTACATTAAATCCCGAAATACCTAATGCTTTTAAACCTCTTACCGCTTCCCCTAGCACTTCCTCTTCAACAAGAAATGCATGATAATGGGCATCCATATTCAAGTGTTCAAATGCATCATTATGCATAACGGGTGATAATGAATGTCCAATTGGATTTCCGATTACACCATATAATTGTTTCATAAATCCCTCTCCATATTAAATTAAAGATTTACGCAATGAAACACTTACTCCTTTTGGTACGTGTGCAACAATTTTTGCTCCTGGTTCGTTCACAGTAACCCATCCTAAGCCAGAGAATACAACATCCGTTTTTGGTTCACGAATATTAAATTCGTATTTCACTAGCTCAGGCATATTTGCTAACTCTTCTGGTGTTGGTGGGCTTAGTAAATCCCCAGCATGATTTTTATACAATTCATCTGCTTTTTCCAGCTTTGTACGATGGATTGTTAAACGATTCGAGAAGTGACAAGTAAACGCACGACGACCACCACTTACATAATCAAAACGTGCCAATCCACTAAAGAATAACGTTTGTTCTTCATTTAATTGGAACACCATCGGCTTAATCTCTTTTGTTGGTGTAATAAGCTTTAAGCTTTGTTTTCCAACATAATGAGCCATTTGATGATGGTTAATAATACCTGGCGTATCATATAAAGAAGATTCTTCGTCTAATGGAATATCAATTAAATCGAGTGTTGTTCCTGGGAAATGGGATGTTGTAATTACATTTTCAGTCTCATCACTAAATTCTTTAATCATACGATTAATAAATGTTGATTTCCCTACATTCGTACATCCAACAACATAAACATCTTTACCATCGCGATAATACTCAATAGCATCCGCAAGTTCAGCAATCCCTTGTCCCTTCGCTGCACTAATTAAAAAGACATCTTCTGGCTTTAAACCAAGTTGCTTCGCACTATAGCGCATCCAATGCTTTACTTTATCATGTTTTACTGACTTAGGAATTAAATCAGCTTTATTTCCAACAAGTAATACTTTATTATTTCCTACGAAACGATGTAAGCCAGGTAACCAGCTACCATTAAAATCAAAAATATCTACAATCTTAACTACTAGCGCATCCGATTTTCCAATTCCATTTAGAATACGTAGGAAGTCATCATCCGTTAATGATACATCTTGAATTTCATTGTAATGCTTCAAGCGAAAACAACGTTGACAAATTACTTGTTCTTTCTCTAAAGATGAAGTAGGAGCATACCCCACTTCGTTTTTATTTTCTGTTTGAATTTCTACACCGCAACCAATACATTTAATTGTTTCAGTCAAACTTTATTCCTCCCAGTTAATTAAACCTTTTTTCTTCATGTTTCTCATGATTCTGCGTTCAATTTTTCGATTAAAGCGCGTCACTAATCCGTCTGTTTGTGCTACCGGTACAACTAAAATTGTATGAAGTCCCACTCGATTTCCACCAAGCACATCCGTTAGTAACTGATCCCCAATTACTACAACTTCATCTGGTTGTAAACGCATCTCTTGTATCGCACGCTTAAATGCGCGAACAAATGGTTTACGCGCACTATGAATAAATGGAATACCTAATGGATCAGCAAAGTCTTTCACACGTTGCTCATTATTATTTGAAACGACCGTTACTTGGATGCCTTGCTCTTTCATTTCCAAAAACCACTTTTCAAGTTGTGGCGTTGCATTTGGACGATCCCATTCAATTAAAGTATTATCTAAATCAGTAATAACGCCTTTAATTCCACGTTTTTTCAAATCTTCTGGTTGAACATGATATACATTTTTCACGTATTCATTTGGTAAAAATAACTTCAATTTCTTTCACCTCTTTGAGGAGTTTTCATAAAATTTTTCGACAACATTTTTCGATATATAACCTGTGGATAAAATTGTACACATTTTCCACGTTAATTTTTCAGTTAATTTGGAATTTACTAACATTCTATTCACATTTTATCCACCTAGGCATGTGGATAACCCATCGTTTGTGACTGTCATATTTTTTTGGTACATTAAATGCAACAGCGAATCAATCCTTATATTATTAGGAGGTGACTCACCTTGAAAACAAAACATATGGAACAGTTATCTACTGAGTTACTCACTGAGTCTTATTATAAAGCAAAAGAACTAAAATTAAATCCCGACTTCATTTTACTTATAAAACAAGAAATGATTAGACGCTCATTAGAGGACAAGCTTGTCAAATCGTCTTAATTACATATAAACTACTGGCCGACCTGTAAAAAGAGCCATCCTACGATGGCTCTCGAATAAACAAGTACTCCCATCTAGGGGGGCATCATTAAGCATCTTTGTCCATAACTCTTACTTACAGTTATAAAATCTTTTCTTTATTTATGAACTAATCGAGTAGCAATTTTTTCACCGAGACGAAGTTCTTGTCCACTTGTTAATTCCGGCACCACTTCTATCATATCTTTTTCAAACAATAACACAACTGTTGAACCAAATGTAAAGTATGCCATTTCTTCACCTTTTTGAACAGTACTTCTTTCATGAAGGAGCTCAATACTATTAACAAACATAGCACCTACTTTTACAAGAGCCATATGTTCACCGTCACTATTCACTTCTGTAACAGAGCGATAATTTTTTGACAATGGTTCTTTTCCGTATTCCATACCAGCTGCATTTACCGGATATGATTTTCTACCGAGTACAAATCTTTCAGTCACAGAACCAGAAAGCGGACTATGAATGCGATGATAGTGACTTGGGCTCAAATAAATGACCATATATGTACCGCCTGCATATCGCTTCGCGCGTTCTTCATTACCTAGCATATCCACAATTGAATAACGCTTGCCTTTAATATCAAATGTTTTTGTGTCCTCAATAGGACCATGATCAGCAAAAACACCATCAACAGGACTAACGATACTCGATGTATCTGTATCAACACTACGCTTTCCTTCTTTTAGCCTACGCGTAAATAATTCATGCAATGTTCTATATTCCTTTAAACCCTTTTCCATCTCATCTTGGTTAATTTGAAAAACTTTCGCATACGATGGAATAATGATAGAGCTCAAACGAGATTGTGCAAATTTACGTAATATATAAGAAGTAAAGCGACCATTTGTAAGTTCAATCATAAGTCGATATAATGTACGTCGCAAATTGCGAAACCTCCTAATCAGTCTATAACTTTAGTTTCCCCTTCTTTTCTTTCTATATCATATGGAAAATTGGTTCTTATTCCCACATATCATATAGAACTGTCTCATTATACATATCGAAAACTAAGGTATGATATTATTCTTAAATTGTTTAGCACCTTCTAATATTACAGATAGAATCCGTCATTTTCAACAGTGAACATGTATTTCTTTCCTATCACAACTCGTTTTCTTCCCTTATTTTTAAAAATAAAAGCAGCCAATTTTAAAATATGGCTGCTTGCAATGCACATTATTCTTTTGCTTTTTTCTCTTTCTCTGCCCTTACAAATTCGTGGAACATTTTCATTAAAGCACGCTTTTCAATTCTTGATACATAGCTTCTTGAAATACCAAGCGCCTTCGCGATCTCTCGCTGCGTTTTTTCTTTATCAAGCCCCAGTCCAAAACGCTTTACGATAACTTCTTTCTCTCGTTCATCTAAAATATCGATATACTCTTTAATCTTTTCTAACTCCATACTAAGCTGAATCATATCAATTACATCTTCAGACTCTGATTTTAATATATCAATAAGTGATATTTCATTCCCCTCTTTGTCTTGCCCGATCGGATCATGAAGTGAAACGTCTTTTTTCGTTTTCTTTAGTACACGTAAATGCATCAAAATTTCATTTTCAATACAGCGTGCTGCATACGTCGCAAGCTTTGTTCCTTTCCCTGCTGAATAGCTTTCGATCGCTTTAATAAGCCCAATTGTGCCAATTGAAATTAAATCTTCTGCATCTTCACCGGTGTTCTCGAATTTTTTAACGATATGAGCTACAAGCCGTAAATTATGTTCAATTAAAAGATTTCTCGCTTGAGCATCACCTTGCTCCATTAACTCTAGGTACTTTCTCTCATCATCTGATGATAACGGCTGCGGAAACGCATTGTTCTTCACATAGGAAACAAAGACAAACACTTCTCGAACCATATATCCAATTGCGGCGAATAGACTCAAACCTTTCACCTCCGCCAAAATAGTGGTCTTTATTATGTGTATGTGGGCGTGAGGTTGTTTGTGTCTGTACGACATCATTCCAATATGTTTTTAAGCATAATATTTGTCTCATAAAGCTTCGCTACATATACTTAAACAAAAGATTGGAGAGTGGAATATGAAACATTTCATTTCCTTCTTGTACCTCAGTAGCTTGTAAGAGATGAACTCCTTGTATGCTCTTGCAAGCTACTTGTACTACAAGGAGGGATTACAAATATGAAAATTAAAAGAACACGTGCTTATACAAGACACCAACGTCAACGTACAATGCACCGAAAAATGAATATCGCAAAACACGCATGGGGATATACGCCTGAAATTTCCGGTATTTTTGCAAAAGGAAAAGTTCACTGTTCTTGTGGAATGTGTACAATAAAGTGGAGAACAGAAGGGCCACCTGCTAGTGTACAGAAATGGTTATACAAAATTGATACATACGAAGAATAATCGTTCTTTCTAAAAAAGGTCTTCTACCGAAGACCTTTTTCCCTATTTAAAGACTTATTCACTCCAAATTTCCTCCCCAGTATGCGCATCTATGTAACGAATCCTCTGTCTACAATCAACGGATTCTTTATGATCTTCATTCGTCGTTTGTTTATAAATCAGCTCGTATTTTGTTTCCTCTGCATCATTATCTAAATACCATTCTAATTTCACTCGGATGGCCTCTTTGTATGTTTCTAACGCTTTTTCTTTTGTTACTTTTGGTGTTGTTTCATATGTGAGCAATTCTTTTATAATTCTGCTAGACTCTCCCGAGTAGTGCATCACAGCACCATTTTCCGCATTGATATTGATCATAAACTGTTTATACTCTGCCGGAATACCATTCACATATACAGAAAAGATAAATCTTTCAATCCCATCTTCTGCTTCTTCACGTTCCTCCCAAAGACGAAGATACTGTGTAATATCTGGAATAACTCGTTCTAAAAATTGAAGTGCTTTTTGTAAACACTCTTCTCTTGATAGTATTTGTTTTGCTTCCTTTTCGTCTGTCAGTTTTATAAAGCCCATTAATTCATTTGTTGATTTATCAATCGTAATGACAACTAAACTATTATATTCTAACATCGGTAAATGTTCTTTGAAAAATTCATTCATTAAATATGGATTCTTCTCTTCTTTCTCTTTTTGCAATTCCTCTTTCGGGACAAATTTCATCCTTCTTTCATCTTCATTTTCCGTCTCAGCTACTTTTGTAAAACTTTCTTTATCCCAGTCAAATAAATCGAATATATCCCCTTGTTGACTATCCTTTTTTGGTTTAGTAACAGCTACTGTTGGAGGTAATTTATAGTGATCTGGTCCAAACAAATCCTTACCTGTACTTGCATGAATAGACGCATGAACAGGTTCAGGCTCATACAGAAGATGATATCCTTTTACTTCTCCCCCATTTTCATATACATATGAAGAGAATGTTAAATCAGCAAACACCAGCCTCATATCTTGTCCAGCTTTCAGATTTTCTAAAACAATGTTCTCATCAACAATTTCAATTGGCCATAATGGCTTTTCTTGTATACTTTCTCCCCCGTTATAACGGAAAGCCACAACATTACCTGAAGGATGAACTCGCACAACACATCCTGTATCCGGCAACGGATATCCATTCACTTCTTGCATATAATTTATCTCTTTCCAACCACGCCAGTCATCCTTAATTAACGTATGTGTATAAAATTCTAATCCTTCTTCCACATATTTTTTTATAAATACATTTGCAACCTCTCTTGCCCTATTCTCATCTATCACTTCTTTATCACTCGAAAAATAATTTTCATCATCTATCCTGAATTCAAATAGATTACCAGTATGTCTATTTAATGAAATTTGTATCTGTTTCTCCTCATCCTCTTTATGTCCCCACCATAATAGATGATGAGGATCATCCACTCCTTCTTGATCATCTACAACAAGCTTATATTCATCTGGAATTTCAATAATATGAGCCACTTGTTCTTTTCTTTCATTAGCTTTTTGATTCATTCTACCTCTCCATTATTACAATTTAAGGTAATTATAACAAACAAAACCAAAACACATTAATAAAAAAAGACTAGAAAAATCTCTAGTCTTCTACTTCGTTTCACGATGTAACGTAACTCGCTTTAATCGTGGACAATATTTTTTTAGTTCGATGCGTTCTGGATTGTTTCGCTTATTTTTTTTAGAAATGTAATTACGATCACCGCACTCTGTACAAGCTAATGTAATATTTACACGCATATGTAATTCTCCTTTCTTTCAAAGATTGCAACTAAAACGTAATGATTACGATTTAAATGTTATACAACTTCACTTAATTTGTCAATTGCAAACAAAAGACAAAAAACTGAAACAATTAGTTCATACGAAATTCACACGAATCTATTACTATAGAAATTGTACATAGTGAACTTATTAACAATCACGTTTATTCATATAGAATCTTACTAGAAAGGAGTTGATAGTATGAAAACTAAATATCGTTTTATGATTTCATCATTTGCTGCTTGTGCTTATATGATTTGGTGTTTAGTATAATAACAACCTCACTTGTAAATAGGAAAAGGTGTGTATATAAATGGAGTATAATCAATCAACCGTCAACTACTGGAAAGCTTTTGTACTACCGTATACATTTGCTTTAGAAGAGTTAAAAACTAAATTTGAAATTATGAACCGGGAAGCTCAATTTCTAGAGGATTACAACCCGTTTGAACATATAAAAACTAGACTAAAACAACCTGCAAGTATTATTAAAAAGCTAGAGCGTAAAAACTTATCACCAACAGTTGAAAATGCTCAAACACAGTTACAAGATATTATTGGTATTCGTATTACATGTTGCTTCGTAGAAGATATCTATCATTTAAAAGAAGTAATTGAAAATCGTGAGGATATGGAAGTCGTAGACGTAAAAGATTATATTGCGAATCCAAAAGGAAACGGATATAAAAGTTTGCACATGATTATTAAATATCCTTTATCACTAAATTCTGGTACAAAAGATGTATTTGCAGAAATTCAGTTACGTACACTTGCGATGGACTTTTGGGCAAGTTTAGAACATAAACTCTATTATAAATATGAAGGGAAAATACCTGAATATTTAAAAGATGAACTACACGATGCAGCAATGAAGGCTGAAGATCTTGATAATAAAATGGCAACAATTCGTCAAGATATTGATGACATTGAAGCATGCTCAAATCAAATTTTATTACCACTGTAAAAAAGGTTCTCTCTTATGAGAACCTTTTTTATTTCTTCTCTATCGTGCGAACCTCTTCGATTTTCCATTTCTCATCTTCTTTTCCAAGCGCATACTGTACTTTCTTCTGAAGAGTGACATCCCCATCTGTCTCCTTTTCTTTCGTTTCAACAATAACATATCCTGCTTTACTAGCCTTCATATCTAAATGTTCCAATTCAATTTTCTTATTCCCCTTTTGAAAAGCAGCTTCCTTTTGTGTTTTTAAGTCTTCAGCACTAGGCATTTTCTTTGAAAATAACTCCATATGTTCAGCAAGATTTTTTTCATTCGTCGTCCGTACAAACGTTTCAATAACTGCTTGAATGGACTTCTCTTCTTCTGTTGTTATATGTGCCTTTTCCTCAGTTTTTTTAGTAGTAGGTTTTTGTTCTATATTATTCTCGTCGGGTTGACATCCAACTAGCAATACTACAAATACTAGAAGGAATCTTAATTTCCTAAATTGTTCTTTCATATTTCCATCTCCTAAAAAGAAAAGTGAGGCATTTTGCCTCACTTTCGCTCTTAATTAGCGTCTTCCTTTATTCGGATCGCCACCGCCAACAATATCAAAGACACGTTTCGCTATATTTGTATTCTCTTGAACGCCAGAGAATAAGTATTTACCTGGTCCAAATGCATATACGTTTACATCTTCACCTGTATGCCCACCTGTTGTCCAGCCTGTAACTGAACGCTTATTAAAAATATCTTCAATCGCATTATCAATCTTCGTTACATCTTTTGATGGAGCTATATCATTTACAGCTTTAATTTCTTCTGGCGTTAATTGTAAATTAATATATTTTTTCAATGTTTCTTCTACATTTGCACCTTTTGCAATTTCCTTTGCCATAAAGTCTGGTGTACGTTTTGCAGCTTTAATTGGATCTACTTTAAAGTTATACTCGCCATTTGCACCTAAAGATAATCCACCTGTAGCGTGGTCTGCCGTTGCAACAACTAATGTATTTTTATCTTTTTTCGCAAATTCGATCGCTGCTTTAAATGCTTTTTCAAAGTCTTCCATTTCACTCATTGCACCCACGATGTCATTATCATGTCCAGCCCAGTCGATTTGACTTCCCTCAACCATTAAGAAGAAACCATTTTTATTTTTGTTCAAACGCTCAATTGCTGCATTTGTCATTTCTTCTAATGAAGGGGTTTTCTCATTACGGTCAATCATTTTATCTAATCCGCCTGGTGCAAATAACCCGAGAATTTGATCATTCTTATCATTTAACAATTGATCTCGATCTGTTACATAGCTATAACCAGATTTCTGAAATTCTTCTGTAAGATTGCGATCTTTTCTAACAAAGTTATTTACACCGCCGCCAAGCATAACATCTACTTTATGCTTCCCTTTAATTTTCTCATCAAAATAATCATTTGCAATTGCGTCCATATTTTTACGGCTAATGTCATGCGCACCGAAAGCAGCTGGTGTTGCATGCGTAATTTCAGAAGTTGCTACTAATCCTGTTGATTTCCCTTTTTCTTTCGCTTGTTCAAGAACGGTTTTCACTTCCGCTTTATCGTTATCAACCGCAATTGCTGCATTATATGTTTTTATCCCTGCTGACATAGCTGTTGCTGCTGATGCAGAGTCTGTAATATTTTCATGTTCATCTTCTGGATATGTTTTTTGTGTTCCTACAAGATGCTTATCAAATTCTGTAGATTCCATCTCGAATGTTTTTGGATTATCTTTCATATAACGATGAGCCGTCATATATGAAGGACCCATACCATCCCCAATTAATACGATGACATTTTTAATCTTTGCATTGCTTCCGTTCTCATCTGCATTTACTTCACTAGAACGTGTAAAATTCCATGTTGCTACCGAAGTAACTGCTAATGACGCCACAACTGCAAATGGCCACGCTTTTTTCACAAACTTTTTCACTGTCTTGTCCCCCTAATTAGGTTATTCATTTCCCACTATCAAATTTAATAGAAGACTATTAAGAGAAAATTAGTTATATGTAAATTTTTTGTTAACTTATGTAAATGTCAGTTATAATTTGTATAACTTTGTCTTTTCGTATCAAGCTTCATTGCCTTTACAAATTACATATAAACAAGTTGGATTTCATATAACGTAAATCTCGTATTTTTAATTTCGAACCTATTTCCATGAAAATAAATAGAAATGTGGTGAACTTTTATGAAAATAGTAAAGCTAAATAAATCTTTCATTTTTGATTTACTCGACCTTTGCAAATCTGTTGGATGGTTACAAAATAAAACCTTTATGAAAAAACAATTCGAAATGTACCTTTCTATCGGCACACTTCTCGGCTATTTTCACGAAAACAAACTAATTGCAACTGGAGGAGTATTTCCCTTTAAAAATAGCTTTTCCTCCATTGGTATGTTAATCGTACACCCTAATTTTCAAGGGAGGGGGATCGGACGGATTTTGCTAAATCGTTGTTTGGAACACACTCATCAAAATCAACCCGTTGTACTTATTGCGACAAAAGCTGGCGAGCCTCTATACACATCATGCGGATTTCAAACAGTAACACCGATTCATCGTTTTGAAAAACAAACTACTAAAACAAATACTTCTTACACACAACAAGTAAAAGAAAAAGACCTTGTCTCTCTCACTTCTCTGGATCAAATTGCAATCGGTGCAAATCGCTCTCTACTTTATTCATTACTATTACCAAGAGCTGTACACTCTTTTAAAATTGAAAGAAACAATTGTATAGAAGCTTTTTCCTTCTGCATACAAAAAGATAATATATTATGTATCAATCCACTTATCGCAAAACAGGAGGAAGATGCTATTCAATTATTTAAAAAAATTTGTGAATGTTGGAACGGCACAGTACGAATTGATGTCCCACATTCACAATTTACATTTCGTAAATTTCTTCAAACGGACAATTTCCAAGAAACGCTCCTTTCACCTCTTATGATAAAAAATGGTAGCCAACTTCCTGGAAATCGTAATATGCTATTTGCTATGATAGATACAGCGTTATGTTAGAAAGGGGACACCTAATTGAAGCGATTTAGCTATTTTATGGTAGGTTGTCTTACTCTTACACTATTAGTAGGATGTAGTGCAGCAGAAAAGCCAGTAGAACAAGTAAAACAAGTTAAAAATACAATTACAGCGAAACTAACTACCGAGGAAAAAATGGTAGAAATAGATGGTCAAACCATTTACTTTAAAAAGATTGGTAATGAAAAACCACCTTTACTTATGATTCATGGATTTGGAGGGTCATCAGATGGCTTCCAAAAGATTTACTCAGATTTAGCAAAAGATCATACGATTATTTCTGTTGATGCTTTAGGATTCGGGCGCTCATCAAAGCCGATGGATTTTTATTATTCTTTTCCAACTCACGCAAACTTGTATTATAAGTTAATGAAAAAACTCGGCTATGATTCATTCGCAATACTGGGACATTCAATGGGCGGAGAAATTTCTCTTAATTTAACATATTTATACCCTGAAGCGGTTACACACCTTATCTTAACTGATGCCACAGGCGGTCCTCATACACTAGTTAATAAAAAAGGTTATCCGAAACCACAATTATCGACTGATTTAAATACTGTTTCTTCTGTTAAAGACTATGATGAGAGCCAAGTGAAGTTTAAGCGTGACGATGAAGAACATTACAACAAAATGAAATTATGGCCTAGACGTCTTCAAATCAATGCAAATGAAATCAAACAACCAACTTTAATTATATGGGGAAGAAATGATAGTAGCGTTTCTTGGAAAGAAGGAGAAACGTATCATCAATTCTTAAAAAATAGTACTCTCCATATTATCGAAAAAGGTTATCATGCACCATTTCGTCAAGAGCCACAAGAGTTTGTAGGGTATGTAAAAGATTTCTTTAAAAACAATCCGATTCAATCTGAAAAATAACATAAACGGGTATCTCATTTTGAGATACCCGTTTTCATATATTAAGCAGCTTGCTTTTGGCGTTTTGGCGTTTTTGATCCTAATACTTTCGGAATAATGAAGCCATCAATTCCAAATTTTCCAGCATTCATACCAGAAACAAGAACAAACATAGATAAGATAACCATTTCAGGGTTCACACCAATTGACCCACTAAACATATAGGAAAAGTTCATTACAAGACCGAAAAAGACCGCTGTTTTTGTTAAACAGCCTACAATTAAACCAATTCCGACTAAAATTTCTCCCCATGTTACAAGTGTATTAAATAGATCAACATTTGGAATTGCGAAATCTTGTAAAAATGATGCCCACCAAGATTGAACAGCCGGTTGCGCTCCTTTAGATTTTTCAATTGCACCTTGTAAATAACCAGTTGCATCGAATCCTTTTCCTTGTAGTTTACCGATTCCAGCCATTACCCATGTGTAACCAAGATACACTCGAATTATCGCTAATACAAAAGAAACTGCTTTGTTTTCTCTTAAAAATTGAATAACCATATCTTCCTCCTAAAGTTGTAATTAAATCAGTTACAGGTAATATAATAACATTAGTTACTTATTTTTCAAATGTTAATTATGAATAATTTGTGACATGCTCATTAATCATTAAAAACTAACGTTTATATAGTAACTTTTATTAACTGTAAAAACTTGAACATATCATACCATAAGTGATAATCATTTTCATTGAAGAAATTGTAAAAAAACTGTGTGCTAAATGTGAAACGTGTTTATTCTATATTTGAATAAACACGTTTCACACTACTTATATAGTCGAAATGTATGTGTCTCTTTATCAATTAATCTCGATTCTTGAAAAGCTTCTTCTAACGTTTTTTCATGGTTAATAATCCCGTAAAATAAGCGTATTGTAAACATAAGTGCTGCATTTCCATCTACATAATCTATCAATCCAATATACGATTTTGCACCACTTCGTAAAAAAGATTCTGCTAGCTTTTTCTCTCCTAACGCACACCTACTATTTACAATATATGTATTATGTAATTTTGCATACTTATCCTGCATTAGCAGGATAAGTTCATTTCATATATACCCGTTTCTTTCAAAAAATCTGATCTAGCTAAAACGACTTTCTGTAAATATTGCCTATATGCTGTAATTGTTCCATCGTGAGATACGATACAAATTCTTTCAGCTCTTATTTCAGAACACCAGCTAACAAATTCATCTACTATTCGCTGAAAACTATTCTCTGAAATAGTATTTACCCCTTCCTGCCATAAAAGCTTATCCCTACCTTTCTCAATCGAAAAATGTGGAAATAACTTTTTTATCATTTCCTGATCGACTATGCGATCACATGGTAATGTTTCCGTCCCTTCTCGATAAGGAAAAATACGTGGAGATACATATGGATGGACGATTTTTTGACACGCAACTTTCGTACTCCATATTGTCGCCGTTTGCAACGTTCTAAGTGTAGGACTAGCGATTAATATGTCTGTTTCTTGTAGTGGCACATCGTATTGAAGTAACTCAGCCTGATTTCTTCCCTCTCCCGACAATAGCGGATGCAATATTTGTAAACTTGATGGTAAATCCTTTGTATGTTCCCCTTCTCCATGCCGAACAAAAACGAGTTTCATACGTCTCTCCTTCTCACTATAAAATAGTCTCACATATCCCTTCCATATTGCATTCTTTATTCCTGCTACACGAACAACACGAATGTAAAAAATGTTCGACATACACAAATGGCTTTTTTAATAGCGATAAAACTGCTAACCCTTGGATTACAGATAATGAACGTGAAACAAAAATTAAACATAAAGCAATTATCGCAAGTTGGTCTGGTGTTTTCATGTTTTGTATCATTAACCTCTTAAACAAATGGTTCGATTTAGGAGGAAGTGAAAAATCACCTTTCTTACCCGATCCTGTCGCAACCATTTTACTTATACTATCGAAGAAAATTAAGCGCCTAACTTCTAACTCATGATTATCCTCCTAAATGGTTATAGTAACTATGACGAAATGAAAGGAGAGATATACAAATGAATAACTCAAATAACTTTTTAGATACACTACATGAAAAACAAGCAAAAGATGAACAAAATAGAAAACGTCAAGGGAACGGAAACCCGGCGAAGAAAAAGCCAAATAAAACACATAAATAACAATAAAAAACTTGCCTAAAATTGTCTTTTAGGCAAGTTTTTTTATTCTTCTTTCACCGAGATGACATTTTCCCAATTCCAGCTCTCATAATACCACTCTGGTACATCTATATTTTCAATCCATTTCTTTTCATGTTTTCCATCGTTATGAGCAAGCCATACATCTGCTTTCTTACGGTCTGAACGTATCCATATTAATTGATTGCTCTTCTTCATGGAAATGGGGTGGTAATCACCTTGCTTATTGGATGGATTTATAATTTGATGTTGTTCATCGCTTGTACTATCGATTTCATATAAAGATGGTAGTGGTCTTTTTTCTGGCGGAGTTTCAATCCCTGCCTCTTTTGCTCGTGAAACGATAATTACGTTATCGTTCTTCCATGTAAAATCCCAATCGACATATCCTTTCGGTGTAAATGTATTCTGCTGGAGTGCTGGCAGTTCCTTTACTTTTAAATGTTTATTTTCTAATGCAACTCTCCCGCTTCCTTCAATATAGGCTAATATATTTTTTGATGGCGCCCATTGGAACCATTGTGTGTTTAATAACATTTGATCTACTTTTTCAAACCGACTGCCATCTGCTCGAATTAAACAAAGTGTATTACTATCAGCTGACCAAGAAGCTGTTGGCACCGCTAAAAATGAAATCCATTTTTGATCTGGTGACCACTTGAATCCACTTGCAACTAACGCTAAAAAATCATCATGTTCATTTGGTAATGCATATATATGTTTCATTTTGTGCGGATTCATGTTTGCATCCTTTTGCACTTCATATAGCTGGGCTCCTGTCCATCCTGTTGGAAGCAAGTACGCTTCAGAGGAAACAAAAAACCTCTGTCCGTCTGGATACCAAGCATAATCCCCTACACCATTGGATACATTTTCAAAAGTGGCATTCTTTTTTTCTACATCATATGTACTTAATGTACCTGTAAATATAAATGCAATTATATTCTCTTTTGGTGACCATTGATAATTCGATGTTTCTGAGTGAAACGATGTAACTTTCTTTCCATCTTTCAGCCGGTACAATTCCAGTTGTTTTTGTTTCTCGCCTTTCGCATATGCAAGCCACTCTCCATCATAAGACCACTTTGGCCCTGTTATGTACTCTCCTTTTGTAAGTTGTTTTTCTTTCCCATCAACTTTAATCCAAAGATTATGATGACGAATAAAAGCAACTTTCACATCATTATTTTCTGCGCTAGTAATAGTGATGGAACATAAAAACATGAGTAACACTGCGCTACCACTTACAATGAACCTTTTCATAACACCCCTCCATTTCCTCATAGCATTCCTCACTTCTCACCTACAATATGTGAAAAATCCCCATTCGACATAATCAGAAAAAATTCCCCAAGAAATTTTCAATTCAAAGAGGATTGGTATGAATTATGTCGAAATTGTAGCAACTGATGCAGCTGGAAATACATCTAATTTAAATGTTGATTTAGAAGTGAAATAGGGTGGTACCATGATTCTTTCGCCCCTATCGGAAATTCCGACAGGGGCTTTTTCTATTTCTCACACAAACAAATATTAAATAATTCAGAATTTTATGATAAAATTATAAGCGCTTACAATTTTAAAAGTGGCTGGTACAAGCTATACAAAACCGATTTTCAATTTTATAGAAAAAAGGAGGATGTCTAAATGACAAAGAAAACAGAAATTCCATCGCATTTAAAACCATTCGTATCCACACAGCATTATGATCAATACACACCGGTGAATCACGCTGTTTGGCGTTACATCATGAGACAAAATCATAGTTTTTTAAAAGACGTTGCTCATCCAGCCTATGTGAATGGACTACAATCATCTGGTATTAATATAGATGCAATTCCAAAGGTAGAAGAAATGAATAAATGTTTAGCACCAAGCGGCTGGGGAGCTGTAACGATTGACGGACTTATTCCCGGCGTAGCATTCTTTGATTTTCAAGGTCACGGATTATTACCAATTGCAACAGATATTCGCAAAGTAGAAAATATCGAGTATACACCGGCTCCTGATATCGTTCATGAAGCTGCAGGACACGCACCGATCTTACTTGATCCTACATATGCAAAATATGTGAAACGATTTGGACAAATTGGAGCGAAAGCTTTCTCTACAAAAGAAGAACATGATGCGTTTGAAGCTGTTCGTACATTAACGATTGTAAAAGAAAGCCCAACTTCTACACCTGAAGAAGTTGCAGCCGCTGAAAATGCTGTAATTGAAAAGCAAAACTTAGTTTCTGGTTTATCAGAAGCTGAACAAATTTCACGTCTTTTCTGGTGGACGGTAGAATATGGATTAATCGGAAATATGGACAATCCAAAAATCTACGGTGCTGGTCTGCTTTCCTCTGTCGGCGAAAGCAAACATTGCTTAACAGATGCTGTAGAAAAAGTTCCATTTTCCATCGAATCATGTACAGGGACAACTTATGACGTAACAAAAATGCAACCACAACTATTTGTTTGTGAATCATTTGAGGAATTAACAGAAGCACTTGAGGAGTTCTCTGAAACGATGGCCTTTAAAACAGGTGGTAAAGAAGGATTAGAAAAAGCGATTCGCTCTGAAAACCATGCAACAGCCGAGCTAAATAGCGGATTACAAATTACAGGTACATTTACAGAAACAATTAAAAATGATGTTGGTGAAGTCATTTACATAAGAACAAGCTCACCAACAGCATTAGCAATTCACAATAAACAGCTAGCGAATCATTCTACCTCTGTACACAGTGACGGCTTTGGAACACCAATTGGATTACTCACTGAAAATATTGCATTAGAAAATTGTACAGACGAACAACTGCAATCATTAGGAATTACAATTGGAAATATTGCAGAGTTTACTTTTGCAAGTGGTATTCATGTAAAAGGAACAGTAACAGATATTGTAAAGAACGATAATAAGATTACTCTTATCTCATTTATAGATTGCACAGTTACTCATCAAGATCGTTTATTATTTGACGCTTCATGGGGAGCGTTTGATATGGCGGTTGGTTCAACAATCACTTCCGTATTCCCAGGCGCAGCAGATGCAGCATCGTTTTTCCCAGCGGATGAGGAAATAGAAGAAACTCCAACACCTCTTACATTAACTGAACTAGATCGTATGTATCAAACAGTTCGCGATATTCGTAATGAAGGTATTTTACACGACGCCCATGTCGATCAATTAGCAGCAATTCAAGAAGTATTAAATAAATTTTATCCGAAAGAATGGCTGCTTCGCCTTGAAACATTAGAATTACTTTTAGAGCATAACAAAGGTCACGAAACATCAGCAGCACTATTACAACAACTATCTACTTTCACAACGGACGAAGCTGTAACACGCCTTATTAACAATGGTCTTGCGTTACTAAAGATAAAGGATGTGAAAAATGATGCAACGATTAACTGAAGAACAAGTTCAAGAGGAATTATTGAAGTTAGATAAATGGATGGTAAAAGATGAAAAATGGATTGAACGAAAATACATGTTTTCCGACTACTTAAAAGGAGTCGAATTTGTCTCTGAAGCCGCCAAACTATCAGAAGAACATAATCACCACCCATTTATCCTTATACAGTATAAGGCAGTTATTATTACTTTGTCATCTTGGAATGCAAAAGGTTTAACAAGGCTAGATTTTGACCTCGCAAAGCAATTTGACCAACTATTTTTACAAAATGACAAAGCAATTATAAGAAAGTAAAAAAGGAGGAGCCTTTTTAGGCTTCTCCTTTTACTTTAAAATGTATACAATGTCCAAATGGATCTTTGGCCTGTAATACTCCATCTTTGTACGTAGCAATCTTGCCAATATTTTTTAAGCTTTCACATACTTGCTCTTTTTGTTTTTCATCCGCTAGTACAATTGTGAAATATTTCAAGCCAACGGAATTTGGCATTTGTGCTGGTATCCCTTCACCTTGCCATGTATTTAAGCCAATATGGTGATGATAACCACCTGCGGATACGAACAGCGCTCCATTACGAGCTGGGATTGTTACATCAAAACCAAGACCATCAACATAGAAACGTTTCGCTTCTTCTAAGTCAGCTACATGTAAATGAATATGTCCCATCACAGTACCCGCCGGGAACCCATTCCATACACTTCCTTGCTGTAATAATTCTTCACCAGCTAACGGGTTACTAACAAATGGTAGCTCTCCATTCTCATCACGCCAAACTTCTTTTTGGCGATCATGATAAATTTCAATCCCATTTCCATCTGGATCAGCTAAATAAAGAGCTTCACTAAAGTAATGATCGGCTCCACCGTGCAGTGGATATACCATCTCTACAAGGTGACGAAGAATGTTCGCTAAGTCTTGTCTATTTGGTAATAAAATTGCGTAATGATATAACCCTGTTCTTCCTCTTTGTTTCGGAAAAGCTTCTTTCTTTTCTTCAATGATAAGGAGTGGTTCATCATTTTCATTCCCAAATGTAACGACTGCTTCCTCTTCTTTTAGTACCTTCATGCTTAGTACTTCCGTATAAAAGTCTAGTGATTTCTTTATATTTGATACGTATAAATGAACAACACCAAGTGTTGTTTCGGGATGAAGTTGAAAGCTCATCTTGTTATACCCCCATTTAAATTAGTTTTTCTTTGACATTTTCTCTTTTAAGAAATTATCTACAAAACCATCAGCTTTCGCAACAAATAAGTATGCACCCATTGCTAATAATGCAAGTTCTAACTCAAATCCAGGATTTTTTCCGTCTCCTAACAAGCCAGCTGACCATTTTACTTTTACAATCGCTCCGACCATAACAAGTGCAAATAATAATCCAATATATCTTACACCTAAACCTAAAATTAACAATAGACCTCCAACTAATTCAACAGTTGCTACACCGTATGCAAGTCCTCCTGGTAAACCAATGCTTGTAAACCACCCTGCAATATTGTCAATTCCCGATTGGAATTTTGTTAAACCGTGCATAAAGAATGTTACTCCTAACACGATGCGAATAATTAAGTTACCAATATGTTGATTCATTTCTTTCTCTCCTTTATAGTTTTCTTATACAAAACTTTTATTTACATTACAAAACATACACTAATTTTTTTTATTCGTCAATTCATTTTTTATGAGAAAAAATATATTTTTTTTGCTATGATACAAATAGTTGTTTACAAAAAGGAGCTTGATTTTATGAATATCGGTTCTGCAATTCGTGAAATTCGTCAACGTAAAGGTATTACGATTGCCCAAATTTGTGAAGGAACAGGTCTTTCTAAAGGATTTATGAGTCAGGTTGAAAACAATAAAACCTCACCATCTATCTCAACTTTAGAAACGATCTCTCATTTTTTAAATGTTCCCCTTCCCTATTTATTGTTAGAACAAAAAGACCGTTTAAAAATTGTTAAAAAAGAAGAACGTAAATACAGTGTGTATGGACAAGATGAACAAAGAATTGAACATGTCGCTGAACAAGGTGGCCTTCGCCTAAATCTCGTAGAAATTCCTGCTGGATTTCCGAAAGAAAACTCACCGAATGCTCATGAAGGAGAAGAGTGTCATCTTGTATTACGCGGAAAACTAGAAGTTCAACATGGGGAAGACATTGCAATTGTTGGAGAAGGTGATTCTTTCTCCTGGAATGCGTGCGTTCCTCATATTGTTCGTAATATAGGGGAAGAATCTGCATTATTACTTATCTCTAGTCATGCAGAAAATCGAAAACGCGTTTACTAAACGATAAAAAAGAAGCCTGCTTCAATGATATGATCCCCTTATAGTAGACAGGAAAAAGAAAGCACATTAACCTGTTTACTATGGAGGGGATTTTTCTATGGGAAAAATTAGAGTCACTTACGATGTAGAATTTAAGAA